>JANYAZ010000035.1 GCA_025361045.1 Geothrix sp. | reverse complement strand
CGGGCGTAGTTCACGGCCTGCCCGAAGGCGGCCTCCATGTAGCGGTCGTAGGCCCGGGTGCCGCGCCGGGGGGCCGAGCCCGTTGCCTCGGCGGTGCTGCCCTGCTTGGCCTCCAGGACGAAGCAGCCCGCGCGGTAGCAGTCGATGCTCCCCGTGGTCGTCGTGCCGTCCAGGTGGGTGAGCTTCAGGTCCTTCTCGAAGCAGTAGGTCGAGGTCGGGTGCTTCGGTTCGGGCAGGGGCAGGTCGAGCACGGCGCAGAAGTCCCGGAGAAAGGACTGGAAGTTGGCCCGCTCGTTTCCGGCGGAACCGCGCCAAGTCTTCAGAAAGGCATCGAACGCGGAGGACATGCCACTACCTTACCGAAGGAGCGACGGGAACAGCCACGGCGAATGCGCCTCCCACGCGCCCATGCGATCATGCCCAGATGGACGCCCCCCTTTCCGTCAAGCGCCTGCTGGAGCAGGTCAAGACCCGGCTGGAACCGCCCTTTGCCTCCGTCTGCGTGGTGGGTGAGGTATCGAACTTCCGGGGTTTGGGAAAGCACTGGTACTTCACGCTGAAAGAGGAGGGCGCGGCCCTCTCCTGCGCGGTGTGGGCCAGCCAGCAGCGGCTCCTGCAGCATCGCCCCACCGATGGCCAGCGGGTGGTGGTGAAGGGCAGCCTGAACCTCTATGTGTCAGGAGGAACCATCACCCTGGCGGTGACCCACTGCGAACCCGCAGGCGTGGGCGACCTCCAGGCCCGGTTGCGCGAACTGGAGGCGGACCTCCGCGCCCAGGGCCGCTTCGATCGCCCGAAGCGGCCCCTGCCCCGCTTCCCGAACCGACTGGGCGTGGTGGCCGCCCTGGGAGGCGCGGCCCTGCGCGATGTCATCGAAGTAACCGCCCGCCGGGCGCCAGGTATCGATCTCCTCATCGCTCCCGCAGCCGCCCAGGGCGAACGCTGCGTACCTGAAACGCTGTTGGCGATCCAGGAACTCCAGGATCCCCACTGGGGTTGCGAGGCCCTGCTGCTGGTGCGGGGCGGTGGCAGCCTGGAGGATCTGTGGGCCTTCAATGATCCGGAGCTGGTGCGGGCGGTGGCGGACTGCCGCATCCCGGTCATCACGGGCGTGGGTCATGAGATCGACACGACGCTGGTGGATCTCGCCTCGGATCGCCGGGCCGCCACTCCCAGCCAGGCGGCGGAGCTGGCCACACCGGACCGGTCGGCCCTGGGCGCCGAACTGCGCAGGCGCATGGAAGCACTGACCGCCAAGACCCTCTGGCGGCTGCGGGGCTTGGAGACTCACCTCAACCTGCTGACGGATCAGGGACTGCAGAGGGCCAACCCCCTGGCACCCACCACGACCCGTCTGGGAGCGCTGGCCCAGCGTCTGGCCCTGGCCCATCCGAGCCGGGGCCTGGATGGGGCTGCCGCGACCTTGGCGCTGCTTCGGCAGAGGCTGGCCCACGTGGGGCCCCTGGCTGCCGGAGAAGCGGATCTGCCCCGCGTACGCGACGCCCAGAGACGACTGGGGCCCGCGACCCTGCACGCGATCCAGCGCCGTGACCAGCGGCTCGCCGTGCTGACGGAGCGATTGCATGGTCTGGATCCCACGGGACCGCTGCAGCGAGGCTTCGTGCTGGCACTGGGCCGGGACGGTCGGCCAGTGACCCAGTCCCAAAGCCTGCCGACCGGGGCCGCTTTGCGACTGCGCTGGCAGGACGGTGAGCGGGGGGCGACCCTCGACTAATGAGGTCGCAACAATCCCCACGGCACCGCGCGAGATGAGGGTGTCGTTGGATGTGCTAAGGTAAAAAAAATATCCGGTGTGAAATGTCCAACGACCCTCAGCCCGAGTCTGCCCTCCCTTCGGGGAGACGACTCCTGGAGCCCGGTGACCAGGTGGGGCGGTTCCGGGTGGAGTCGCTGCTGGGCAGTGGGGGCATGGGCGAGGTGTACCGGGCCTGGGATTCCACCTTGGAGCGCATGGTGGCGCTCAAGGCGCTGCGAGCAGGTGGTGAGCGGGAGGTCGGCGCCCCTGAACGGTTCCGCCGTGAGGCCCTGGCATTGGCCCAGCTCAATCATCCGAATGTCTGCCAGATCCACGACTGGGTGGACGATCCCGGCGGTACCTTCATCGCCATGGAATTGGTGGCGGGGCAAACGCTGGACCAGGCCGCCCCGGATCTTAAGGTCCGGGACAAGCTCCAGGTCATTCGCCTGGTGGCTCAGGCCCTGGAGGCCGCCCATGCCAAGGGGCTGGTCCATCGCGACCTCAAGCCCGGCAACATCATGGTCGCGCCCGGGAAAGGTGAGGAAGGCCCCCGCGTGAAGGTCCTCGATTTCGGCCTGGCCAGGCTGGCGGGCACGCACGGTACGGGGGAGTTCCAGATCACACCCTCCGCCGTGCCCAATCTGGCCCTGCTCCTGGCACTGGAGGAAGCAGAAAAGAAAAGGAATTCGGATGGGCGGGAAACCGCCATGTCCCGAACCGAAGGCGAGCGGCGGGACGCCTCGGGTTCCCACAGCTGGGATCAGCTCACCCAGGCTGGAACCTTCATGGGAAGCCCAAGCTACGCCTCCCCGGAGCAGATCCAAGGCCAAGCGGCCGGGCCCTCCAGCGACGTGTTCTCCCTGGGCATCGTAGCTTGGGAGCTCCTGGCTGGAGAGCATCCCTTTCCCGGAGAGGGACGCACCCGGATGCGAGCCATCGTCGAGGGCTCTCGACGCGAACTGAAAGGACGCGGGCTGCCTTCGGGTACTTCGGAACTCTTGCGGGCCATGCTGGAAGCCCATCCGTTCAAGCGGCCCACGGCCTCCCGGGTTTCGCAGACCCTCGGTCATCTCCTCCGACCCCGGAGCCTGCTTCGCTGGACGGCCATCTCCGTGCTGGGGGCTCTGCTACTGGCCGGTGGCGTGAACCTGTTCCTGAGCCGCGGCATCATCGCCGACCTGATCCGGCAGCACCCGGCCCGGCTGATGGTCCTTCCCTTCATCAACCAGACCGGTGATCCGAAGATGGATTCATTCGCTCGCCTGGTGCTCCCGGAAATGCTGGAGGCTTCCCTTCGGGACAATCCCAAGCTAGCGCCCATCGATCTGGAGAGTGTGGCCAAGGCACGAACCACCCTGCGCCTGCCCCTCCAGGGAGTTCTCAGCCCAGAAGATCAAGCGCGTCTGGTCTCGGCCCTCGGCACGCAGCTGCTGCTGCGTGGCTCCTTGACGAACGGTGTCGGCGGAGCCTTCTCGGTGGCGTACGAGCTGATCGACGCCAGCGGGAAGGTCCGCCAAGCCGGGGAGGCCCGGGAATCCGGTGAACCGTCAGCCGTGTCCCTGCCGCTGGCGCGCAAGGTCTCCGGCGATGTCCTCAAAGCCGTGGACCCGTTCGCCTCCCGCTCCCACCACAGCTCTCTGCCCGACCTGCCGCCCAGGGCGCTCGAAGCCTATGCCCGTGGGACCGAGCTCATGGAACGGGGCGAATTCAAGGAGGCCGCTCCAGCCTTTCAGCTGGCCACTCAGCTGGCCCCCGACTATGCGCCTGCCGTGCTGGGTTATGCCCAGTGCCTCAGCCGCCTGGCGGATATCCCACCGGAGCCCGTCTTCCAGTGGGCGCGCTGGGCCGCCCGGGCCCAAGGCAACCGCATCTACGAGATGAAAGCACTGCACTATCTCTCCGTGCGTCATGGAGACCGGGGCCAGTGGGAGGCTTCGGACCGCGCCAGTCGCGAGGCTCTGGAACTGTCGAAGCAGCTGGGGGACGCCTCCTTCGAGGCTGGCGTCCACGCGACCATCGGTGTCGGGTACCAGCGCCAACACAAGCCCGCCGAGGCCGAGACTGAATACCAGAAGGCTCTGGCTCTTTATCAATCCATTGGGGATAAGCACAACGCCACCCGAACCCTGAACAACCTGGCGGTGATTGAACGAGAGCGCGGCAACCTCAAGGGTGCCGAGGAGCGCTACCTGGGCGCGCTTCAGACGGTGCAGGGATACGGTGACCGCTGGGGAGAATCCATCATCATCAACAACCTGGGCGACCTGGCCCTGGCCCAGGAAGGTGGACTGGACCGCGCCGAAGCCTTCTTCCGCAAAGCCCAGACCCTTCGTGAGGCCAACGGCGATCAGAACGGTCTGGTCTACACCTTGATGGGCCGGGCCAGCGTCGCTCAGGCAAGAGGTGAACTGGACCGTGCCGAAGGCCTGGTGCGCCAGTACCTGGAGCTCGCCCGCAACACCCGGCTGCACCCCATGGAGGCCCTCGCCCTCTACAACCTGGGGGAGCTGAATCGTACGGCCATCAAGTTCGAAGCCGCCCGTGGGTTCTACCGCCAGTCGCTGACTCTCCATCAGGAGCTCAAGGATACGGTCATGGAGGCCCACTGCCTGGCCGGTGAAGCCGAGTGCCTGGCCCGGGATGGCCGCCGAGGCATGGCCCGCAGCCTGCTGGATCGCAGCAGAACGCTGTCCACCGACGAGACACCCTACATCCTCCGGGCCCAGGCCTGGCTGGCCCGTGGCGAAGGCCGCCACGACGAAGCCAAGGTGCTCTTCGCCAAAGCCCTCCACGAAGCCCGCATCCAGGCCCCAGAGATCGTCCGGGAGCTGAAGGAAGCCACCCGCTGAACCGACGCTCAGCGACGGAGGATGAGCAGGGTCAGGTCGTCCGCGAGGGGCCGCCCTTCGGTGAAGGCCACCACATCAGCGAGGATGGCGGCTTGCAGATCCTCCGTGGGGTGGCCGAGCAGCGACTCCAGCCGATCCTCGCCGTAGAAGCCATCATCGGGTGCCTGCGCCTCCGACAGGCCATCCGTGTAGAAGATCAGGCTGTCGCCGGGCTCGAGGGTGCCCTCACTGAGTTCCAGGGCCTCCTTGAAGCGGCTGTCGCTGAGACCCACGCCCAGGCCACGCGGGTGGAGCCGAACAACCTGCCCATCCTGGCGCCGCAGGAAAGCGGATGGGTGGCCCGCCCGCACGAACTGGAAGCGGCCCGTGCGCGGATGGAAGGTGCCGTAGGCCAGGGTGAGGAAGAGCCGGCGATCATGCCCCTGACACCAGATGGCATTCAGGCGGTCGGCGACATCCACGGGACCCAAGACCTGCTTGTCAAGTGCAGAGAGAACACCCTTCGTTTCCGCCGCATAGAAGGCGGCACTGGTCCCCTTGCCGCTGACATCCAGAATCAGGAACGCCAGGCTGCCGTCCGCCAGGGGGAAGAGGTCGTAGTAGTCCCCCGCCACTTCACGGGCCGGGAGGATGGTGGCCCGCACCGAGGGCATCCGCAGCGCCTCCAGATCTGGCAGCAGGCGCATCTGCACCTCCCGAGCAACGCGGAGTTCCTCCTCCATGCGCAGGCGCTCCTCCCGCTCGCTGGCCGCGGTCTGCAGGCGACCCGCCATTTCGTTGAAGGCCGCCGAGAGCTGGGCCACCTGGTCCTTCCCTCGAAGGCGGATGCGGGTGGTGAAATCACCGAGGCTGAGCTGATGCACGCCCCGGTGCAGGTCATTCACGGCCCGGCCGAGCGACCAGGCCAGGACCAGGCCCAGAATCGCCGCCAAGGCCTGGGCCGTGGCCAGGGCGACCAGCACCAGGATGACGATGACGATGGCCTTCACAGTCCCCAGGGACATCCCCTGCCGCTCCCCGGACTTGAAGCCCGCGAAGAGCGCGTAGAGGTTGGTTTCCGGCGTGGCGGTGAGCACCATGGGCTGGCCCGAGGACCAGTCGGTGATGGTGAAGGCCAGGGGCGGCAGGTTGAAGGGTGCGAACAGGCCACATCCTTGCAGGGGCTGGCCCTTGGTCCAGCTGGCGGTGCTTTCGCTGCGCCCCACCAGGATGGGGGCCTCATGGGTTTCACTGCGCCCCATGGTGCGGACCTGGAGGGACTGCCTCCCGTCGCGTTCCGCCCTCTGCGGCGCCAGCTGGAACAACACCTGGCCGCCGGCGAGGGCCTGCGCGCGATCCCCGAGCACGCCCATGTTGAGCGAGAGGATGCGGTAGCCAGCGGATTCCTTCCGCACCGCCCGGAGGTAGGTGTCCTTGCGGGTTCCACCTGTGCCCGCATCGTGGCTGTCGGCCCAGACCATGCCGACGAAGGCTTCGGACAGGCCTTTGGGAATTGCCGGTGTGCGCTCGATCCAGGCCCCGCCATAGGTGCTGAGAGCCTGCAGGGCCGCGGCGTCCGAAGACTCGCGGTTGGCGGTTTTCAGGGCCTCTTCCCAAGCGACCAGGGTCTGCTGGGTGGAGCGGCTCACCTGGGCGCCGAGCCCCAGCCAGCTTAGGGCCGTGAGCATCAGGGCCAGGGCCACCACCGGCAGCACGGACATCAGCGCGAGGATCACCCAGAGGCGCCGTGATACCCGGAACAGGAGCTTGTTCCAGATCCAGCGCAGGGCCCGGAACAGGAGGACCAGGCCGCCGATCCAGGCCAGCACCACGGCGCACCCGGAAGCCACCGGTGGCAGGGAGAGCAGCAGGCCGACGATCAGCAGAACCCACGGCCAGTGACGGCGGAAGTGGAAGGCGGCCCAGCCGCGACGGGTCAGATCCTGCAACCGGTTGAGCATGGTCTGCTCAGACCATCAGCATGCCGCCGTTCACGCTGAGCACCTGGCCCGTGATGTAGCTGGCTTCATCACTGGCGAGGAACACCACGGCGGCGGCGATGTCGTCCGCGGTGCCCAGACGGCCCAGGGGAATCTGTTTGGTGAACTCGGTCTTCACGTCCTCGGAAAGACCCGCCGTCATGGCGGTCTCGATGTAACCCGGCGTGACGGCATTGGCCGTGACGTTGCGGCTGGCCAGTTCCCGCGCCACCGACTTCGTCAGACCGATGAGGCCCGCCTTGGCGGCCACGTAGTTCGCCTGGCCCGGGTTGCCCATCTGGCCCACCACGGAGGCAATGTTGATGATGCGGCCCCAGCGCTGCTTCATCATGGGCTTCGTCGCAGCCTGGATGGCTGTCCACGCGCCCTTCAGGTTGGTGTCGATCACGGCATCCCAGTCCTCCTCCTTCATCTGGATGAGCAGCTTGTCCCGGGTGATGCCTGCGTTGTTCACAAGGATGTGGATGGCGCCGTGGCGCTCCATGGTGGTGGCCACGGCGGCCTTCACGGAGGCCGTGTCCGACAGGTCCGCGGCGATAACGTCCGCCTTGCCCCCCGCCGCGGTGATGGCATCCGCCACTTCCTGCAGCTTGTTCAGCGTGCGGGCGGCACAGACCACCGTCGCGCCCTGGGCGGCAAGCTGCTTGGCAATGGCTTCGCCGATGCCCTGGCTGGCGCCGGTGACGAGGGCGATCTTGCCGTCGAGGCGGAACATGGAACCTCCAGATTGAGTGAGGGGACAGGATAGCAAGGTGCGGGGAAGAGCACCGGCTCTGGCCCTTGCCCGGGGCCTGGATGGGACTACCATGGTGCCCTTCCCCAGGGAGGGACCATGCTCGTCTTCGCCTGTCTCCTGCTGCTCCAGTCCCCCGCGCCCCAGGCCCCGGCCTGGTCCGCCACCACTTTCGAAGCCGCCGCCACCGACGCGAACAAGAAGGTCCTCGCCGAGGCCAAGCCCGCCACCCTCACCGGCGAGGTGGTGGACGTGTCCTGCTACACCCAGCTGGGCAAGCGCGGCGAGGGCCACAAAGCCTGCGGCACCATGTGCGTGGCTTCGGGCTCCCCGGCGGGCCTGCTCACCGCTGATGGCACCCTCTACATCCTCATGCCCGAGCCCCACCATCCCCGGCGCGATGGCAAGGCGAGCCTGGCCAAGTATCTCAGCGAGCACATGGCCCGGACCCTGACGCTGTCCGGCATGGCCTCCAGCCACGGCGGCATCCACACCCTGTTCATCCCCGTGCCCGCCGAGGCGAAGTAGCCGGCTACTTCAGTGCCTTCAGCCACACCGCCAAAGACGTCAGATCCGCCATGGGCGTGTCGTCGCCATAGGCGCTCATGGCGGTGGCGCCAGAGAGCTCGGCCTTGGCGCGGGTCTCGCGCTTGAAGAGGTGGTTGGCCCCGGGGATCTGGATCACCGCGCCCTTGAATTCAAGGGGCAGGGTGTCGGGCTTCCAGGTCTGAACATCGCGGTCGCCCCACACCACGGCACAGGGAATGGGCAGGCGCTGGGCCGCGCCCCAGGGATCCAGGTCGAGGGTGTCCCGGATGTAACCGCGGGAAATGGGCACGGCCAGCATGGTGACAAGGTTCGCCACCCCGGGCGCCACGCCCACTGCTGGCTGCGGCAATGGCTTGTCCTTGCGGATGGCATCCAGGGCCGACTCCAGGAAGGCCATGTTCTCCTTGGAGAATGCGTCCGGCGCCTGGGCGCCATCCAGTTGGGCTTTCACCTGGGCCAGGATGCTGCGGCCCATGCTCATGCCTGGGAGGGCCAACAGCAAGGCGGCGTCGGCCTCGCCTGCAGCGAGCAGCGCCAGCAGGGCACCTTCGCTGTGCCCAATGAGGAGCAGTTTCTTCCCCTTGGCCTCGGGCAGGGCTCGGGCGGCCTTCATCGCCGCCTTGATGTCGCCCACCTGCGCGTCCAGGGAGATGTCCAGCTTGGGATTCTTCGAACCAATGAACCGCTTGTCGAAACGGAGGGAACCGATGCCCTGCCCTTGCAGCCAGGCCGCGAGATCCCGGCCCCCATGGCTGGGGACGGGAATCAGCGGATTCGACCAGTCCCGGTCCGTGGGGCCTGAGCCGGCGACCATCACGGCGAAATAGGGATGGGCGCCTCCCGCCAACACGGTGGCATTCAAGGGGAACGTGTTGAATCCGGGGAAGTGGACCACCCGCTCTCCGGCACGCAGGGTATGGGGCCCGCGAGCCTCTTCGGTTTTCCGTGCCACCGTGGCCGTGCCGCTCGTATGCCGGAGCGTCAAGGGCAGCTGGGCGCCTCCCTGGATGAACATGCCGGTGGCCACAGCGCCGTCGGCGCTGAGGGTCCCATCAAAATGGGGATCGCCGGGAATGCCAGGGAGCGTGAACTTGAGGCGGCCCTCCGCCACGCTGATGTTCGCGAGCGCGAGATCCTTCACGCCCTGCGCTGGAATGGTGATGGCACCCTGCCAGCCGCCCTCCTTGGACAGCAGGTCCACGAGCAGGTCCAGCTTCCCGCCGGGCAGCTGCAGTGCGCCTTCCCAATGGCCGGCCTGCAGTTGGGCCGGAAGGGATTGCGTGTGCGCGGGGATGGCGAGCAGGGCAGAAAAAGGAAGAGCGAACGCGGTGTGCTTCATCGGGGCTCCGGTTGATGGGTGGGACTCTGGTCCAGACGATTACGGATCCAATAGGCATAGACGATGGCGCTGAGCGTGGGGATGAGCACCTGGGGGAGGATGAAGAGGGTGGCAGCGGCTTCCGGCAGCAGGCAGGCGGGAATCCCCAGCAGTCCGGTCACCACGAGCCACTTGCCGTAGAACCGATGGGTGCGCTTCCA
>JANYAZ010000032.1 GCA_025361045.1 Geothrix sp. | reverse complement strand
GCTCACGGGGAAGTACTGGACCTTCGAGAAGCTGACCCTCTTCTTCTGCGCCTTCAACCTGGTTTACATTCCGGCAGCCTTCTGGGCCATGAAGGCCCCCACGGCGCCCTCCTGGGGTCTGGTGGGCAAGGGCCTCCTGGTACCCAACCTGGGCGGAGGGGGCCTCTCGGGGGAGATCATCTTCGTGCTGCTGGCCAACATCGGCACCACCATCGCGCCCTGGATGATCTTCTTCCAGCAGAGCGCCGTGGTGGACAAGGGCCTGGACATCCACGACATCAAGTTCGGGAAGATGGAGACGTTTGTGGGGTCCCTGCTGACCTGCATCGTGGCGGCCTTCATCATCATCACCACCGCCGCCGCGCTGCATCACCACAATCCGCCCATCATCATGGAGAAGGTGAACGAGGCCGCCACGGCCTTGACACCCCTGATCCCCCACGGTGAGACCGCCCGGCGGCTCTTCGCCATTGGCCTCTTCGACGCGGGCTTCCTGGGGGCGTTGTGCATCTCCCTGTCGTCCAGCTGGGCGGTGGGCGAGGTCTTCGGGTGGGCCCACAGCCTCAACAAGAGCGTGAAGGACGCGCCCTGGTTCTACGTGGTCTACCTGGGGATGCTGCTCTCGTCGGGTTTCGTCGCGATGATCTCCTCGGACGCCACGCAGCAGATCATCACCATGTTCGTGCAGGTGGTGGCGGTGACCCTGCTGCCCACGGCGCTGGTCTTCCTCATCCTCATCCTCAACGACGAGCAGTTCATGGGCAAGCACGTGAACACGCGCTGGGAGAACATCGCGAACTGGTCCATCGTCATCTTCGTCACCTTCATGTCCACCCTCTTCGCAGTCTCGACGCTCTTCCCGGGCTTCCTTGAGGGCTTGTTCCGGAGGGCCGCATGAACCAGGTCCATGCTCCGCAGAACCCAGCCCTGGATCTCCACGGCATCTACTTCTCGCGCATCTTCCGCAAGCCGGTACGCCTCGCGGGTCAGGGTCGAAAGCTGGGCCCGGCGTCGGACATCGTCTTCGCATTGGCCGAGCCCTTCCCCCGCGCCGTGGGCATCTTCATCGACCACGGATGGAACGAGCCGACCGAGTTCGTGCCCTGGGACAGGGTGGTGGACCTCTCCGCCGAGGGCATCATCGTGCGGGGGCCGGACATGGGCGACCAGTTCCCACCCTTCCAGGACCAGCCCGGCTGGATCCTGGCCGACAAGCACCTGATGGGCCGCACCATCCTCGACATCGACGACCGCAAGACCGAGGTGGTCAACGACGTGCTGCTCCGTTCCGATGAGCACGGGTTCTACCTCGCCGCGGTGGATGCCTCCTTCAACGGGTTCCTCCGCAAGTGGGGGCTGCTGCGGCTCACCAGCCTGATCAGCGAGGACCTGATCCCCTGGAAGTTCGTCCAGCCGCTCTCGCTGGAGGATGCCGTCGCCACCGATCGGCTGCAGCTTTCGGTCACCAAGGAGCAGTTGCACGACCTGCCGAAGGAAGATCTGGCCGATGCGCTGGAGGAGCTCACCGGCCAGGAACAGGAGGCCCTGTTCTCTGCCCTGGAAACGGAGAAGGCCGCCGAGACCCTGACGGAAGCTGAGCCCCGAGCCCAGCGCCAGATCATCGCCAGCCTTCGCCAGGAACGGGCTCAGAACATCCTGGCCCGGCTGTCCACGCCCCAGTTGGTGGACCTGTTGGGCGTCCTGCCTCACGAGGATGCCGAAGAGATGCTCTCTCTGCTGCCGGATGAGCGGCAGCGGCGCGTGCGGGCCCTGCTGTCCGAGCGGGAGGCCACGGCCCGGGACTTCATGTCCACGGAGTACCTCACGGTTCCCCCGGAGCTCACGGTGGCCCAGGCTCGCGACCGGATCCGCCAGTCGGGGCTGGCCTACAATGGCATCTCATACCTCTACGTCGAAGGTGGAGACGGGAAGCTGCATGGCGCCGTGGATGCCAGGTTGCTGCTGGTCTCCGAGGACACCGCCCGGCTGGAGGACATCATGGATTCTCCGGCGGTGGCAGCCGAGGCGGATGACATCCGCGAAGACCTCGAAGCCCTCTTCGGGAAGTATCACTTCCGGATGGTTCCCGTCGTGGATCTGGAGGACCGGATCCTCGGCGTCATCCGGTACAACGACATCATGCGGGGC
>JANYAZ010000028.1 GCA_025361045.1 Geothrix sp. | reverse complement strand
CCGGCGGTTGCGGGCGGGATCCGCGCGATCGCGTGGCCGTCCGCCCGCAACCGCTGGCCAAGCGAAGCTCGTTCGGACGGGCCTCTCTGTGTCCTCCGTGCCTCCGTGGTGAATCCTTAACGATTGAATGCGAACCGGTATCAGGCGCTGATGAGGCCCTCGGAGGTGCCCCGGAGGGTGCAGCAGTGCCGCGCCGCGAGCTGGCCGCGACGGATGGACTCGGCCAGGAGGCGGCGGGCCCAGTCCGCCAGGTGAACGTGGGCCAGCTTCGCGCCCGCCATGACTTCGCGGCAGCGGGCGGGAGCGGGGCAGAGGCCGGAGTTGGCCCGGGCATCGTAGAAGTTTTTCCGGCGGCCGTCGGGGTACATCACGTTGACGCTGCGGGCGGTGCCGGCGGGATCCGTGAACACGCCGCGGACATCGACGCCATCGCGGGAGAACACCTCGCGCACCAGGGTGCCGCAGGCGTCATCGCCCAGGTTGCCGATGAAGGCCACACGCCGGCCCAGGGCCCCGTAGCCCCGGCTGGCGTAGACACCGGCTTGGCCAGGCGTGTCGAGGTTGTCCGTGAAGTTGGCCTCGACGCCCCAGTCTACCTCCCGGCGCGGCAGGAAGACATTCGTGTCCACCCCGGCGCAGCCGAGGACCACCACCTCAGGGTTCGGGCTCAGCCCTTCCATCGTCTTGGGTCCGATTCGGGAAGTCCCAGCTGATCCAGCACACGGGTGGCGAAGGTGTCGAAGAGGTCATCGAGGTTTTTCTGACCACTGTAGAAGCCCGGCATGATCGGCATCACCACGGCGCCTGCGTCGTGGACCCGGAGCATGTTCTCCAGGTGGATGCGGTTCAGCGGCGTCTCGCGCAGGCACAGCACCAGGGGGCGGCGCTCCTTGAGGCAGACGTCCGCGGCGCGGCTCACCAGGGATTCGCTCACGCCCGCGGCGATGCGGGCGAGAGCACCGGCACTGCAGGGCAGGATGGCCATGCCGTCGTGGCGGTACGATCCCGAGGAGATGTCGGCACCCAGGTCCCGCTCATCCCGCAGGCTCACCTTGGGCAGGGCCGCGAGGTCCTTCACGCTCAGCCCTGTCTCGTCCAGCAGGCAGCGTTTCCCGGTGGGGGACAGCAGGAGGGTGATCCGGTCCACGGCCGGACTCGCCGAAAGGCGTTTCAGGGCGGCCACGCCAAAGGCAGAACCCGAAGCTCCGGTGATGGCGAGGGTGAATTGAAGGCCCATGGGCGGCTACTCCGGTACGGGGCGATAGGCGCCGAAGAAGATGGCGTTGAAGAGCAGGCGCCGGGTGAAGGGCGCCTGGGCCCGGAAGACCGGATCCCCCGCCACCAAAATCACAGTGCCCTGACCCGCCCGCTCCCGGATCGCATAGGCTGTCAGGTGCAGCTTCGCCTCCATGGCCTTGGGGACCAGGCCGGACACCTTGAGTTCCTCCTTGGCGTAGTGCAGGGGGTTCTCGCCACCGGGGCTCAACTCCAGGATGGGATCATTGGTGTTCAGGACTACTCCACCCTGCTCGGCATGCAGGCCCCAGGCCAGGGGATGGGAGCCATCCACCCGGACCTTGAGGAAGGCACCGGGGATGCTCTCCTCCAGGGCCCGGTCCTCCCGCTTGTCCCAGGGCCGCACCAGATCGGCGGGATCGGGTTTGGGCGTCTCCCGCTTGGGGTCCTTCTCCTTCAACCGGGCTTCTTCGGCGGCCTTGGCCAGCAGATGGTACCCCGTGGGTGTGAGGCCGGCCCTGGAGGCGTAGGCCGCCCCGCCCTGGAAGGCCAGGAGCGTGCCACCCTCTGCGAGCCAGGCTTTCAGCTTGGCGGCGCCGCCTTCCCCAAGGACCTGCTGCCAGGCTTTGCCCTGGGCGCTGTCGTGACCCTGGCTGTCGTCCACGATCACCAGATGGGTGAACCGCGACAGGGGCGTGGCCCCCAGGCGATCCGCCCGGAGCTGCACGAAGGGGAGACCCGCCTCGGTGAGGGTGTGGGCCAGGGCCCCGAAGGCGGTGGGATCAGCGGGACGGTCCATGAGCACGGCCAGGCTGGGAGCCTTCAGAAGCACCGAACGGTTCGAGCCCAGATCGGGTCCCGATGCCATCTGGGCCGTGTCGGTGGCCACCACGGGGTGCTGATGGATGCGCCTCAAGGCTTCGAGGCGAGCCTTCAGGCCGGGGGGATTCCCGAGGACGGGGAGGATGATCGTGCCCGCGCCGAACCGCTGGTCCTGAAGCTGGGCGGGTTCCCCGAGGGCCGTGGCCCTGAAGCCTTCCTGGAGCAGGGCGGCCAAGGTGCGTTCCGTCCCTTCGTAGCCAGCGGGGAGCAGGTAACCCCAGGCGGCGTCGGGCAGCGCCGCCAGAAGGGTTTCCTTGAGCGCTGCCGTTCCGACCTGGGGTCGGGTCTTGGCCCACCAGGTGGGCACGTGAAAGGCCAGGGGCAGGCTCCAGGCGGTGATGTCATAGGTGGGCTTGGGGCCCATGCGCGCTTCCCCTTCCAGCAGCGCCTGGGCGAGGGCGCCCCTGGGCTGATCCAGGGATACCAGGTAGCTGCCCGGGGGCAGACTGGCACCCTTGGCCAATCCGATGGGCTCCAGGCCACCGGTGGCGTGGCTGGCGGTGGTGCGCTGCACCTCGATGCCGTTCCGCTGCAGCAGGGCCACCAGGTCGCGGGTGCGGCCTGAATCCTCACCCTCGGCCAGGAGGAAGGCCCCGGCGCGCTCGCCGAGGGCCATCCGTTCCCGACGGGCCCGCTGGAAATCGAGGAGCAGGGCCTGGCGCTCCTGGGCCGCGGTGGCCACGGTGGCTAGGCCAGCGGCGGTGTGTCGCCGCAGCCGGGATTCCAGGGTGAGGACCTCTCCGTCCTGCCGCTTGTAGGCCATGCCGATATGGCCGGCCGCCTCGAAGGTCATACCCACCGCGCCCTGGAAGGTGGGCCAGGAGTCTCCGTAACCGGGGTAGAAGAGGTCGAACACGTCGCGGCTGAAGTAGGCCCAGCCACGGGCGTCGAAGGCCCGCGCCACGCCCTTGCCAAAGGTGGTCTGCCAGTGGCCGGCGAAGGCCGTGGGCAAGGCTTCATGGATGGGCTGCATGGTGGGCGGGAAGTAGTAGGTCGTCTCCGATTGCATCTCGTGGAAGTCGACGGCCACGTGCGGGTTCCACTGCAGAAAGGCGGCGGTCTTGGCCCGGGTCTCGCCCTGGGTCTGCCAGGCCCAGTCCCGGTTCAGGTCGAAGAGCCGGTGGTTGAACCGGCCCATGGGCCAGCGGGACACGTTCTGCGCGTCCATGGGGTCGTTGGCGTTGAAGGGGGTGGTGGCCTCCATCACACCCTGGATGTGCCGGGCCCGACCATCCGGGTTCTGCGTCAGGTCCATGAGGATCACGACGCGATCCAGCTGGCTCAGCACCTCGGGACTGCGGGCCGAGGCGAAGTGGTAGGCCACCGCCAGGGCGGCCTCGGTGCCAGAGGCCTCCGAACCGTGCACCGAAAACCCCAGCCACACGAAAACGGGACTGGTCTCCGTGAGGCGTCGGGCCTCCGCCTCCGAACAGGTCCGCGGATCGGCGAGCTTGGCATTGAGCGCCTTCCATTCGTCCAGACGCTTCAGGTTCTCGGGCGACGTGATCACGAGCAGGGGCTGGTCTCGGCCCTCCTCCGTGACGTTGAGGGTCATCAAGCGCAGGCGATCCGGGGCGGCGGCGGCCAGGGCCCGCACATAGCTGAGGACGGCGTGATGCGGCGTGTAGCGAAGGCCAAGGTCGGGCTGGGCCACGTCTGGCCGATGATCAGAGGGAGGCAGCAGGCCGGCGGGCAGGCCGGCGCTGAGGGTGGCCGCGCAGAGCAGGGCGGGGATAGGCAGACGCTTCAGGTATCTCATGCTCATACCAGCTCCAGAAACGCCGGACCGGCGTTGGTGATGGACCCGGCACCGAAGGTGATCACCAGATCCCCGCTCCGCGTCAGGCGCTTGAGGGCCTCTGGAAGATCCTCCACCCGATTCACCAGGTGGACCTCCTTCTGCCCGTGGGATCGCAGTGCCTCGGCTACGGCAGCGCCGTCCACGCCCTGGATGGGCTGTTCTCCAGCCGCGTAGATGTCCGTGACGAGCACGGAGTCCGCTTCAAAAAAGGCGGTGCCGAATTCATCGAGCAGGGCTTTGGTGCGGCTGTAGCGGTGGGGCTGGAAGGCCGCCACCAGCCGGCGCTCCGGGAAACCGGCCCGGGCCCCGGCCAGGGTGGCGGCGATTTCCGTGGGGTGATGCCCGTAGTCGTCCACCACCAGCACGCCGCCCTTCTCGCCCTTCAAGTGGAAGCGGCGGTCGGCACCGGTGAAACTGGAGAGGCTGGCGCGGATGACCTCGACTTCGACGTCAAGTTCCAGGGCGATGCCGATGGCAGCCAGGGCGTTCAATACCATGTGCTGCCCCGGCACGCCGAGGCTGAAGGCCCCCAGATCATTCCCGTAGGCCGTCACCTTGAAATGCGTGCGGAACCCCTCCTGCCGGATCTCGCGGGCGCGGATGTCCACCTGGGGGTGGGTGCCATAGGTGCGGACCCGGCGTTTCAGACGCGGTCTCACGGCGGCGGCGTTCGGATCGTCCATGCAGAGGAAGACCGATCCGTAGAAGGGCACCTTGTTGGCAAAGGTCACGAAGGCATCCTGGATCTCTTCGAGATCCTTGTAGTGGTCGAGGTGCTCCCGGTCGATGTTGGTGATGACGGCCAGGGTCGGATTCAACATGAGGAAGCTGCCGTCGCTTTCATCGGCTTCGGCCACCAGGAAGGGGCCCTTGCCCAGCTTGGCGTTGCTGCCGATGGTGCCAAGCTTGCCGCCGATGACGATGGTGGGATCGATGCCGCCCTGGCTCAACACCTGGGCCACCATGCTGGTGGTGGTGGTCTTGCCGTGGGAGCCCGCGATGGCGATGCCGTACTTCATCCGCATCAGTTCCGCGAGCATCTCGCCGCGGGGGATCACGGGGA
>JANYAZ010000019.1 GCA_025361045.1 Geothrix sp. | reverse complement strand
CAGCAGGGCCATCCGGCGTTCCAGCCAGGGGCGCAAGGCCAGCGGGCCCGCGCGCCGCAGTTCTTCCATCGTCAGAAAAATAACGAACACGACTTCGCCGCGGTGCTGACTGCCCTCAGTGCTGCGGACCACTGCGCCCGGACCAGTAGACCCTGATCCGGGCGTTCCTCTTCCCACTTCCGACACCAAGGATCCTCCATGCCGACCAGTATGGGCAGCCCTGCACCTCAAGACCATTCCCGAGCTATTGATCCCCTTAAACTCAAACTGAAGGCGCGTCTCCGGACCGAGACCGACCCCAATATCTGCGGCCAGGCCCAGAAGGCCATCGCCTATGACCTCCGCACCTCGGAGGCGCAGCTCACGCGCTATCTGGGGGACCAATATCCCGATGACCTGCCAGCCCACAAGGTGCCCCACCTGACGCGCTCGACCGGCCCGGGCTACATGGAGGAGCTGGCCCGGCTCTGCGGGGGCGTCTACCACCACGGCGAGCATGCGCCCCACCTGCACCAGGATGTGGTGGTGGTCATCGGCCTGCTGGCCAACCAATCGGGCAAGGTGGTCCAGCAGCTCCTGCAGGATCTCAACAAGCATCTGAACCAGAAGGAGGACCTGCCCGGCCTTCGGAAGCTCCGGACCCTCGTGGAGACGCTCATCGCCGACGTGGAAGGGGGTGGCGAATGAACCCCGAGGCCATGCTCCGCAGCATTCTCCAGGCCGCCGAGACGCGAGCCCAGGGCTCTCTCAAGGTCGAGCAGGACTACTCGGCCGCGTTGCGCCAGCTGCTCGACAAGGGGCTGGCGAAGGCCCAGGAAGCCGAGGTGCAGGCATGAGCGCCCCCGAGAAGCCCGTCGACTTCGGCAGCCTGATCAGAGGTTTTGCCGAATCATCGAAGACCCCAGAGCAGCAGACCTGCCCCCACATCCTCAGCACGAAGATGCCCGATGGGAAGTTCTTCTGCCCGTCCTGTCGCCTCATTTCAGAACAGCCTCTGGTGCAGCCATGAGGCGCCTGCTGGCTTTTCTCCCCGACCTCCAGCTCTATGTGATCGCCGCCATGGGCGTGGCCCTCGTGTTCGACGCCATCCGGGGGCTGAGATGACCAATCCTAGCTGCCCCCTCTGCAAAGGCATTGGGTGGTATGAAGGCCCCTACTACTCCGACTTCGAGCCCACCATACGGCCTGTCGTCTGCCCCGCCTGTAATCCTGTCGTGCCACTGGACCGCGCCGGGTGTGCCCTGGCCGTGGCCCTCTTCGCCCTGTTCATCGCCTTCCTGGCCTGGGGGCTGGGATGAGCACCGCGGCTGAACAGATCCGTTTTGAGAACCTTTTGGACCTGGCGAAGTATGCCTTCAAGGCCGGGGCCTTCGACCGCGCCGAGATGCACCTGGCCGAGGCACGGGTGCTGGTGGCGCATGAGCGCCGGATGGAAGAGGAGGCGGGGGCATGACCACCGCGCCCACCTACCGTCCCAACCCGCTGGACCAGGCGCTGCGTCTCCTGTCCCTGGGCTTCAGCGTGATTCCATTGAAGGCCCGCGACAAGTGCCCAGCCCTGGACTCCTGGAAGCCCTACCAGGGCCGCCGGGCTACTGCCGATGAGGTGCGCGGCTGGTTCGACGGCGGGGTGGACCTCAACATCGGCATCGTCACCGGCGCAATCTCCGAGCTGGTGGCCGTGGACGGTGACAGCCTGGACGCGGTGAACTGGCTGCAGGGAAACCACCCCAGCCCCATGCGCACCCGCACCGGCAAGGGGAAACACTTCTTTTTCCGCCACCCCGGCGTGGTCATCAAGAACAATGTGAAGCTGGGGGGCATGGCCCTGGACGTGCGCGGGGACGGCGGCTATGTCGTGGCGCCCGGCTCGATCCACCCAAACGGAGCCATGTATGAGGAGGAGGGCCACTGGGCGCCCGGCGCCACGCTGCCCATGTTCCAGCCGGCCTGGCTGGGCGCGAAGGTCACCCCATTGCCCCGCGCGGCCCACGCCGACGGGGACAAGCGCGTGGTGGCCTACCTGGACGCCACACCCGGAGCCGTGGAAGGCCAGGGCGGGGATGTGCACACCTTCCGCGTGGCCTGCAAGCTGGTCCGCGGCTTCGACCTCAGCGACCAGCAGGCGCTGGAGTATCTGCTGGCCTGGAATGCCAAGTGCGTCCCCGCCTGGTCCGAGGCGGAGCTGCTGATCAAGGCCAAGAGTGCCCGGGAGAACGGCACGGAACCCTTCGGCTACCTGCTGACGGCGGAACCCCTGCGAAGCACCTACACCCCGCTCGCCCCGAGTGCCCCACTCACACCTGGCGCCACCAGCCTGGACGACGGCGGGGCAGCGAACCTTCAGGACCTACTGACTCACACCAAGGAAGGCGCCCTCAAGAAGACGCCGGGCAACTTGGCCAAGATTCTCCGCATGGATGCCCGGTGGGGTTCAGCCCTGGCCATGAACGAGATGACCCAGGCGGTGACCTTCAACGGCAAGGACCAGAACGACTCCTTTATCGACTGGGTGCAGGAGCAGATCGAGGACCACCACGGCGTGGCCTTCGGGCGGGAGGAGGTGGCCTCCAAGATCATGGCCCAGGCCATGGGCACCACCATTCACCCTGTTCGGGAGTGGCTGCAGGCCCTCCGTTGGGACGGGACCGAGCGGATCCACCGCATCGGCGGCGAGATCCTGAAGGCAGAGAGCGCCCTGTCCACCCACTACCTGCGCTGCACAATGATCGGTGCCTGCCGGCGGGTGCTCCGGCCCGGGACCAAACTGGACACGCTCCCAGTGCTGGTGGGCCCCCAGGGGGTCGGCAAGTCCACCTTCTGGCGCACCCTCATCGGTGGCCAGTGGTTTGGCGACAGCCCTCTGGATGTGGAATCCAAGGACGGCTTCATGGTCATGCACCGGAAGTGGTGCACCGAGTTGGCGGAGCTGGACCACACCACGGGCACCAAGGCCATCGAGCGGGTGAAGGCGTTCCTCAGTTCAAGTGAGGATGTCTACCGCCCCCCCTACGGCCGCACGGCCCTCGCCTTCAAGCGCTCCGGGTTCCTGGTGGGCACCACCAACCAGGAGTCCTTCCTGTTCGACCCCACTGGTTCCCGGCGATTCTGGCCGATCAACTGCACAGCCATCGACCTGGACGAACTCAAGGCCTGGCGCGAGCAACTGTGGGCTGAGGCCATGGATTTGGAGGCCAGTAGGCAGGCCCACTGGCTGGACCAGGTCCGCGAGGGTCTGCGAGCCCACGATGCCGCCCGGTTCGAGGCAGAGGACCCGTGGGAGGAATTGATCCACCAGGCCAAGGACGCCATCCACACCCTAGCGATCAACCGGCAGCAGGGCAGTCCTTCGAACTACAGCCTGTCGGGTCTCCTCACCCACATGGGCATTCCCGCCGCACAGCACACCCACGCAGCCGGACAAAGGCTTGGAAAGCTACTCAGAAAAAAGGGCTGGGTGCGCTCACTTACTGGGGAAAGGAGGGTTGCGATATGGATTCCTCCCGAGGAATGAGAGGGGTGAGAGGGGTGAGAGGGTGCCAACCGAGAGGGGTTGGAAGGGCGGAGCTATTGACTCTGAGAGGGGTGAGAGGCGAAAAACCGTTTTCCACTCCTGCCCTTTCTGTCCTTGCTGCTTCTCTACTGACTCTTTATATACCTCTCTCTCCTCTCTCTCCTCTCTCTATTCCTTATCTCTCTAAGGAGTTTTTCGGAGAGGGGTTCTCCAACCGAGAGGGGTTGACCCCTCTCACTCTTTCTTGCGAGGCATTCTCATGACCTTTGACGGTGGTCCACCCCTCGGCGGCTTCTGCACTCCTGTCAAGAAACGGACACCCTCCCCTGAGAAGGTCGTGCAGCGAGCCATCCAGGACGCCTTCCGCCTCACTCACCGGATCGCTCTCATCCATGTGGACTCCGGGGCCGCCGGCATGCGTCAGGGGCAAGGCAGGGGGCAAGGGGGCTACTCAGCCACCCCTGCGGGGTTCCCGGACCTCGTGGGTGTGTTTCCGCCCAGTGGCAGGGCGATCTATATCGAGGTCAAGGCGCCGGGCAACAAGCCCACCGAACTCCAG
>JANYAZ010000311.1 GCA_025361045.1 Geothrix sp. | reverse complement strand
CCACTCGCCCAGGGCGCCGGTGGCCTGGGCTTCGCTGAGCACGGGGAAGCCTTCGCGCCAGGTGTCCTTGGCCTTGATGGCCGAGGCGATGACGCCCATGATGGCGCCGCCGGCCATGAGGCCGCTGGCGATGAGCACGCCACGGTTCTCGCGGGCCTTGGCATCGCCTTCGCTGGTGCCCTGCTTGGGCCGGTTCACCCAGTGGGCCATGAGGCCGCCCAGGAAGAGGGGTGTGTTCAGCTCGATGGGCAGGTACATGCCCAGCGCGAAGCCCAGGGCGGGCAGCTCCACCATGCGCAGCACGATGGAGAGCATGACGCCGAGGCCGAAGGCGTACCAGCGCAGGGGCATGGACACCGTTCCGAAGATGCCTTCGAGGATGGCTTTCATGGCGCTGGCCTGGGGGGCGGGCAGGACATTGGTGCCGATGGCGTAGGCGCCGTCCGGCAGCTTCTGGTTGGCCAGCAGCCACATGGCGAGGCCCGTGAACAGGGCCGCCACGAAGGTGCCCACGAACTTCCAGGCGATCTGCCGGGCGGGCGTGGCGCCGATCCAGTGGCCGATCTTGAGGTCGGTGCTGAAGGCGCCGGAGGCGGCCAGGGCCGTGCAGACGATGCCGCCCACCATCATGGTGAGGAACATGCCGTAGCCACCCGTGAAGTGCAGCTTCAGCATGAGGCCGCCGGTGATGACCAGGGTGAGCATGGTCATGCCGCTGATGGGGTTGGTGCCGATGGTGGCGATGGCGCGGGCGGCCACGGGGGCGAAGAAGAAGGCGATGACCATGATGACGGCCGTGGCCACCAGCGCGGGCACCACAGAATTCTTGATGCCCAGGCCGAAGGAGAGGAACAGCAGGATGCCGACGGCGCAGGCCACCAGTCCTGCGGCGATCATGCCGCCGGGCAGGGTGCGGTCAATGCGCTTGACGACGACGGCTTCAGCGCCGGGCTTCTCGCCCGCCAGCAGGGCCTTCATGTTGCTGATGATGGAGCGGATCATGTTGGGCATGGACGCGAGCACGCCCATGACGCCGGCGCCCGCGATGGCGCCCACGCCGATGATGCGAATGTAGGAGAAGAAGACCTGCTCGGGGCTCATGTCGGCGATGAGCTTGGTGCCCGGCGCGATGATCAGGGGCACGTGCTGGCCGATGGCGTGGAAGAGGGGCACCAGCACGAACATGCTGAAGATGGAACCCGCAGCCATGACGGCGCTGTAGCGCAGGCCGATGATGTAGCCGATGCCCATGGTGGCGGCGTTGTTGAGGAAGTTGAAGGCCAGGAAGCGGTCCCGGAGGGCCGTGCCGATCCAGACGGTCTTGAGCGTGAGGTTCTCACCCATGACGCGGAAGACGCTGGTGAGGGCGTCGTAGAGGGCGCCGATGCCCGCGGCGATGGCCAGTTCCTTGGCCTGGTTGCCGGCCTTCTCGCCCGTCACCAGGATCTCGGCGGTGGCGGTGGCTTCAGGCCAGGGGAAGATGCCGTGGTTCTCCACCATGAAGTGGTGGCGCAGGGGCAGGATGAAGAGGATGCCGATGCAGCCGCCCAGGAAGCTCACCAGGCAGACCTGCCAGAGCGTGGGATTGGGCACGCCGCTGCCGGGCGTGTTGGCCAGCACGTAGAGGGCGGGAATGGTGAAGGCGGCGCCGCTCACCACGTGACTGCTGTTGGCGCCGATGGACTGGACGATGACGTTTTCGAGGATGGTGTTCTTGCGGGGGAAGAAGCGGCTCAACCCCACGGCCAGGATGGCGATGGGGATGGCCGCCTCGATGCCCTGGCCCAGCTTCAAGGCCAGGTAGGCAGCGGCCATGCTGAAGATGCCGCAGAAGACGAGTCCCAGGATGATGGCCCGGGGCGTGGTTTCGGGCACGCCGTCCTGGGGCACCAGGGGCACGTAGGCCTCGCCGGGTTCCAGGGGTCGCCGCGCATTTTCGGGCAGGCCCTTGATCTCCTGGGGTTCGGATCCGTGGGACATGGGTACTCCTGGTCAGACAACAAAAGGATTCACCACTGAGACACGGAGCACACTGAGAGAAGCTTCACGGAGAATATATATTGGATCTTTTCCTCCGTGTTCCCTTCTCCGTGACCTCCGTGTCTCCGTGGTGGATTTTTCAGACGGGATAGGCTTCTAGGACGGACTGGACGACGCGCCGGGAGAGGCCGTGATAGCCGGGGCTGGCGGTGGCGAAGATCTCGCGGGCCAGGGCTCGGGTGCGGGTGTGCTGACCCAGGGCCCCGTAGAGAGGACGCAGGTACTTCATGCGGCCGACCCGCAGCAGGACCTCGCGAATGCGGGGGAAGGCGGGTTCGTAGTCGGCAGAGGCGGCCAGGGTCAGCCATTCCACCAGGATTTCGTAGTTGCCGCGACCCATGAGCTGGAAGTGTTCGTCCAGCCAGGCGCAGTCAGCCTGGGTCAGCTGGCGGGGCAGCTTCTGGAGGAAGACCTGCAATTCGGAGGGTTTCCACCCAGCGATCTGGTGAGCGCTGGGGCGTCCGCCCCCCACCCAGCTGTCCGCCAGCAAGGTGATCGCATCCAGCTGCACGCTGTGGAATTCGGGCGCGGTGGCGGGCAGGCCCGGTTGATCCAGATAGGCGCGGGCATCCACGGCCTCCAGGGCGCCTGGCAGCTTGGCCGCCACAAAAGCGCACCACTGCTCGGTGGTGATGGAAGTGAAGCGGAAGGCGTCCATGTAGTCGCGGATGAAACGGAGGAATCGATCTTCGCCGACTTCCCGCTCCAGCGCCGCCACCAGCCGTGCCCCTTTTTCGTAGGGGATGCTGGAGAAGGCATCATCGGGATCGACACCCTCCAGGTGCATGCGCAGAAGGGTGAGCTGGGGTTCGTCCTTGAACCGCGCCAGGCTGTCTTCCAGGGCCTTCTGGCCCATGGCCCAGCCGAGGGCCGCGGCATCGTCACCATGGAGGATGCGGAGGATGCGGCGTTCGGCCCACACGGTGAAACCCTCGTTCAGCCAGAAGTGCTCCATGCTCGCGTTGGTGACGAGGTTGCCGGTCCAGCTGTGGGCCAGCTCGTGGGCCACCACGTCCACCAGACTGCGGTCGCCCGCCAGCAGGGTGGGCGTGAGGAAGGTCATGCGCGGGTTCTCCATTCCGCCGTAGGGGAAGGAGGGCGGCAGGACGAGCATGTCGTAGCGATCCCAGGGGTAGGGCCCGAAGAGCCCCTCGGCCTTCAGGATCATGTCCTCCACGCCTGCGAACTCCCAGGCAGCAGCGGCCACGGTTTCAGGCTCGGCCCACACACGGGCCCGGGGACTGAGATCACGGGATTCCAGGCGCCCCACGGCCAAGGCCAGGAGGTACGAAGGGATGGGCTGGGGCATGCTGAAGCGGAAGAGGTGCCGACCATGGGCGAGGGCTTCGTCACCGGTGGGGCCGGCCGACATGACGGCGGTGAGGCCTTCGGGAACGGTCACCTCGGCCTGATAGGCGATCCGCACGACGGGCGTATCCTGGCAGGGCACCATGGTGCGGGCATGGATCTGCTGGCACTGGCTGAAGAGGTAGGGCGCGACCTTGCCTTCGGTCTGTTCCGGATCCAGCCACTGCAAGGCCATGGCTTCGGCCCCGGTTCCGTAGGTGATGGCCACTTCCTGGGTGCCCTCGGGTACGGTCAGGCGCAGGCGCTGCCCCAGGATGGCATCCGTTTCGCCCAGCTCCCAGGGGATGGGACCGCGGCCAGGCACCTGGACCGTGTGGATGTCCAGGCCCTTGGTGTCGAGGTCCAGCGTGCCGGAGCAGGCGCTGCCGAATTCCAGCACCACTTCCCCGTCGAGACGCTTGGTCGTGAAATCCACACCCAGCTTCAGCCGCAGGCGGCGGGCCTTGGGCTGGGCGGCATCGTAGTAGGAATGCGGATCCGGGCGGTGCATGGCGACCTCGTGGGAACCGCCCATGATCCCACGGGGGAGCGATTGTGACAGTCACAAGCGCTCAGAACAGCGCAGGCCCCGCGATGCGGGGCCTGCGTAGGGAATGGTCTTTGCCATTCCTTTTCCTGTCTGAAAACCGCAGGTTTTCAGCCTTGCGCTACTCCTCGTCCGGAGCGAGCCCCTCCACCTTCTTCACCTTGATGACCTCGCCATGGTCCTTGACGATGCAGCGCAGCCAGTCCTCGGGGGCCTTGGGGTGAGTGACTTCGCCCTTCTCGTTGCGCACGTTGCCGTCCAGGTACTTCCAGATGAGGAACTCGCCCAGCTTCCTCCAGCGGGCGTGCAGCTGGCTGGTCTGCGCGGCGGCGTACTCGGTGAGGTAGGCCTTGGCCTGGGCCGGATCCTGTTTGTGGAGTTCGAGGGCCTTGCGATCCACCTGGGCCTGATCTGCCAGGTAGCGGCCTTCGTACTCACGCTGCACTTTCTGGACATCCACGATCATGTCGCTCCAGCGGGTGTAGGTGTAGTTGGAGACGAAGTTGAAAGTCCAGAACGCGCTGTCCCAGTTGAACTCGTTGAAGGTGCCGGTGCCCACGGCGAAGGCCTTGGGGGCGGCCTGGACGCCACAGGAGATGGGCACATAGACGGTGGTGTAGGTGTCGTCCACCCCGAACCAAAGCACGCCGCCGACGGCATCAGGCAACCAGGAGCGGCTCTGGCTTACGAAGGAGAAGCCGGTCTGCTGGGTGCTGATGGCGCGCTCGTGGACGTAGTCCTGGCCGTCGATCTTGAAGCCCATGGGACGCCAGCGGTAGGGCAGCTTGTAGGGGCCGGCGCCCACGTCTTTGGTCATGTCGAACTCAGTGCCTTCGTAGTGGTCGCGCATCAGGGCGATGGCGTCCTGCACGGCCAGCTTCTCATCGGGCTTGACGAAGAGCGGCATGGGCTTGGCGCCCTTCTCGGCCTTCACGAAGTCCATGGGGATCTTCTGGCTTTTGGCAGCACGGTTGAAGATGCTCCACACGCGTGCTTCGCAGGCGCGCAGGGCGCCGAAGCTGAGCGGAGCATAGGCCTCCACGAAGCTGAAGTTCTTGTCGTCACCTTTGAACCAGCCCTTCTCGCGGGCGAAGGGGATCAGGTCCTTGCTGAAGAGGGCGTTGTTCGGATCGTTCTGGGGGAATTGCCGGATGCGGGCCTGGTTGGCATGGGCGCTGATGGTGCCGTCGGGCAGTTTGTAGGCCACCCAGAGCGCGCCGGTCTGCCCCTTGCCCTTGCCGATCATTTCGAGAATCCAGACTTCGTTGGGATCGGCGATGGAGAAGCTCTCGCCCTCGGAGGCATAGCCGTAGGTTTCGGCCAGGCTGGTCATGACCTGGATGGCCTCGCGGGCGGTCTTGGCGCGCTCCAGGCCGATGTAGATGAGGCTGCCGTAGTCCACGATGCCGCTGGGGACGTGCAGCTCCTTCCGCCCGCCGAAAGTGGTTTCGGCGATCACCAGCTGGTGCTCGTTCATGTTGCCCACGCGGGTGTAGGTGAGGGATGCCTCGGGAATCCTGCCCAGGGGTTTGCCCGTGTCCCACTCCACGATGTCGCGGAAGGCACCGGGCTGGTGGCGGCCACCCTGCTTGAAATACAGCTCGCCGTAGAGCGTATGGCTGTCGGCGGAGTAGGTGATCATCGTCGAGCCGTCCTTGCTCGCGCCCTTGGTGACCAGCAAGTTGGTGCAGGCCTCCAGGGCGGCACCGGCAGCGAGGAGGGTGGCGAGGACAACGAGGGGGCGCATGCGCATGGGGAATCCTTGGGAGCGGGGTGATCAGAATCGGAGGCTGGTGCCGAAGGTCAGGTAGGAGCGATTGGAGCCGTAGTTGGGATGCTGACGGAACTCCAGGTCGCTGTTGACGAACCGGCCTTCCACGGTGGCATGGGGATTGAACCGCCACCCGACACCGGCGCTCAGGGTGAATCCCAAATCCGTTTCGGTGTAGGAGCCGACATTCGGACCGGTGGGTCGCAGGGTTTCGTTCCAAAGGGTCCCGCCCATGCCGAAGATGCCGAACAGGCCACTGCGGCAGTGATCCTCGAGGTGCGGCATCCATTCATAGGCGACCGAGTACCCCTCCATGCGACTCCTGGCGAACTGAGGGCCTGACACCAGGGTGGAGCCATTCCAGTACGGGTTGTTGCCGGTTTGGATGTCGTGCTTCGAGTTCGTCTGCAGGTAGTCGATGCGGAGGCGGCCCAGATGCCTGCTCTCCCGGTTGAAATGGATCTGCAGCCCGGCCTGGAAGCCGGTGTCGAAGTTCAATGCCAAGGCATCCAGGGGTGCCAGCACGGAAACTCCAAAACCCATGCGATTTCCGGCAGGGTTCTCCTGGGCGGAAAGTCCCAGGGATGCAAGCAGGAGGAGGGCTGTCAGCGGTTTCATGGGGGCAGGTTACCAGATGGCCGTGGGGGCCTGGGTGGTGGGAGTGGCCTCGCAGTGGAAGGCCTTTCTGAACTCCGGGAAATCCGCCACCGGTCCGAGC
Organism: Geothrix sp.; assembly: GCA_025361045.1. GTDB lineage: Bacteria > Acidobacteriota > Holophagae > Holophagales > Holophagaceae > Geothrix. The sequence goes on along the minus strand of JANYAZ010000311.1, from coordinate 6,349 downwards.
ACGCGCCAGCGGACGGGAGAGTGGACATCGGTGGTGACGCCGAGTCGCAGGGCCTCGGGCCGCTGGTTGGTGCGCCAACCCTGGGCGAACGCGATGAAGAAGCGCTGCTCCGGGGTGAACCCGTCGATGTCCTTCAGCTCTTTCCCCTGGGTGGCGAGCTTGAAGGCCTCGTAGGACACCCGCAGCCCACCAATATCTGCGATGTTCTCTCCGAGGGTCTGCTTGCCGTTGATGGGCAGGCCGGGCAGGACTTCAAAGGCCTCGTACTGGTTCACGATGTGGCCCGCGCGGGCCTCGAACCGCTTCGCGTCCTCCGCAGTCCACCAGTCCTTGAGGTTGCCCTGCCAGTCGTACTGTCGGCCCTGGTCGTCGAAGCCGTGGGTGAGCTCATGGCCGATGGTGGAGGCCAGGGCACCGTAGTTGGAGGCGTCATCAGCCTTCTCATCAAAGAAGGGGGGCTGGAGGATGCCGGCGGGGAAGCACATTTCGTTGAGGCTGGGTTCGTAGTAGGCATTGTTGGTCTGGGGTGTCATGAACCATTCGTTCCGGTCCACGGGCTTGCCGAGCTTGGCCATGCGGCGCCGGAAGTCGAAGGCGGCCGCCGTCTGAACGTTGCGGACGAAGGACTGCCTGGACACGTTCAGGCCGGTGTAATCGCGCCATCGATCGGGGTAGCCCACCTTGCTGCGCATGGTCTCGAGCTTTTTCAGGGCCTGGGCCTTGGTGGCCTCGACCATCCAGTCGGCGGCGAGAATGCGCGCCCGCATGGCCTCTTTGTGGAAGTGGACCATCTTCAGGGCCCGCTCCTTGGCGGCGGGGCTGAAGGCGGTCTTGACGTACAGCTGGCCCAGATCCTCGCCCAGGGCACGATCGGCGGCGGCCAGGACGCGCTTCCAGCGGGGGCGCAACTCGGTGGTGCCAGATAGAACCCTTCCGTAGAACGCGAAATTCTCGCTCACGAAGGCCCGTCCCAGGAAGGGCGAAGCGCTCCGCAGCACGTTCCAGCGGAGGTAGGTGCGCCAGTCCTCCATGGACTCGGAGCCCAGCAGTCCACCCAGGGCCTTGTAGAACTCGGGCTGACCGACCAGCACATGGGCTTCCTTCGCCGGGAGGGCCACGGTGGCGAAGTAGGCCTCCCAGTCCAGACCAGGGGCCAGGGCCCTGAGTTCCTTCCGGGCCACCTTGTGGTAGTTGGCCTGGGGGTCCCGCAGGTCCACCAGTGTGCGCGAGGCCTTGGCCAGTTTCGTCTCCAAGGCCATGATCTGGGCTGCCTTGGTCCGGGCGGCGGCGGGACTGTCGCCGGACAGGGTGAAAGTTCGGGCCACATGACCCTCGTATGCCTTCCGGATCCCGTCCGCCTCTTTGCCCGGACGCAGGTAAAAGTCACGCTCTGGCAACCCAAGTCCGCCTTGGCCGAAACTGGCGATCATGGCGCTGCTGTCCTTGTCATCCACCTGGATGCCAAAGTTGAACCCGGCGTGGACGCCGAGTGCGTGCAGGCGTCCCAGCTCGGCCAGGAGACCGCTGGGTGTCTTCACGGATTGGATGGCGGCGAAATGCGGAGCAAGGGACCTCAGCCCCTCTTTCTCGATGCGTGCTTCGCTCATCCCTGCAGCGTAGAAGTCGCCCACCCGCTGACCCGCAGAACCCTTGGGCCCGCGTTGGCGGGCGGAGGCCTCGAGGATGCCCTTCAAGAGCGTGAAGTTGCGCTCGTCGATCTCCTGGTTGACCCCGTAGGAGGCGTATTCACCGGGGATGGCAACCTTGTCGAAGGCCCCGTTGGCATAGCCATAGAAGTCCTTGCAGGGAGACGTTCCGGTGCGGATGTAGGCAGGGTCCACGCCGAGGATTGGTCCGGGAGTCTGGCGGGCCGGGGCTTCCGCCATGAGGACAGGCATCAAGGCAAAGGCGAGCAGGACGGATCGAAGGTTCAAAGTACATCCTTTCAACTGGCTACGGCAGACAGACGAACTACCAGATGGCGGGACGGACCTTTGCGTCGCGCTTCATGGCCTGGCCATCGGCGCAGCCGAAGGCCTCGTAGAATTCGGGCAAATTGGACAGCGGGCCATTCACGCGCTCGCGGCCTGGGCTGTGGGGATCGGTCTTGAGCCGCACCGACAGGGCGGCTTCGCGGATGTGGTTGCGCCACACCGTTGCGGCGCCCAGGAAGAAGCGCTGGGGCCCGGTGAAACCGTCGACGGGGGCCGGCACGGGCTTGCCCTTCAGGCTGTTCTGGTAGGCGGCGAAGGCGATCTTGAGGCCGCCGATGTCGGCGATGTTCTCCCCCAAGGTGAGCTTGCCGTTGACGTGTTCGCCTTTGAGCGGCTCGTAGGCGTCGTACTGCATCACCACCAGATCTGTGCGGGATTCGTAGGCCTTCTTGTCCGCCTCGGTCCACCAGTTCTTGAGGTTGCCATCGGCGTCAAACTGGCTGCCGCTGTCATCGAAGCCGTGGGTCATTTCGTGCCCGATGACGAAGCCCAGCGAGCCATAGTTCACGGCGTCATCCGCCTTGGGATCGAAGAAGGGCGGCTGCAGGATGCCAGCCGGGAACACGATCTCGTTCATGGTGGGGCTGTAGTAGGCGTTCACGGTGGGGGGTGTCATGCCCCACTCTGTCCTGTCGATGGGCTTGCCAAGCTTCTTCATGTTTTCCTGGATGCGGAAGGCCGAGGCGCGACGGACATTGCCGAAGTAGTCGTCGCGCTTCACGTCGAAGGCATAGGTCTTCCACTTGTCGGGGTAGCCGATCTTCACGCCGAAGGCGTTGAGCTTCTTGATGGCCTGCTGCTTGGTGTCGGCGCCCATCCAGTCGAGGTTGGTGATGCGCTCCCGCAGGGCCATGCGCATGTTCTCGATCATCTCGAGCACCTTGGCCTTGGCTTCAGGCGGGAAGGCCACCTTCACATAGAGCTGGCCGAGGGCTTCGCCGATGGTGCTGTCAGTGGCCGCCTCAACGCGCTTGGCGCGGGGTTCCCGGTCCGGGGTGCCTTCCAGGACCTTGCCGCGGAAGGCGAAGGCTTCTTCACCGAAGGCCTTGGGCAGCAAGTTGGCACTGGCGCTGAGGGCGTGCCAGCGAAGGTAGGTGCGCCACTGGGGGGCGGGCACTTCCGAGGCCAGCTTGCCGAAGGCCTGGAAGAACGAAGGCTGGCCGAGATTGAGATCCGCCTGCTTCACGCCGCGGGACTGGAAGTAGCCTTTCCAATCGAAGCCCGGTGCCTCGGTCATCACCTGGTCCAGGGTGCGCTTGTTGTAGCGCTTCTGTGGATTCCGCAGTTCCACACGGGTCCACTGGGCCTGGGCCATGCGGGTCTCAAGCTCCAGGACCACCTTGGCGCGGATGGCCGCCAAGCCGGGGGCATCGCCAGCCAGATCAAACATCTTGGCAATGTGGGCTTCGTACTTGGCGCGTATGTCCCTGCTGCGGGCATCGTCCTTCAAGTAGTAGTCGCGATCCGGCAATCCCGTTCCCCCTTGGCTGAGGGAGCCCATGTAGCGCGTGGAGTTCTTGGCGTCCTGGCTGACGAAGAACCCGAAGCCGCCGGGAAGGCCCTGGGCATGCAGCTTGGCCAGCAGGGCCGGCAGCAGCTTTGCGTCTTTCAGGCCGTCGATGGTGGCCAGGATGGGTTTGAGGGGGGCCAGCCCGCGCTTGTCGATGGTGGCCTCGTCCATGCCCGAAGCGTAAAAATCGCCCACCTTCTGCTGGATGCTCCCCTTGGTCCAGGTGGTCTTGGCCGTGGTCTCCTCCAAAATCTGCTTGAGGATGGCGCGGTTCCGCTCGCTCACTTCCTCGAAGGCGCCAAAGCGCGGCTTGTCCGAGGGGATGGTGTGGGACTTGAGCCAACCACCGTTGGCGAAGGTGTAGAAGTCGTCACAGGGCTTCACGGCCGTGTTGAGGTTGGCCGGATCCACGCCTGGTTTTGGCTGGGCCGCCAGGGTGAAGGCCGTGAGTCCAAGACAAAGGCCCAGAGACAGGTGCAAGGGGAAAGCCATGGGTAACCTCGTAAGATGAGGGTTAAAGCCTATCAGGAGGGAAGGCGCAGGGATATGTGGATGGTTTTCTCGACTTCCGCGTGAACCACCCCTGCGTGGTCCACCAGCTGGATCGGGTAGGTCCGGTCCACCTTGGGGTGTTCTGCCAGGAGACGGCGGATCTCCGTCAGCTCGGCTTCGTCCAGCTTGAAGGAAGCGTACAGGGTGTCTCCGCCAGGTCTCCGGAAACGGATGGCGGCCGCCTTGTCCCACACCACGTAACTGGGCCCCAGGTTCTCCATGAGCATGAGCATGTAGAAGGGATCCACGGCCCCGTAGAGGCTGCCGCCGAAGATCGTGCCCACGTAGTTGCGGGTTCGCCAGGACAAGGGCAGCCGGACCCGGACCTCGCGCCAATCGGCGGCAATGAAGGTGACGCGTCCCCCCGTGCCCCGGTAGCAGGGCCAGAGATTGAAGCCCCAGCGCGTGAGGCGGGTGCGGAGGGATTCTCGCAAGGTGGTTAGAACCGGACGGTGACGGTCTCGCCTTCCTTGATGTGGACGGTGTCGATGAAGCGGACCTGGCGGGCGCCGTAGGTGAGGATGAGGCTGGACGTCCGCATGCCATGGCCGAAATGCATGACGCCCTTCAGCAGGTTTCCGTGGGTCACGCCGCAGGCAGCGAAGACGATCTCCTTGCCTGGGCAGAGGTCGTCGGTGAAGTAGATCCTTCCAAAATCCACGCCCATGGCTTCGGCCTTCTCCCGGCTCGCGGTGTTGGTGTCCACCTTGAGCCGCCCCTGGATCTCGCCGTTGAGGCATTTCAGGGCCGCGGCGGAGAGCACGCCCTCGGGGGCACCGCCGGTCCCCATGACGGCATGGATGCCGGTACCGCTGACGGCCGCGCTGATGGCGGCGCTCAGGTCGCCGTCGCCGATGAGCTGGATGCGGGCCCCGGCCTTTCGAATGTCCGCGATGAGCTGCGCATGGCGATCACGGTCGAGCACGCTGACCGTGATCTCGGACACCTGCCGATCCAGGGACGCGGCGATGATCTGCAAGGTTTCATGAACGGGTGCGTCAAGACTGACCTTGCCCTTGGCCGAGGGGCCGACCACGAGCTTTTCCATGTAGAGGTCAGGGGCGTGCAGGAGCCCGCCCTTCTCGGTGGCCGCCAGCACGGCGATGGCATTGGGGGCGCCCGTGGCGCAGAGATTGGTCCCTTCGAGGGGATCCACGGCGATGTCCACCTCGGGGTGGTCACCATCCAGGTCTGCGCCCATACCGACCTTCTCGCCGATGTAGAGCATGGGCGCCTCGTCCCGCTCGCCTTCACCAATGACGATGGTGGCGTCCATGCGCACGGATTCCATGGCAGTTCGCATGGCTTCCACGGCCAATTTGTCGCTGTGCTTGCGTCGGCCATGCCCGATGGAGGAGGCACAGGCAATGGCGGCCTGTTCGACCACCCGGAGGAATTCGAGGGACAGGGTCTGTTCCATGGGGTCGCTCCCGGGAGGCGTTGGGACGGAAAGATCAGGCCAGCCGGTTCACGCTCTGGCGAATCCAGTCGAGGAAGGGCTCGGAACCCTCTTCGATGGGGAACATCAGGATTTCAGGGACTTCGTAGGTGTGCAGGTCGGTGATCACTTCGGAGACCTGGGGAAAGAGCGCCCGCGTGGTCTTGATGATGAGCATGACCTCCTCATCGAGGTGGGTCTCACCCTTGAAGTAGTAGTAGCTCTTGATGCTGGGGACGATGTTGACGCACGCGGCATAGGCCTGGTCCACCAGGGCGGCGGCGATGGTGAGGGCTGTCTCCTCGCTCCCGCAGGTGGTCATGACAGTGCAGACATCGGTCATTGTAAGGGCTCCCCGTCCGGCGGGCGGAACTGGTCATTGTAGCTTGGGAGGCGCGAAGACACCGGTCACGAAAGGCGAGGCAGGCGCTGCCAGGGCATGGGCGTGGTCTGACCACGGGAGGGATTGGGTTCGAATGTACCCGGCTGCGCCGTGCTGAAGGGAGCCCACCCATGGGGTGGCCGGCCCCTCTCATGGGATTGACCCACCAGGACCGCGGATTCGAACGCGTCTGGCTGCGCCAGTCGCCGGTCTTGCTCCAGACAGCGCCCCGCGCTGTCTCCGCAAGCCCACTCGAAGGTGGCCGTGCCCCGGATGTGGTGTGAACCCACCAGGGCTGGATTCGAACCGCGTCTGGCTTAGCCAGCCGCCGGTCCCGCTTCGGCGTGCCATCAAGGCACGCCTCGGGCGGTCCCACTCGGAGGTTCGAATCCTCAATCGTGCAGATAGGCAAGGGGGGTGCCCATGGGCACCCCCCTTGCCTATCTGGTCGGGGCGAGAGGATTCGAACCTCC
>JANYAZ010000070.1 GCA_025361045.1 Geothrix sp. | reverse complement strand
TGAACTCGTTCAGCATGGTGCGGATGTACTGGGCTCGGCGGGGCACTGTGATGCCGAACAGCTTCTCGTTGGCCTCGGCCCAGCCCAGGTTGTTGGCCACGGCGGAGCAGTAGTCCATCCGGTCCGTCCAGACCTGGCCCTGGAAGAAGGTCTGGTTCTCGCAGATCTTCTCCACGCCCCGGTGCAGGTAGCCGATCATGGGCCGGCAATGGGTGATGGTCTCGCCGTCCAGCCGCAGCTTCACCCGGAGCACGCCGTGCGTGGACGGGTGTTGCGGGCCCAGGTTGATTTCCATTTCCTCGTTCTTGAACACCGTCCGCTCCTACTCCGCCTTGGGTTGCTTCAGGTTGATGCCCAGCTGACCGGCCTTCTGGAGGGCGATGCGCTCAAGCATGCCCCCGCGATCCTCACGGAAGGCGATGTCACGCTGGCCCCAGCCCACCACGGGGTAGTCCTTGCGGAGGGGATGGCCTTCCCAATCCTCGGGGCAGAGGATGCGGGTCATGTCGGGGTGGTTCAGGAAGCGGATGCCGAGCATGTCGTAGATCTCGCGCTCCATCCAGTTGGCGCCGGGATAGACCGTGCAGGCGCTCTCGGGGCAGAAGCCTTCCGGCACCAGGATCCGAAGACGGAGTCGCTTCCGGCGGCTGATGCTGGTCAGGTGATAGACCACGCTGAAGGCGAAACCGGTGGCGGCGGAATAATGGGTGGCTGTCTGGTCGGCCAGCATCTCGTAGTTCATCGCGATGTCTTCGCGGCAGAGCTGGAGCGCTTCGAGAATCGCTTCCTTGGCCACCTGGCAGGTCAGTTCCCCGGCCTGCTCGAAGATCTCCTCGACCTTTTCCCCTAGGCGTTCCTGGAGCCGGTGGAGGTCATCATCCTTGGCTTCCTGCGGCCAAGGCGTCTTCATGTCGTGGTCATCCTTGCGGGGCACGGGCCTCACGGGGGGCTTGGGGGCATCCTTGCCCTCCGCTTCCGCCTTGGCCTTGGCCGTTTCAAAGTCGGCCAGCATCTTCTGCCACTTGGCTTCATCCGCTTCCGCAGCAGCTTTCACTTCGGCCACATAGGTCCGGTAACTCGGCAGGGGCACGGTCTTCGGCATGACAACCTGACGCTGGGGCGACGCCGCGTAGTCATAGACGTACGGACCGGCCGGGGCCTCCGGGGTCGGGGGGACGATCGGTTCCTCCGACATCAGCCGACCTCCTCGAAGATGTCCTTGTACCGGTCGGCCAGGCTGCTGGTCATGATCTTGTCCTGCAGCTTCATGAAGCCGTAGATCAGTGATTCAGGACGGGGTGGGCAGCCGGGGATGAAGACGTCCACGGGGATGATCTTGTCCACGCCCTGGATGGTGTGGTACGAATCGAAGGGCCCACCGGCGGTGGCGCAGGAACCCATGGCGATCACCCACTTGGGCTCGGGCATCTGGTCATAAAGGGTCTTGATGACCGGAGCCATCTTGTAGGTGACGGTGCCCGCGATGATCATCAGATCCGCCTGGCGGGGGGTGGCCCGGAAGATGCCGGCGCCGAAGCGGTCGAAGTCGAAGCGGCTGGCGCCTGCGGCCATCATTTCGATGGCGCAGCAGGCCAGGCCGAAGGTCACCGGCCACACGCTGGTGGCGCGAGACCAGTTCATGACCTTCTCGACCTTGGTGGTGATGAGGATGTGTTCAAGGGTGGAGAGTTGATTTATTCCCATGTGAGGGCTCCCTTGGACCAGATGTAGCCGTACCCGAACAGCAGCAGGAAGAGGAAGAGGCCCAGCTCGATGAAGCCGAAGACCGCCAGTTCCTTCATCTGGATGGCCCAGGGCATCAGAAAGACCGTTTCCACGTCGAACACGAGGAACATCACGGCCACCAGGTAGTAGCGCACGGAGAACTTCTCCCGTGCCTCGGTGGTGGTGGTGATGCCGCACTCATAGGACGCGTATTTCGCAGCGCTGGGCCAACTGGGGCGCAGGAGCCACGATAAATTCCAGATGATGATCGGCAGGGCCACTGCTACCAGTATCAGCAGCAGGATGGACGCGTACCCACGCATGGAGCCTCCAGGACAGGTCATTGTGGAGTGCCGGTCCCGCGCAGGTCAACGCTCGAAGCCAACCCGACCATCCTTTGTGACCCATGTCCGACTCTGTCCGCCCCGCCCTGCTCCATTCCGCTAGGATGCTTCCATGCCCTCACCAACCCCCCCGGTTCCTTCGGATGCCGTCGCCACAGGCGACCCGACCCTGACCGACTTCAGGCCCGCCAAAGAGCTCTACCCAACCATGGATCTCACGCGAGAGCCCGTGGATTTCGCCCTGTTCCAGGCCCTGCCGCTGGATCTGATGTTCAAGCATCACTTCGTGCCGGTGCAGGAACGGGACGGGGTGCTCTGGCTGGCCATGGCCGATCCCCTGGACATCCCCACCCAGGACATGCTCCGGCTGCAGCTCAAGCGACCCCTGCGTTTCGCCGGGGCCCCCCTGGCCCAGATCCAGGAAGTCCTCAAGAAGTCCGAGAGCGGCCAGAAGGTCATGGACGAGGCCGGCGAGGCCCTCAAGGTCCAGGTGCTCCACGAAGAGGACTGGGACGACGAGGTGCTCGACCTGGAGCGCCTGACCGACAAGGACGAGGCCCCCATCGTCCGGCTGGTGGACACGACCATCTTCAACGCCCTTCAGCGCCGCGCCTCCGACATCCACCTGGAGACCATGGCCACCGGGTTCCAGATCAAGTACCGCATCGACGGCAGCCTGTATCCCGCCGCCGACCCCATCGACCGGCGCTTCGCCTCCCCCATCATCAGCCGTGTGAAGGTGATGTCCGAGCTGGACATCGCGGAGAAGCGGAAGCCCCAGGACGGTCGCTTCAAGCTCAAGGTGCGCGGCCGGGCCATCGACTTCCGCGTAAGCATCATGCCCACCATCCACGGCGAAGACGCGGTCATCCGCATCCTCGACAAGGAGAACCTCACCGAAGAGTTCCAGGCCTTGTCTCTGGAGATCCTCGGCTTCTCCGAGAACGAGCTGAAACGCCTGCGCCGCTTCTCCCGCGAGCCCTACGGCATGTTCCTGGTGACCGGCCCCACGGGTTCCGGCAAGACCACCACCCTCTACGCCGTCATCAGCGAGATCAAGTCTCCCGAGGACAAGATCATCACCATCGAAGATCCCGTCGAGTACCAGCTCGAGGGCGTCACCCAGATTCCCGTGAACGAGAAGAAGGGCCTCACCTTTGCCCTGGGCCTGCGCTCCATCCTGCGCCACGATCCCGACAAGATTCTCGTGGGTGAGATCCGCGATCCCGAGACGGCCCAGATCGCCATCCAATCCGCCCTCACGGGCCACCTCGTCTTCACCACCGTCCACGCCAACAACGTGCTGGACGTGCTGGGCCGCTTCCAGCACATGGGCGTCGAAGTCTACAACTTCGTGTCGTCCCTGAACTGCATCCTGGCCCAGCGCCTGGTGCGGGTGCTCTGCCCCAAGTGCAAGCGCCACGCCCCGGTCCCGACCCCCCAGGAACTCGAGGAGAACGGCGTGGACGAAGCCTGGCTGCGCAGTGCCACCCTCTACGACCGGGTCGGCTGCGTGGATTGTCACGGCACGGGGTTCCGCGGCCGGCAGGCCATCATCGAGTTCATGGGGCTCAATGATGAACTCCGCGAACTGCTCATCCAGCGGGCCCCGGTGCGGGAGGTGAAGGCCGCCGCCCGCAGGGGTGGCATGCAATTCCTCCGGGACAGCGCCATCGAAAAGGTGCGGTTGGGAATCACGACGTTCACCGAGATCAACAAGGTGACCTTCCGGGAAGGCGCCTGATCAGGCCCCGCGAACCAACTCGCGTTCCAAGCTCTGCAGCCGCTTGAGGCGGGCGAACAAGCCGGCCTGGGTGGCCAGGGTCTCGGGATCACCCAGCTGGATCATCCGGCCTTCCTCCAGCACCAGGACGCGGGCGCACGTCTCGGCGACGAAGATCCGATGGGTGGCGAGGACCAGGGTCGACGCTCCCAGAAAGCCCCGCAGGTTCTCCAGGATGTGGCTTTCGGTTTCGGCATCCACGGCCGACAAGGCGTCATCCAGCAGCAGGAGACGGGGTCGACGAAGCAGGGCGCGCGCCAGGGCCGTGCGCTGCCGTTCGCCACCGCTGAGGATGACGCCCCGCTCACCCACCACCGTGTCCAGGCCGTCCGGCAAGCGGCGGATCAGGTTGTCCATGGCCACCACGCGGGCGATCTCCCAGATCTCCGCTTCCGTGGCATCCGGCCGCCCCATGGCCAGGTTCATCCGCAGGGTGTCCGAGAAGAGGAAAGCCTCCTGGGGCACCCAACCCAATCCCGCCCAGTGCCGGCGAAGGGTGGCATCGGAGAGCGGCTCACCATCCACGAGCATCCGCCCCTCCTGCGGTTCCCGCAGACCCGCCAGCATCTGGAGGAGCAGGGTCTTGCCCGAGCCGATGCTGCCCACCACGGCCAGGCTGTCACCAGGGGCCAGGGTGAGGTCCAGCGGACCCAGGCCGCGTCCCGTTTCAAAGCGATGGTTCACGGCTTCGAGCCTGAGGGCGACCGGCACCTCCGGCAGGACGATGGCTTCGGCCGGGGGCAGCGGTGCCTCCGGGCTCTGCAGCAGCTGGTCCAGCCGCTCCTGGCCGGCCTTGGCCCGCTGGAACAGATTCACCGACCAGCCCAGGCTCATCATGGGCCAGGCCAGGGCCACCAGAAAACCGGTGAAGGCCGTCAGGTCGCCCAGGGTCAGGACGCCTTGCACCACCAGGCTTCCGCCATAGGCCACCAGCACCAGGGCCGACATCCCGCCGATCAGGGCCGACAAGGGGGCATAGGCGCTGAAGATCACCGACTGCTTCATGCTCAGCATGGCGTGCCGACGGCTGAGGGCCCCGAACTGGGAAACCCGGGTCTCCTCCAGCCCAAAAGCCTGCACCACCCGCTCCCCGCTGATGGTTTCGTGGCTGAAGGTGGAGAGGGCCGAAAAGGCCAGCTGCAGCTTCTGCTGCACCATGTGGCTCCACTTCCCGATGATGTAGAAACCCAGGGCCAAAAAAGAGAACGGCAGCATGACGGCCAGGGTGAGCCGCCAGCTGGTGTGGATCATGAGAGCCAGAGTCATGGGAAGGATCGACAGCACCTGGAGAAAGCTCATGAGCCCCGGGCCGGTGGCCATGCGGACCGTGCCCACATCGTCACCGACCCGGGACATGAGATCGCCCACCCGCTGCCGTTCGTAGAAGGAGAACGGCCGGGACAGGAGAAAGCTGTACAGAGCCTCCCGCTGCTCCCGCTCCACCACCCGGCTGAGCCCGATGAGCGTGTTGCGCATGAGATAACGGCCAATGCCCGCCACGGCCGTGAAGGCCAGCATCCAGGCCAGGAAGACCTTGGACCCATGCCAATCCTGACGCTCCAGGGCATTCACGGCGCGCCCGGACCAGTAGGGCACCACGGAAGCCGCCACACTGCACCAGACCGTGGCCACGAGCCCCTGGTAGAGCGTGCGTCGGTGCCGGGCCAGAAGCGGCCACCACCACCAGAGCTTCGAGTTCGAAAGATCCGCCAAGCGGGCCTCCAGACATTCAGAGTAGCAACACCTATCGCCCCCTGGCGTGAGGAACCGTCTTTCTTGGAGAGACCACCCGGCGCATGCTGGAGGCAACCCACGGATCCCCCATGCGCAACCTGCTGCTGGTCCTTTGTCTGCTCATCCCCGCTGCCTTGGCACCCATGCCCTTGGCGGCCCAGGTGGTTGAAGAATCCCTGGCCCGCGATCCCGGTCCCCTCGACTTCATCCAGGGCGACAGCTATGAGCAATGGATCCTCCAATCCCTCGCGGGCGATGCCCTGGTGGGCCTGGCACCGAATGGCCGGGTGGTGCCCCGCCTCGCCGCCAGCTGGAAGGTCAGGACGGACGGGGCCCTCCTCTTCACCCTGCGGGCCGATGCCCGCTTCACCGATGGGACCACCGTCAGCGGCGACGACGTGGTCTGGACCGTCCAGGAACTGCTTCGCCATCCCCAGGCCAGTGCCACCAAGCGCGCCATCCTCGAGGGTGCGGAGGTGGGCGTGGAGCAGGGCCACCCCTGGCTCCGCTCACGGAAGCCCGTGGGTCGCCTGCTCATGGAACTGGCCCGGGTACCCATCGCCCAGCGGGGTCATCCGGATCGCGGCTCCGGTCCCTTCGCCTTCCGCAAGGAGCCCGGAGCCTGGGTCTTCACGCGCCGGGGCCACTTCCTGAAGCCCCAGATCGATGGCATCCGCTTCCGCCTCCTCCCGGATGCGGCCGCCGTCATGGCCGCCCTCCAGAAGGGCTGGCTCAGCATCGGCGCCCCCGCCACCCGGCGGCAGACCGAAGTGCCCGCCACCCACCGCCTGGTGAGGCAGCCCATGCACGCCCAACTGGTGGTCTGGAGCCGCGCCGGAGTCGGTCCCCTGCAATGGCTGCAACGCTGGCGGAAGGACGCCTTCCCACCCCAGCTGCTGGGTCAGAACGCGCGTCCCAGTCGGGGTCTCTGGCCGGAAACCCTGGGCTTCGCGGCTCAGGCCATTGATGCGGGGACGAACCCGCCCAAGGGCCCCGGTTCTTTGCAGCTACTCTACGCCACGGGGGAGGAATCCATCGAGAAGCTCCTGCTGGCGCTGCGGGAACGGGCCCGCAAGGATGGCTTCGACCTGCAGCTGACAGCCATCGAACAAGGCCTCTTGGCAGAGCGGCTCCAGAAGGGGGACTTCCAACTCGCCTGTTCCATGGTGGTCTTCGAGCCCTACCCCTGGGCCGTGCTGGAATACATGGAACCGGCCGGTCCGATGAACTTCGCAGGATGGAAACACCCAAAGCTGGGAGGCATCATCAGAGAGCTCCAGCAACCCGGCGACTTGGCCTGGCGGGAGCTCCAGGCCCTCTGGTCCAAGAGTCCCGCGGCCCTGCCCCTGCTGGATTTCCAGAGTGTCATCTGGGTGGATAAGAACCTCCTGGTGGAACCCAGCCCCATGGGCCTCTACCTGCACACACCAGGGGCCGCCGGCTGGCGCTGGGACCGATGAAGAGACGGACGGCCATGGGTCTGCTGGTCTGGGCCTTCGGCTTGGCGCTGGCCCTGAGCCTGCCGGGTTCGGTCTGGAAACAGGCGGCTCCCCCGAGCTTTCCCTGGGACGCCGTGGGTCCGACCACCCTGGCCGTCCTGTCCCTCTCCCTGCTGGCACCGCTGCTGGCCTGGATCGGGGGCCCCGACCTGGGTTCCCGGCGGGCCCTGGCCCTGCTGGAAGCGCCCCCGGATCTGCTCTGGGCGGCCCTGCTCCTGGCCCTCTGGCCCGCGGTCTGGGGGCCCCCGGGCCTCGGGGGCTGGCTGGTGGCCTTCCTGGCCGCGTCCCTGCCCGGCGAGGCCCGCTGGCTGGCCCAGGCCATGCCTGCGGAGCGGCCCTTTCCGCAGGCCTGGGGCCGGGCTGCCGTGAAGCGGGTGCGGTGGCTGGTGCTGGTACGCCTCTGGGGGCGCTGGGTGGCGGCCCGTCTGCCGGTCTGGCTCACGGCCACCCTGGTGCTGGAACGGGTCCTCGGGGTGCCTGGCCTGGGCACCGACTGGTTGACCCGGGTCGCAGTGCGAGACCGCGTTGGACTCACGGTCTGGGTGCTCGCCCTGGCCCTGCTCTGGTCCCTCTCGCAGTGGCTCGAACGGGAGGCCGCATGAGGTGGCGGCTTGCCTTCCTCGGGGCCCTGCTGATTCCGGATCTGGCCCTGGACCCCTTCCGGGGCGGCCTGGCGGCCACCCTGTGGCACCCCCTCGGCACCGACGACCTGGGCCGGGACGCCCTCCTTCGGCTGGCGTTGGCCGCGGCCCGCAGCCTCGGGTTCGCCAGCGCCTGCGCCCTCCTGGCCCTGGCGGTGGGGCTCCTGCTCGCCTGGCGCGGCCCGCGCTATCAAGGTGCGTGGGCCGCCCTGCGCAGCCTGCCCCCCCTGCTCTTCCTGCTGCCCCTGGCCGCCGCCGTGGGTGGCCTGTCGGCCCTGCCGCTGGGCCTGCTGCTGGGGCTTCTGGCGGCGCCCCACCTGGAGCCTGCGCTTCGCACCAGACTGGACTGGTTCAGACAGTCCCCGGCCTGGGCGGCAGAGCGCACCCTGGGTGCGACCTGGCCCTCGACCCTCCGCCGCTGGGCGCCCTGGGGTTGGCAGCAGGCCGCGGCGCTCTTCCCCAGTGCCTGGCTCTCGGCCCTCTGGGGCGAGGCCACCCTGTCGGCCCTGGGTCTCGGGCCGGGTCCAGGGCACGACAGCCTGGGCCGCCTGCTGGCCGAGGAACTCCCCCGCCTCGCGTCCGACCCTTCACCCCTGGGCTGGGCCGCCCTGGCCGTGGTACTCACCCTGGCCTGGACCGCCGCGCCTGGGGCCGCAAAAGACGGTAATCAGGTCTGAACCTCAGCCCCGCTTCAGCTTCGCCTGCATGATGTCGAGGATCTCCGTGTCCACGCCCGCCATGCCGATCTGGGCCAGGCGCCCCAGATTGGCCAGGGAGGCCGCGCCGTCCGCGCCCACGATGCCGTCGGTGGCGGGAATGCCGAAGCCCGCCAGGGCCAGCTGGGCGGAGCGGAAGGCCGCCTCCACGCCGGTCATGGCCTTCATGGCGCAGCCGATCTTGGCCCCGTCGCAGATGAGCCCCGCCAGGTTGCCCACCATGTTGTGGATGGCCAGGTCCATCTCCGCCGGGCCGCCGCCCCCCAGGTGGACCAGCCCCACGGCGATGCCGATGCCGGCGGCGTTGGAGGCCCCGCAGACCGCCGAGAGGGTGCCCAGCCTGTGGGTGGTGGCCGTGGTGAGGAGGCAGGCCAGGGCCAGGGCCTCCTCGATGGCGGCCTCCGCATGGCCCGCCTGGCGGCCCCAGAGGGCCAGGGCCACGGCCACCGTGATGCCCTTGTTCCCCGAACCCGCCAGGGACATGACCGTGAGGGGCTCCCCGGACATGCGCCCCAGCACCCCCGCACTCACCAGCCGGGGAATGCGCAGCCAGGGGCTCGCCTCGGGCCCGGGCACGAAGCCCGCGGGCAGGTGGCCCACGCAGTGTTCGGCCATGGCCAGGTTCAGGGCCACCCCCTCGCGCAGGCGGGCCCGATCGGCCTCGCTGGCCCGGCGCGCCAGGGCCACCAGCTCCGCCAGGGGCATGGCGCCCACCCGTTCCCGCACGTCGGTCGGGGCCTGGGGCCCCGCCTCCGCCGGGACCAGGGACCGTGCCACCCCGTC
>JANYAZ010000288.1 GCA_025361045.1 Geothrix sp. | reverse complement strand
TCGTCTGCGCGCAACGCAGGCAGGACGAGCAGCAGGGCAAGGGCAGTGAGGCGCATGGGGACTCCAGGATTCAAAAGCGGAAACCGCAGATGACGCAGATTGCGCAGATGAAATGACCTCCCCGCTGAGTGGTTCATATCTGCGTCATCTGCGACATCTGCGGTTTCCGCTTTTGAATCCTGGAGTCCCCATGCGCCTCACTGCCCTTGCCCTGCTGCTCGTCCTGCCTGCGTTGCGCGCAGACGAAGGCATGTGGACCTTCGACAACCTGCCCATCAAGAAGATCCAGGCCAAGTACGGCTGGGCGCCAGGTCAGGCCTGGCTCGATCACGTGCGCCTCGCAGCGGTGCGCTTCCCCGGCGGTTCGGGGTCCTTCGTCAGCAAGGACGGACTGGTGCTGACGAACCACCACGTGGGCCACCACTGGACCCAAGTCGTTTCTGATGCCCAGCACGACTACGTGAAGAACGGGTTCGTGGCCGCGACCCGGGACCAGGAGATCAAGGTGCCGGGTCTGGCCCTGTTCACGCTCCTGGAAATGGAGAACGTGACAGACCAGATCGAGAAGGCTGTTCCGGCGGGAGCCGATGAGCAGGCCGCCGCCAAAGCCAAGGCCGCCGAGCTGGCGGAACTGGTGAAGGAGCAGGGTGCGAAGACCGGCCTGGACTGCCAGCCCGTGACCCTCTACCAGGGTGGGCAGGTCTGGATCTACCGCTACAAGAAGCACACGGATGTCCGCCTGGTGATGTCCCCGGAGTACGGCGTCGCGGCCTTCGGCAAGGACTGGGACAACTTCAGCTGGCCTCGGCACGACTTGGACTTCAGCCTCTTCCGCGTCTACGAGAACGGCAAGCCCTATGCACCCGCTCACCACCTGGCCTGGACCGGCAAGGGCGTCAGCTATGGAGATCTGACCTTCACGGTGGGCCACCCCGGCAACACGTCGCGCCTGGAAACCTTGGCCCAGATGGAAGCCAAGCGGGACGTGACCAATCCCATGGCCATCCGCACCCTGGATCGGATGCGGTCCTCCCTGCATGCCTTCGCGGCCCTGGGGGAAGAACAATCCCGGCTCGTGTCGGACCAGCTCATGGGCATCGAAAACGCCTACAAAGTGGTGGTTGGTGAAACCGATGGCCTGAGGGACAAGGTCGCCATGGCCAGGGTCGCCGAGGCGGAAAAGGAGCTTCGGGCCAAGGTGGAGGGGGACCCGAAACTCAAGGCCGCGGCCAGTTCGAGCTGGACGAAGATCGAGGAGGCCGTGGCACAGCTGAAGGTCATGGCCAAGGAGGCCTCCCTCATGGGTGCCCTCCGCAGTGAAACCCTGGGCAGCGCCGTGTCTCTGCATCGCTATGCCACCGAGATGCAGAAGCCCGCGGAGCAGCGCACCCCCCAGTACCAGGATGAAAAGGCCTTCACGGCCCTCAAGACACGCCTGATGGCCGTGAAACCCACCGACGCAGGACAGGAATCCTTCACGCTGCTCAATGTGATGATCGGTGCCCAGCAGGAGCTTGGAGCGGAGCACGCCATCACCCAGATGCTGCTCGGTGGGAAGACGCCGGAAGCCGCCACCAAGGAACTCCTCTCCGGATCCAGGCTGGGAGATGCCGCGTTGCGCAAGGCCCTGGTCGAGGGCGATCCCAAGGCCATCCTCGAGCATTCGGATCCGGCCCTGGTCCTGGCCCGCAAGCTGTCCCCCAAACTGGACGAGATCCGGAAGAGGCAGCAGGGATTCCAGTCGGTGGTGTCGGAGAATCTCACGCGCATCGCCAAGGCCCGCTTCGCCGTCTACGGCACGTCCACGTACCCCGATGCGACGTTCACGCTGCGCCTTTCCTACGGCGCCGTCGAGACCTATCCCCTTTCGGGCACCCTCGCCCAGCCCTTCACGACCTTCGCCGGGCTCTACGACCGGGCCGCTGCCTGGGGCCCCAAGGCCGAGGAGGGTTCCTGGGAGCTGCCGGCCCGCTGGGTCGAACGCCGCGACAAGCTGAACCTCTTCACGCCCTACAACTTCATCTCCAGCAACGACATCATCGGCGGGAACTCCGGCAGTCCGGTGGTGGACAAGAAGGGCGAGTTGGTGGGCCTGGCCTTCGACGGGAACATCGAGAGCAATGCGGGTCGCTACTACTTCGATGCCCGGCTCAACCGCTGCCTGTCCGTGGATGCCCGGGCCATCGTGGAAGCCCTGGACAAGGTCTACGACGCCAAGCACCTGGTGGCCGAGCTGACTCGCAAGAACTGATTTTTAACCGCAGATGTCGCAGATGTCGCAGATGAAATGACCCTGGAATAGAGCGCTGTTTTTATCTGCGTTATCTGCGACATCTGCGGTTTCCACTTTTAATTAGAGGAGTTCCCATGCGCCTCACCACCCTCGCCCTGCTGCTCGCCCTGCCTGCGCTGCGCGCGGATGAGGGCATGTGGACCTTCGACAACATCCCCGCCCAGAAGATCAAGGCCAAGTACGGCGTGGACCTTGATGCCGCCTGGCTGAAAAACCTTCAGCTGGCCACGGTCCGCTTTCCCGATGGAACGGGTGCCTTCGTCAGTCGCGAAGGACTGGTGGTGACGAACCACCATGTGGGTCGGGGCGCCATCAGTCAGGTCTCCACCACCAAGGTCGATCTGGTGAAGGATGGCTTCACCGCTGCCAGTCGTGGTCAGGAGATCAAAGTTCCAGGGTTGGAGCTG
>JANYAZ010000283.1 GCA_025361045.1 Geothrix sp. | reverse complement strand
GGACGCCGGGCGGCGAAGTGGACCGAATTGGCCAGTTTGAGGACCTGGCTCGCCACCGCGAGATCGCGCCGGACCAGCCGGGACACTTCGGCCATGCCGGTGTCCTCACACTCCAACAGGGCCACGAGTTCCGCGTAGAGGCTCGGCAGGCTGGGAATCCGGCCCAGTCCCGCCACGAAGGCGCGGATGGCGCGACCGTTCGTCTCATCGTCCTCGATGTTCAGGCTCTCCACGGTATCGATGAGAAAGGAGGGCTCCCGGGGCTTGAGGAAGACCCGGTGGAAGTCCGCCTCGGCCTGCTCCATGGCCTCGGCCGTGGCCACGTCGGTCAGGGCGATCCGCACCGTGCCTGGATGCGCTTCCTGCACTCGCGGCAGCAGTCCGCTGGACGCCAGGTCCGGCAGCTGAAGGTCCAGGACCAGGATGTCCACAGGATCCCTGGCCAGCACCAGGAGCGCCTCCCCGCCCGTCTGGGCCAGGTGCACTTCCCACTGGCGGTGGGACTTCGCGAAGGCCTGCCGTCTCGCCTGCAGGAGTTCGCCATCACCGTCCACGAGCAGAATGCGCATGCCTGGTCCTTCCTCCCGGGTACCACCCTGTAGTCCTTCGTTATCGGCCCCGCATCCGAAAATACCCAATCTTGATCAAAAACCCCGGAACCATGGGTTTCCAGGCAGAATCAAGCCAGCCCCGGAGTCGCCATGGGAACCCAACGCCCGCTCATCCTCGGCCACCGCGGCCTGTCCTCGAAACACCTGGAGAACAGCCTGGAGGCCTTCCGCGCAGCCCTGGCCGCAGGCATGGACGGCTTCGAGCTGGACGTGCAGCCCTCCCGGGATGGAGTCTGCCTGGTGCTGCACGACGAGGATCTGGCCCGCACGGCCAATGGCTCGGGCCTCTTGCGCCACATGAAGGTGGCCGAATTGCCGCACCTGAAAAACGGCGAGCCCCTGCCCCGTCTGGCCGATGCCCTGGAACTGCCCGCAACCCTCATCAACGTGGAGCTGAAGGGCGAGCCCGGCTGGCAGCAGGCCCTGGCCACGGTGGAGGCCGCCGAGGCCCTGGATCGGGTGCTGTTCAGCAGTTTTGAGCACAGCGAGGTCCTGCAGCTCTGGTCCGCCTGCGAAACCGCCCGCTGCGGCTTTCTTTGGGAGACCGACGAGGCCATGGACCTCTCAGCGGAGGAACTGGCCGACCTGCCCGAGGCCCTCTGGCTCCACCCACCTCTGAGGGCGGTGAAGACCCGGCCCGAGCTGTGGGCCCCCTATGCCGATCGTCTGGCCCTGTGGGGGATGAAGACCCCCACCGAGGCCAAGGATCTGCCTTTCATGCCCGCTGTACTCATCGCGGATGGGATCTGACCCCTACCCTGGGTCGAAGATCGGGTTCGGTCGACCGTGGCCGCCGGGTTGTCGCTACCTCTATGTGGGCGGCATCTGTGCGCTTCATCACTGGCCATCACCGTCGCGAAAACCGAACATGATATAGATGTCATTTTTAGTTTTCGGACATCCTCCTCCCCTGCCGCCATCACCTTGGAGACCCCATGCCCCGTCGCGCCGCCCTGCTCTTGCTCGCCACCGCCCTGGCCCTACCCGTCCTGGCCCAGGAGCCCGCCATCAAGAAAGTCCCCGCCCGATACACCTCCCCTGCCTCCGGGCCTGAGATGTATCTGGCCTACTGCGCCAGCTGCCACGGGCCCAAGGGCCTGGGCGACGGGCCAGTGGCGCCGCACCTGAAGATGGCGGTGCCCGACCTCACCAAGCTGTCCGCCCACAACAAGGGCGCCTTCCCCAAGGACCATGTGGCGAAGGTCATCCGCGGCGAGATCAGCACCCAGACCCACGGCCTGAAGGACATGCCCGTATGGGGCCCCTTCTTCCTCAGCCTGAACAACAGCCAGGAGCCCGTGGTCCGCATCCGCGTGGCCAACCTGACGGCCCACATCGAGAGCCTGCAGGCTAAGTAGGGTCCTCAGCTCAAGCGCCGCCGCAGCGCCGCCTGATCCGCAGGCAGCGGCTCGTTCAGCAGCGGCAGCTCCAGCAGGTCGCTGAGTGCCTTCGGCAGCGGGAGCTCACGGCCCAGGGCCGGGGCCAGGGCCTCCCTGAACTTAGCCGGGTGGGCGGTGGCGAGGAAGATGCCTTGCTCACCGTCACGCAGGTTGGCGCGAAGTACGTGGTATGCCACGGCGCCGTGGGGATCCGCCAGATAGCCCATGCGATCCAGGTCGATGACGATCCGTTCCGTCTCTGCATCCGTGCAGCTGCCCCAGCGCAGGGCGGCGGCCATGGCGTCGTGGTCGCCGCCGAACAGCGCGAAGATGCGCTCCCAGTTGCTGGGGGAACCCACGTCCATGGCGTTGGACAGCGTGGCCACCGAGGCCTTGGGCCGGTACACGCCGGTGTCGAGGTAGTCCGGCACCACGCGGTTGGCGTTGGTGGCGGCCACGAAGGCCTGGATGGGGGCGCCCATGCGCTGGGCCCAGAGGCCCGCGGTGAGGTTGCCGAAGTTGCCACTGGGCACGGAGACCACCAGGGGCGCGTCGCTTTCAACTTGTGCCGCGGCCTCGAAGTAGTAGAGGGTTTGCGCCAGGAGCCGCGCGATGTTGATGCTGTTGGCCGAGGTGAGGCCCAGGCGCACCACCAGCTCCGCATCCTCGAAGGCGCCCTTCACCAGTCGCTGGCAGTCATCGAAGGCGCCGTCCACGGCCAGGGCCAGCACGTTGCCGCCGCAGGTGGCGAACTGGCGCTCCTGCAGGGGCGACACGCGGCCCGCCGGGTAGAGCACCACCACCTGTACACCGGGCAGGCCGTGGAAGGCCTGGGCCACGGCAGCGCCCGTGTCGCCGGAGGTGGCGGTCAGCACCGTGCGGCGGTGGCCCTCCGCGCCCAGGGCCAGCACGCGGGCCAGGAAGCGCGCGCCGAAATCCTTGAAGGCCAGGGTGGGCCCATGGAAGAGCTCCAGGGCCGAGAGGCGTCCGCTCACCTTCACCAGCGGTGCGGGGAAGGTGAAGGCGGACCGCGCGAGATCTTCCACCACGGCATGCGGGAACTCGTCGCCCAGCAGGCGATGGAGGATCTCCGTGGAACGGGTCGCGAAGTCCAGCCTGAGCAGGTCGGGCACGTCCGCGAAACACGGAATCTCCACCGGCACGAAGAGGCCGCCGTCGGGGGCCAGGCCCGCCTGCGCGGCCTCGACAAAGGTCGCGGCAAGGTCAGGGGTGCGTGTGCTGACCAGTCTCATGGGTGAGCCTCCCGCGACGGGTGATGGGAACCAGGGGTCAGCACCCGGGCGCCGTCGGGATCCAGGGCGCAGAGCCAGCCCTGGCTATCCAGCCCGACACCTGCGAAGGCCCTGCGGATCGCTTCGACAATCAGCGCGGCCTGACCTTCGTCCTCGGCCACGGCGAACACCGAAGGCCCCGAGCCCGACAGGCTGCAGCCCAGGGCGCCGACCTGCTTCGCCGCGGCCTGGACCGCGTGGAAGCCAGGCACCAGCGGCGCCCGGTGAACCTCCACGATGGGGTCCCGCAGGCAGCGGGTGAGGAGCGCTCGGTCACCGCTGTGGAGGGCCTGCACCAGGCTCGCCAGGTTGCCGGCGAAGTCCACGGTGGCCCGCCAGTCCGGGCGCTCCGGCAGCGCGCCGCGGCTCTTCGCCGTGGACAGCTGGTAGGCCGGGTGCACCACCACCAGCAGCAGGTCCGAAGGCCAGGGCAGCCGACGGGTGGCGGGCGCCCCGTCCCGCCCCGGCACCATCAGCTGGAGCCCGCCCAGCAGCGAAGGTGCCACGTTGTCGAGGTGCCGGCCACCGCTGGTGAGGCCCTCGGCCTGCCCCGCCAGATCCAGCAGGTCGCTGCCGCTCAGGGGCTCGCCGCAGAGGGCCTGCAGGGCCACCAGGGTGGCCACGATGGAACTGGCGCTGGAGCCCAGACCACTGGCCACGGGCAGGCGCTTCTCCAGGGTGATGGCGAAGGGGCCCACCTCGTCGCCCCCCGCACGAACCGCTTCCACGAAGAGGTCCCGGGCCCGCTGCGCGAGGTTGGGACGGGTGTCGTCCGCCAGCGCAGAAGCGAAGGGGCCCGTAACTCGAAACGAGGCCTCCGCCGCGTGGTCCACGTGCACCAGGTCCCCGAGCAGGCTGCCGTCCAGGGGCGCCAGAGCGGCGCCCAGCAGGTCGAAGCCCGCGGCCACGTTGCCGATGCTGGCAGGGGCGTAGGCCACCAGGCCCGAAGACGGAAAGCCGGAGAGATCCGCCATCACAGCCTCCGGGATGGACGGGCGCCGGGCGGCACCAGCCGCAGAATGTCCGCCAGCACGCCCGCCGCCGTAACTTCGGCCCCGGCGCCGTAGCCCCGGATGACCATGGGGTGCGGCTGGTAGCGCTCCGTGAGCAGGGCCAGGGCATTCTCGCCACCCTTGATGGCGATGAAGGGGTGGTCCGCACTCACCGGCAGCAGGCCCACGCGACAGCCGCCGTCGGAAAGCGAGCCCACGTAACGCAGCGTCTTGCCTTCGGCCTTGAGCGCGGCCAGCCGTTCGCGGAAGGACGCATCCAGCTGCGGCAGGCGCGCCATGAACGAGGGGATATCACCGGTGGCATCGAAGCCCGCAGGCAGCAGACCCTCCACCACCACGTCGTCCAGCTCCAACTCCATACCCAACTCCCGGGCCAGGATGAGGAGCTTGCGCGCCACGTCCATGCCGCTGAGGTCGTCCCGGGGATCGGGCTCGGTGAAGCCGCTCTCCTTGGCGAGGCGTACCGCCTCGGACAGGGCCACGCCCTCGCCCAGCAGGCCCAGGATGTACGACATGGAGCCCGACAGGATGCCCTCGGCCCGCAGCACGCGGTCCCCCGTCATGACCAGGTTCTTCACCGTGTCGATGATGGGCAGGCCCGCGCCCACGTTGGCCTCGTAGAGGAAGCGCAGCCCCCGCTTCGAGGAGCGCGTTCGCAGCTCGCGGTAGAAGCCCTGGGTGCTGCTGTTGGCCTTCTTGTTGGCCGTCACCACGTGGCAGCCCGCGTCGAACATGTCGGGGTAGCGGGCGGCCAGCTCGCCGCTGGTGCTGCAGTCCACCAGCACGGACAGGGCCGGCGGCCCGGTGCGCACCGATTCCAGCAGCAGGTCCAGGTCCATGGGGCCGCCCTGGGCCAGGTCCTCCCGCCAGCAAGCCAGATCGAGGCCTTTCACATTGGTCTTCATGCGACGGCTGGTGGCGACGGTGGTGACGCGGAGGTCGAGGCCCAGGCCCAGCAGCTGGTCGTGCTGCCGCTGGATCTGGCCCAGCAGGCTGCCGCCCACGTTGCCCGCACCGAGCAGGTGCACGTCCACCACCACCTGGGTCTGGAAGAAGCGCCGGTGGATGTGGGCCATGGCGCGGGCGCCATCCGCTTCTTCCACCACGGCCGAGATGATGCGCTCGCTGGCGCCCTGGGCGATGGCCACCACGTTGCAGCCCACCTCTGCCAGCGCGTCGAAGAAGGTGCCCGCCACGCCGGGGCGAGTGCGCATGCCATCGCCCACGATGCTGAGCACGGCAAGTCCCGTGCGCAGGAGCACCGGATCGATGAAACCCGCCGACAGCTCGGCCGGGAAGGCCTCCTGGATGGCCGCCACCGCGCCTGGACCATCGGCCCGGCGCACGGCGAAGCAGATGGAGAGTTCGGACGAGCTCTGCGTGATGAGCACCACGGAGATGCCCCTTCGGGCCAGGGCGCCGAATACGCGGCCCGCGATGCCGGGCACGCCAGGCATGCCCGGGCCCGTGAGGTTCACCACGGACAGATCCCGCAGAAAGGAGAGGCCGCGCACGCCACTGGGCGGGGGCGGCACCTCTTCGCGAATCAGGGTCCCGGGGTGGGTGGGGTCGAAGGTGCTGCAGACGCGCACGGGGATGCCCCGCTCCCGCACCGGCGGGATGGTCTTGGGGTGCAGCACCTTGGCGCCGAAGTAGGACAGCTCCATGGCTTCCTCGAAGCTCGCTTCGGGCAGCGGGAAAGCCTCGGGCACCAGCGAGGGATCAGCGCTGTAGAGACCCGCCACATCGGTCCAGATCTCCAGCAGGTCTGCGTGGAATGCCGCGGCGGCCAGGGCGGCGCTGTGGTCCGAGCCGCCCCGCCCCAGGGACAGGATGCGGCCCTGGGCATCGCCGCCGAAGAAGCCCGGCAACACCCAGAGCCTGCCGGTTCCAGCTTGGACCTCGGCAAACCGGGCCTCGATGTCGGCCATGCGCGGGCGGGCCTGCAGGGGATCGCCCTCCACCTTGATGTGCTCGGCGGGATCGAGGTACTGCGGCGCCAAGCCCCGGGCCTTCAGCAGGGCCACCAGGATCGCTGAGGAGGCCCGCTCGCCCAGGCTGGAGACCTGGGCCAGCACGGAGGGTGGGCCCTCCTCCAGCAGCGCCATGCCATGCAGGAGGCGGCGGCCGATGGTCTCAAGGGCCTCCAGTTCACCGAGCAGGGGGGCCACCTCGGTGCCCAGATCCTTCGCCAAGTCCGCGACCACCCCGGCATGCCGATCCCGGAAGGCCTCGAGCAACCGATCCGCCTCTTCGCGGTTGGGGACGCGTCCCCCGTGCAGCAGCAGGTTGGTGACGCCGGCCATGGCCGAGGCCACCACGCAGACGCGGTGAGTCGCACCGGCGACTGCCACCAGGTCGGCCACGGTGCGGAAGCGGCCCGCATCGGCCAGGCTGGTGCCGCCGAACTTCATGACGCGGATGGACTGCAGGGACATGGACACTCCGGGAAAACGAAAAAGCCCCGCGTGGGGTTCGCGGGGCTGAGATCTGAAGGGTGGGATCAGGTCAGGTGCCCCGCACGGCGGTGTGCGTGGTGGTAATGCCATTGGTGTTGACCATGCGCAGGCTGCCCTCGCCAGTGGGGCTGGCGGACCGGGACGGCATGGGATTCAACGAAAACGGCATGTCCGCAATCATCCGGGAAGCCGCTGAAAAGTCAACCCGGATCCTTGGGTACGCTCGACTTCACCTGCTTTCCCAGGACCAGGCTGCTCCCGATCCACAGGCCCGAACAGCCCACCGCCGCGAGGGCCACGGGGATGGCCAGGACCGCCAGGGCGGTCGGGGCCCACACGCCCAGGAGATCCCCGCCACGGTAGACGAAGGTATCGATGAAGGGCTTCGATTTGTAGCGCTCCTCCGGCCCGAGGGGAATGTAGAGGAGTTCCCGGGCGGGGCGGTCCACGGCGTAGTGCAGGCCGCGCCGCAGGATCTGGAAGACGGCCATCACGCCGAAGGTGGGCCAGAGCCACAGCGCGCCGAAGCCCGCCAGGGTCAGCACGGGCAGGATCGCCAGCACGAAGGGGATGCCCAGGGCGGTGATGAGTCGGCCCGTGAGGAGGACCTGGGTCACCAGCGTCAGCACGTTCACCCAAAGGTCGATGCGGGCGAAGGCGGCTGTGCGCGCAGCCGTGCCGGTAAAGGCCTGCTCGACGATGCTGCCCTGCTGCAGATACAGGAATGTGCTGGTGATGGTGAAAAGCAGCATGTAGGCGCAGATGAGCTGCAGGTAGCGCGAGGTCGCAATGAGACGCAGCCCTTCCAGGGGGCCCGGGCCCGGTTCGCGCACACCATGTGCCACATCGCCCAATTGGAAGATGGAAGCCAAGCGCTGCGCGCACCGCACGGCCAGTTCTAGCGTGAGCATGGACAGCAGCAGCAGGGACAGGGGATCCACCTTCACTTGCAGACCGCCGAGGTGGAAGCCCTTGGTCAGCGCGCCCGTGAGCGCGGCGCCTGCGATGGCGCCCAGGGTGCCGCCCGTGGCGATGAAACCGAAGAGCCGCTTGCCCTGGCCTTCGGACCACACATCCGACATCAGCCCCCAGAACACGGAGACCACGAAGAGGTTGAAGACGCTGAGCCAGATGTAGAAGGCATAGCCCAGGGCCGCGCCGCCCCGGTGGGGCAGGAAGCGGAAGGCCAGGAAGAAGGCCAGCATGTTGAGCGCGAAGAAGCGGTAGGCCCCGGGGATGAAGCGCCGCCGCGGCAGCTTCGACACCAGGGCGGCGAAGGCCGGATTGGCCAGCACCATGGCCAGCAGGGTACCGGTCATGAGCCAGGGCAGCTTGTCCGCGCCCCGGGCGATGCCGATGGCCTCCCGCACGGGGCGCAGGAGGTAGAACCCGAACAGCAGCAGGAAGAAGTACAGCGTGGACCACAGCAGCGCCGGGGCCTCGCCCTCGTCGACCAGGACCAGACGGCGGAGCAGGCGGGCGGGGGTCATGGGCCATCCGGAATAGGTGTTGCGGAGGGGACTGGAAGGAGTGTATATCGATTCACGAGGTATCAGTACTCATCCCAGTGTCCGCCCTGCCGGAGGTCCCCATGACCGTCTCCCGCCGCGAGTTCATCCAGTGGTCCGCCGCCGCCACCGCCCT
This sequence comes from Geothrix sp., assembly GCA_025361045.1. Taxonomy (GTDB): domain Bacteria; phylum Acidobacteriota; class Holophagae; order Holophagales; family Holophagaceae; genus Geothrix. Next base: position 18,014 of record JANYAZ010000283.1, on the reverse strand, counting down.
GGTGGCCACGGGCCTCGACCTGTCAGCCGCGCCCGCCAAGGTCGCCCCGAAGAAGATCCTCATCCTCGGCGGCACGGGCTTCCTGGGCCCCGCCACCGTCGAGATCGCCCAGGCCCGTGGCCACCAGGTCACCATGTTCAACCGGGGGAAGACGCGGCCCGATCTCTTCCCCGGCGTGGAGAAGCTGCACGGCGACCGCGATCCCAAGAAGGGTGACGGCCTGAAGGCCCTGGAGAGCGGCACCTGGGACGCCGTCATCGACAACAGCGGCTACTACCCGCGCATGGTCGGCGCCTCCGCCGCCCTGCTGGCGCCCCGTGCCAAGCAGTACCTCTACATCTCCAGCATCAGCGCCTACAAGGAGCCGAATCCCGAGAACGGCACCGAGGACGCGCCCTTGGCCACCATGGCCGATCCCACCGTGGAGGACATGGGCAAGGATTACGCGAACTATGGCGCCCTGAAGGCCCTCTGCGAGCAGGCGGCGGCGAAGGCCATGCCGGGCCGCACCACCGTCATCCGCCCCGGCTACATCGTGGGCCCCGACGATCCCACGGGCCGCTTCACCTACTGGCCCGTGCGCTTCGACAAGGGCGGCGAGATCGCCGTCCCCGGCGCTCCCACGGATCCGGTGCAAATCATCGATGTGCGGGATCTGGCCGCCTGGCTGGTGCACCTGGTCGAGCAGGGCACCACCGGTACCTTCAACGCCTGCGGACCCGAGAAGCGCCTGGCCTGGGGCAGCCTCGTCGCGGACTGCCAGAAGGTTGGGAATCCAAATGCCAAGCCCATCTGGATTCCCGCCGACTTCGTCGTCAAGCAGGAGGGCCTGGACTTCCCCATCTGGGCCCCCTACCAGGGCGAGACCAAGGGCTTTTCCACCTGGCGCAACGATCGCGCCGTGAAGACCGGCCTGACATTCCGCCCCGCCGCCGAGACCGTGAAGGACACCCTCGCCTGGTTCAAGACCCAGGAGAAGGTCGAGAAGGGGCGCAACAAATTGGCGCCCCCCACCGCCGAGCAGGAGGCCAAGCTCATCGCCACCTGGCGCGAAGCCTCCAAGCCCAAGGGCTGAAGCCGCCCACCTCGGACATTCACGGGACAATCAGGGCATGCAGCGCTTCGCATTTCGCCTCGACCTGTCGCCGGAACGCTACCTGCCCTACTACCAGGGGAGCATCCGGCAGGTCCTCGTGCGGTGCGAGGACGGGCGGACGGTCCAGTTCCCAGCCGCCCTCCTCATCGCCTTTGTCACGCCCGAGGGAATCCGCGGAGACTTCGTGCTGACCTGTGACGATCAGAACAAGGGGGCAAGCCTCCGGCGCAGGTAGCCCTCAGGGCCTGTGCCTCGCTGACTCAATTCTGGATGTAGGACACCAGCTGCTCGATGGTGAACTTCTGATGGGAGATCATCTCCTTCACCAGGTCGCCGATGGAGATGATGCCCAACACGTCCTGGTTCGCCCCGATCACAGGCAGGTGGCGCACGTGCTTGTCCGTCATGAGCGCCATGCACTCCTCGACGGTTTGGTTGAGGGTCACGCAGCTGAGCTTGTCGCTCATGATCTCCCGCACGGGAGTGTCCTTGGAGGCCTTGCCCTTCAGCACGATCTTGCGAGCGTAGTCCCGCTCGGAGAAGATCCCCACCAGCTTGCCGTGCTCCAGCACCAGCAAGGCCCCGATGTCGAACTGGGCAAGCGTGGTCAGCGCGGTGAACACGGTGTCCTCCGGTCCCACCGTGACGGTGGGCGGTTTCGCCTCGATCAGTTGCTTCAGTGGTCTCATTAGGGACTCCTCTGCCGGGCAGGCTCGGGTTGTGGGTAGAGATTCGTGGTCCTGACTATACTTCGAACCCGGTATCGGTGGGCCAGGGATTGCCGGGACGCGCCCGGGGACACGGTGATCGGGGAACCCTTGCTGATGGCGTTCGGGTGGTCTAGCCGGCTGACGCTTTGTAAAGCGCAACCCAGGGGATGGACATTGAAACCCCTTACCTTTGGACCCAGCGCTACCCTGATGCCTTGATTTGGTTCAGGAGGACACCATGGCCGTCAACCTCAAGGGTCGCAGCTTTCTCACGCTGATGGACTTCACATCCCTGGAGGTGCGCTACCTCCTGGACCTGTCGAAGGACCTGAAGGCCAAGAAGCGCATGGGCGTCTACAACGACCTGCTCAAGGGCAAGAACATCGTGCTGCTCTTCGAGAAGGCCAGCACCCGCACCCGCTGTGCCTTCGAAGTCGGCGCGCTGGAAGAGGGCGCGCACGTCACCTTTCTGGATTCCGCCAGTTCCCAGGTGGGCAAGAAGGAATCCATCGAGGACAGCGCCAAAGTGCTGGGCCGCTTCTACGACGGCATCGAGTACCGCGGCTACAAGCAGGAAGTGGTGGAGGCCCTGGCGAAGCACAGCGGCGTGCCCGTATGGAACGGCCTCACCGACACCGACCACCCCACCCAGATCCTGGCGGACTTCCTCACCATCGAAGAGCATGTCGCCAAGCCCCTGCACAAGGTGAAGCTGGTGTTCTGCGGCGACATTCGCAACAACATGAGCTACGCCCTGATGTACGGCGCCGCCAAGACCGGCATGCACATGGTGGCGCTTGGCCCGAAAGAGTTGGCCCCCGATCCGGCCGTGCTCGCCGCCGCCCGCAAGGCCGCCGATGAGACCGGCGCCACCATCGAGGTGACCGACAACGTGGATGAGGCCGTGAAGGGTGCCGATGTCATCTACACGGATGTCTGGGCCAGCATGGGCGAGGAGGACCAGATCCCCGCCCGCGTGAAGCTGCTGACTCCCTTCAAAGTCACCATGGAGATGGTGCAGAAGACCGGCAACCCCGACGTAAAGTTCCTCCACTGCCTGCCCGCCTTCCATGACTTCGAAACCAAGCTGGCCAAGGAGCAGAAGGCGCTCGGCTACGACATCCGCGAAGTCACCGACGAGGTCTTCCGTAGCCGCCACAGTGTCGTCTTCGACGAAGCCGAGAACCGCATGCACACCATCAAGGCGGTGATGGTCGCGACCATCGGGTGAAGCTTTACTTCGCGTAGAAATGGCCCCGAACGGGGCCATTTCTACGTCAGGAGTGCTATGGTTGGGACCACAATCACCCACGGAGTCCCCATGCGCGCAGCCCGGCTGTTCCTTGTCCCTGTACTCGCGGCGCTTTCTCTGGCCGCCCAGGAACCCTCTCTCTCCGGCACCTGGACCACCACCAAGGCCGACGACGTGGCCACCGCCATCGAAGGTGTCGTGGCGGATATGAACTTCATCAAACGGCCCATCGCCCGGAAGAAGCTCACCCGCCTGAATCCTGTCTACAAGAAGGCGGTCATCGCCATTTCGGACACGGGCGTGTTCGTGAAGTTCGATGAGCGCGACGCCATCCCCATGCTCCCCGGCGGCAAGCCCGGCCCCTGGACCCGCGAGGACGGTGACAAGTTCATGGTGGCCGCCCAGGTCACACCGGGTCAGATGATCCAGACCTTCAAAAATGACGAGGGCGAGCGCACCAATGTCTTCAAGCTGAGCCCGGACGGCAAGACCCTCGTCATGAGCGCCACCATCAAGAGCCCCCAGCTGTCCAAGCCGCTGACGTATTCGATCACCTTCGGACGATGAGGGACGCTGGTCCCGGGCCAGGTCCAGTCGGCACGGAAAACTTCCCGCGAGGGCAGCCCGTCAAGCCTCCGGCCGGCCTGATGGCACCCGCCCTGGGCTCGGCCCTCGGCCTGCCAGAAAACTTCGTGGATAGATCAAAGGAGGATCAATTTTGTCCAATTTACGACTATATGATAGTCTATAGAATCAATTCACCCACCGAACCAACCCGACCAACAGGAGGAACCATGGTTGCTGCTTATCTCAAGACTGCCCTGGCAGGCTCGGTCCTTGTCCTGCTGACCGCCTGCTCCTCGGTGGCCCCGAAGTACACCCTCGTACCCGAGAACGTGAACCGGCTGCGGGACTCCGGTATGGAATCGGCGAAGCTCGGCGACTTCGCCGCGGCGCCCAAGGCCGGAGACGACGTGAACCGGCTCACCATTCGGGGGGGCAGCTACGATTCCCCCTACGACGGCTCCTATGTGAACTACCTGAAAGAGGCCCTCCGCATGGAGCTGGACGAGGCCCGCCTGCTCAATCCGAATGCCACCGTGGAGCTGAGCGGCTTCCTCATCCGAAACGAGGTGAACGCCGCCGGCCTGGCTACGGCCGATGCCCAGGTCGAGGCGCGCTTTGTAGTCAAGCGCGGGGGCCAAGTCCGCTTCGACAAGGTGCTGACCGCCAAGCATGAGTGGGATTCCCATTTCTTCGGCAACATTGCTATCCCCAGAGCCCAGCAGAACTATCCCGTGGTCGTCCAGAAGCTGCTCAGCGCCCTCTGGATTGATCCGGAGTTCATCGCCGCCGTGAAGAAGTAGCTTCTCTTTCCCTCCAGGAGGTTCCCATGCATTTGTTGCGAACGACCTTCATCCTCACGCTGGCCGGCCTCTTTTTTGGCTGCGCCCACCCCATCGTCATCACGCCGGACGTGTCGCGTCTTGACCGAAACGACGTCCAGCCGATCGCCTGCAATGTCGGCTACGTGATCACCGACACCGACCGGGAGACCTCGGTGACCACCCCCGGGGGTGGAGGAGACAAAATCCGCTACTTCCCCTACAAGGAGATGGAGCCTGCCCTGTTCAAGGTGCTATCCAACATCTTCCAGCGCGCTTACCCGATGAAATCACAGACCGACGCCAGCCTCGTCAAGACCAACGGCATCAGATTCATCTTCGTCCCCAAGATCAACACGGATTCATCCTCCACCGGCGTGTTCACGTGGCCTCCCACCGATTTCACCATCGATCTCAGCTGTAAGGCGGTCGACCAGGATGGGAAGGTGTTCTGGGAGAAGACCTTCACCGGTAAGGGGCACGCCGAATTCGCTGAATTCAAGACGGACTTGCCTCTGGCGGCCAAGCGGGCGACCCTCCAGGTGATGCAGGAGTTCCAGAAGGGATTGAACGCGGCCCCCGAACTCCGCACCCAGGAACCATAGCCCTAGTCGATCACCGCGTCACTGTGATCGCATCCAGCTCGCGCCCTTCGGCGTCGAGCTGGCGCAACTTCAGCTGCTTCAGCTCCACGTCCAGGACGGTGAAGGAGTGCTTGTCGGAGACAAAGGCGCGGGTCCAGGGTTGCCAGCTGGCTTTGGCGTCGGTCTGCCAGGGGTCGTAGAGCTCGGCGCCGCCGGCGCCAGTGACGATGTGGATGGGCCCCTTGGCCTGTGTGACCGCTTTGCCATCGAAGGCTTCATCCACGGTGAACTCGCCTTCCACTGGCTTGCCCCGGGACCCAACCTTCGTGGGCTTGAACCGCAGGGGTGCGGTGCGCTGGTAGTTGTGCACATGGCCCGCCAGCACCAGGTCGACGCCGTACTTCTCAAGGATTGGGCTGATGGGGCGCATCCACTGATCATCGAAGTGGCTGCGGGAGCTCTGGAACAGAGGATGGTGCAGGGCCACGATGCGCCAGGTGGCGTGCTTCGCGGCTTGCAGGTCCGCTTCCAGCCAGGCCTTCAGGGCCGGGCTCTCCCAGTCCACGTAGGCATTGGAATCCAGCACCGTCCAGTGGACCGGGCCGTAGTCGAAGCTGAAGCTGGTCATGCGCGGGAAAGCGGTACCCGAGGCGGCCACCATGTCGTCATGGACCCCGGCCGTCACGGGCGCGGCGTTCGCTTGGCCGGGGGCCAAGGCGGGACCATTCAGGGGCTGGGACCAGTAGGCGAAGTAGGCGGAGGCGTCCGGCCAGGCCGCGAAGGGCACGTCGTGGTTGCCCACCACGCCCAGGAAGGGCACCCGCCGCATCAACGGCGCCGTCTCGCCGTTGTAGGCCGGGAAGAAGTGGGCGCGGTATTCCGCCGCGCGACCCCGGCCATAGACGAGATCCCCAGTGATGAAGACCGCATCCGGCTGGGCCGCCGCCACGGCCTTGGCGATGGCAGCCTGTGTGGGGGAGGCGTCGGCCGCATCGCCGAACACGACCATGCGGTGGGCGCCCGCCTTGCGGGTCTGGGCCTCGGCTTCGAACACCACGGCGCCATTACGCTTCACGCGGTAGGGGACGACCTCGCCTGGGGGCAGATTCTGGAGCGTGGCCCGGTAGATCCGATGGGGGGCCAAGGGCGGGGCGTCCAGTCGACGGAAGGCGGGTGCGGCCTGAGCGATCCAGCCCTTGGCGCCGCGCACCTCCACGGACCAGGCGGCTGCCTCGTCCCCGGCGTGCCAGAGCAGATCCAGCCGCTCCCGGGCTGCCACCTTAGGCGCCTCGCCCAGTTGCAGGTAGGGCTTCACCAGGAAGGTGCCCTGGGATTGGAGGCAGAGGGTGAGGAATAAGGGCAGCAACCAACGCATGGGTTCCACGGCAAGGACTAGTGCGTCCCCACCTTTGACAGCAACCGGGAGCCGGTGGCATAGCAGGTCTTGTGGGTGATGTGATGCTCGAACTCGTGGCGGAACTTCTGCAGGGCTGAATCCACCGGGCCACAGGCGGCATCGCCCAGGGGGCAGAGGGTGCGGAGGCCAATGCGTGGGGTGAGGCTGGCAATGACATCCAGATCCTCCATGCGCCCTTCCCCGTGCTCGATGCGGTGGAGGATCATCTCCAGCCAGTTGCAGCCTTCGCGGCAGGGGGTGCACTGGCCGCAGCTCTCGTGGGCGTAGAACTTGATGAGGCGCAGCGTCACCTGCACCATGCAGACGCTCTCGTCCATGACGATGAGGCCGCCGGACCCGCCCATGGAGCCCCGGGCCTTCAGGTTGTCGAAGTCCATGGGGACATCGAAATCCTTCTCGTCCAGCATGGGGCAGCTGGAGCCGCCGGGGATGATGGCCTTGATCTTCCGGCCGGTGCTGGAGCCGCCGCAGAGCTCATCCACCAGGAAGTTCATGGGCGTGCCCATGGGCAGCTCGTAGATGCCGGGGCGCTTCACATGGCCGCTCACGCCGAAGATGCGCGTACCGCTGTTCTTCGGCGAGCCGATCTTGGCGTACTCCGCGCCGCCCATGCGCATGATGGGTGGCACGGCGGCCAGGGTCTCCACGTTATTCACGGTGGTGGGCTGGCCGAAGGCACCCTTGGCCGCCGGGAAGGGCGGTTTCACGCGAGGCTCGCCGCGACGGCCCTCCAGGGAGTTCAGCAGGGCCGTCTCCTCGCCGCAGATGTAGGCGCCGGCGCCGCGGTAGACGAGGATGTCGTAGTCCCAGCCGGTGCCCATGATGTTCTTGCCGAGGTAGCCGGCATCGCGGGCCTGCTGGAGGGCGGCCTCCAGCTTCTCGATGAGCCAGAGGAACTCACCGCGGATGTAGACATAGCCCATGGCGCACTGCATGGCCCAGCCGCCAATGATCATGCCCTCGATGAGCTGGTGGGGGTTGTATTCGAGGATGGCGCGGTCCTTGAAGGTGCCGGGCTCGCCCTCATCGCCGTTGCAGACCAGGTAGCGGGTCAGCTTGCGGTCCGCCGTGTCCTTGGGCATGAAGGACCACTTCAGCCCGCAGGGGAAACCGGCGCCACCGCGGCCCCGGAGGCCGCTGGCCTTGACCTCCTCGGTCACGGCCACGGGCTCCATCTTGAGGGCGGCCTTCATGGCCACATAGCCCTCATGCTTCTGCTCATAGGTCTTCAGGTGCCAGTTGTCCAGGTCGCCGGCGCCCCGGAGCATGAGGTTCGGGAACTTCTCGGAGCCGAAGCCGGGGAAAGTGTAGGTGTGGTGATCGGGCTTGGTGCGGATGGTGACCATGGACTTCTCCCTCACTCGGCCCAGGGGCGGTACTCACCGCGCTTGCAGGCTTCCATCACCTCGACGAGCTTCTGCTCGTCCACCAGCTCGTCATAGACATTCTGATTCACCTGGACGCAGGGCGCCACACCGCAGCCGGCCAGGCACTCCACTTCCTCCACGCTCCACAGGCCGTCGGGGCTGGGCCCCTGGCCGGGCTTCACGCCCGTCTTCTCGCAGACCTTCTCCAGCAGCTGGGCGGCGCCGCGCAGGGCGCAGCTGATGTTGGTGCAGACGGCAAAGTGGTACTTACCCACCGGCGCCTTCTGGTACATGGTGTAGAAGGTTGCGACGCCGAACACATGTCCTTCGGGAATGCCGATGGCCTTGGCCACGGCCTTCATGGCCGCGAGGCTGACGAAACCGAATTCGCGCTGGGCGATGTACAGGGCCGGCAGCGTCGCCGCGAGCTTGTCCGGATACTGCGCCATGATCGCGTGGATCTCGGCGATGGCTTCGGGACTGAACTCCTTCCGCTCAGATTCGGGCAACCGCAGGCCCGGAGCCAGGGGTTCGTTCGAAGTCTCGGGGGGCTGGGGGTGGTTCATGGGCGCGCTCGCATGAGGGCACAGTTTAGCCCAAAGGGGATGGGGGACATCGGGTTAAACCCGGTACCCCCCATCACGTCCAGATCAACCTTGAATTACAGGTCGCAGTGGCTTCCATCGCAGAACGGGGCCGTCTTGGTGTGCTTGCACTGGCAGAGGGCCTTCTTGCCGGCCTCCGTCACTTCCACCTTCAAAGGGCGCAGGTCGCAGACCTTGTGGGCGCCGTCACAAAAGGGCTGCTTGGCGCTCAGACCGCAGCTGCACCAGAAGTAGGTGCCAGGCTCCAGATCGAGTACGGCCGGGGTCTTCGCGGCAACTTTCGGGAATCCTTCGCTCATGCGTGCCTCTTGGGGGCAGTTACGGAATCAATCCAACTGAAATGGCGGTTCCATGACGGCCCCCTATGCCGCTCTCGCCATCTGGATAACGGCTGGAAATAGGACTGGCGGCCTTACTTCTTGGCGGCGTCGATCTTGCCCGCTTCCACGTTCAGGCTGATGACGACATCGTCACCCAGGGCACCCGGGTAGGTCTTGATCCCGAAGTCATTGCGGTTGATGGTCACGGCACCGTCGATGAACCCTGCCACCACGCTGCCGGGCTGCATGCCAGGCTGGGTGCCCGCGTTGGTAATGGGGAAGGTGATCTTCTTGGTCACACCATGCAGCGTGAAGTCGCCCGTCACTTCCAGCTTGCCCTTGGCCACTTCCTTCACCGAGCTGCTCTTGAAGGTGATGGTGGGGAACTTCTCCAGATCGAAGAATTCGGCGGTCTTCAGGTGCTTGTCCCGGGCCTCGTTGTCCGTGTTGAGGCTGGCGACCTCGATGGTGACATCCACGCTGGACTTGCTGAGATCAGCCGTGTCCACCTTGATGGTGCCGCCGAACTTCGTGAAGCGGCCGCTGGTCTTGGCCAAGAGGTGGCGAATCTTGAAGCTGACTTCGCTGTGCACGGGGTCGATCTTGTAGGTGTCCTGGGCCAGGGCCGGCAGGGCGGCCAGGGCGAGGACGGCAAGAGCGGTGCGGAAGGGGTGGCGCATGGAACCTCCAGGGAATAGGTGTTTCACCATGCATTAAAGTCTAGGCCAAAATTCGAGAGTTGCAACTTCTTTTTTTGAAAATCTGTCATCCTGGTTCCAACGGAGCCATTCATGCACATCCGCGAGGAACTCCAGATCACCAAGCCCATCGAGCCGGGCCACGAGGTGGCCTTGGCCCTGCTCCTCACCCGGGAATACGTGGCCCGCCTCTTCGACGAGTGCCTGTACGAACCCGAAGGCCTTTCGGACCAGCAGTTCAACGTGCTGCGCATCCTCAAGGGTGGTCCGAAGGATGGCTACCTGGTGAAAGACATCCGCTGCCGCATGATCTACCGCTTCGCGGATGTGCCGCGCCTGGTGAATCGACTGGAGGCCCGGGGCCTGGTCAAGCGCTGCGAGAATCCCGCCGACCGGCGCGGTAGCCGCGTACAAATCACGCCCAAGGGCCTGACACTCGAAGCCAAGATGTTCGGGCGGCACAACGCCCTCTGCCAGCAGGTGGATCGCTGCCTCACTTCGGATGAACGAGAGACCTTGCTGGATCTCCTGGAGCGCCTGCGCAACGACCATCGAACCCAGCTTGAGGTCCTCAAGAGGGGGTGATCCTCACAGCCAAAGGCCCGGCAATGCCGGGCCTCGTGGCGGCGGATAAGGAGGAAGAACTACCTCAGAAGCGCGAGGATGGACTGGCTGGCCTGGTTCGCTTGGCTGAGCGCATTGATACCCGACTGGTTGAGCACCTGGAACTTGTTCAGATTCACCACCTCGTCGGCAATGTTGGCGTCCTTGATCTGGCTGTAGGCGGCTGTGAAGTTTTCCACCTGGATGCCCAGGGCCGTGGAAAGCGATGTCAGCTGCTGCTGTGCGGCACCGAATTGTCCCCGCTGGGCGGACAGGTTCGTCAAGGCCGTCTGGATCTTGACGAGCTCGGCACTCGCATTGGCCGACGTGGTGAGGTTCACGGCAGCTCCACCCATGAGGGTCGTGGCGTCGACCTGTCCGATGGCCAGGCTCACCGCAGCGTAGTCACCCACGGCCACGCTGAGGGTGGCTCCAAAGATTTGCCCGGTATTGAATTTCGTGTTCGTGTTGATGTCGTTGATGGTCGTGATGATGTTCTGATACTCGGCATTGATGGCCGTCTTGCCGGTACCGCCGTCGGCCCCGGAGGTGCCGCTGGCCGCCTGCTCGGCCAGTTCAGCAGCGCGAGTCAGAAGGTTGGTGATCTCCTCCGTCACACCGTCGGCCACCTGCAGGTACGAGATGCCGTCGTTGGCGTTGCGGCGGCCCTGGCCAGCCACGCGGACATCGGCGCCTAGGCGATTGGCGATGGCGAGACCGGCCGCATCATCAGAAGCCCGATTGATGCGCTTGCCACTGGTCAGCCGCTCGATGGCCTTCTGGAGGCCCTGTCCGGTGATGCCCAACTGCCGACTGGCGTTCAGGGCGGATACGTTGTTGAGAATGGAGCCGCTCATGACGCACTCCTCTCAGTCGTGAAGCACCGTCCACGGTGCGGGCGTCCTTGCGTTCGCATGTGATTCCTCCTATTCCCGCCACCATGGGGGGAACCAAGAAGGGCAGTGACCGTGCCAGGGGCATTTTTGAATGGTTAATTATTGTTTTAAATTGTTTTATGTATTTTGATGGACTGAAAACAGCTCTGAGCGGGCACATTTCGCCCAAATCAATTCCTGGCTAGTGGGGTCAGTCCCACAGGTCTTCGCAGCCCCTCCGGCTGATTTTGCCTCTCGATTCCCCCGGGTTGGAAGGGAGGCCGCCCTTGGGCCATCAAAGACCTGGGCCTCGACCCTTTGGGGTCACGCCCTTTGCACACGGCCGGCCTCTGCTCCAGCTTCGGTGGTATGGCGCCTAGACCGTTGTAGGTTGTGGCTGCTTAACGGTCCAGTTCACCCGCAATGATATTCATCGCGCCAAGCACTGCGACCGCATCGGCGATGAGCCCGCCCTTCACCTGGTCCTCGAAGCTGCTGAAGATGGGAAGGCAGGGGGGACGGACGCGGATGCGGTAGGGGTTCTTGCCGCCGTCGCTGACGATGTAGAAGCCCAACTCGCCATTGGCGGCTTCGGTGGCACTGTAGACTTCACCCACGGGCATGTCCATGCCGTGCATGATCAGCTTGAAGTGATGAATGAGGCTTTCCATCCGCGTGTAGACCTTTTCCTTGGACGGGAGGGCCACCTTGGGGTCGTCGATCATGACGGGACCCGGCTCCAGGCGGTCGAGGACCTGCCGGATGATGCGCAGGCTCTGGCGCATCTCCTCGGTGCGCACCAGGTAGCGGTCGAACACATCGCCGGTGGTGCCGATGGGGATGTCGAAGTCGTAGGTCTCGTAGCCCAGGTAGGGCTGGGCCTTGCGCAGGTCCTGAGGAACCCCCGCGGCGCGGAGGCAAGGACCGGTGTAGCCCCAATTCACAGCGTCTTCCGGGCTGATGGCGCCGATGCCCTTGGTGCGGTCATGCCAGATGGGATTGCGGGTGAGCAGGCGTTCCATCTCATCGATGCTCTCCTCGCACTCCACCAGGAAGCGCTCGCAGAGGGGCACGAAGCCTTCGGGGAGGTCCCGGAAGAGGCCCCCGATGCGGGTGAAGCTGGTGTGCAGGCGCTGGCCAGCCGCCATCTCGAACAGGTCGTAGATCGTTTCCCGCTGGCGGAAGAGGTAGAGGAAGGCGGTGAAGGCGCCGATGTCCACGGCGTTCACACCCACGCACACCAGGTGGTCGGCAATGCGGGCGAGTTCCGAGACCAGCACGCGAATCTGCTGGGCTCGCTTGGGGATCTGGATCCCCAGCAGCTTCTCCACCGCCGTGGTGTAACCCACGTTGTTCATGATGGAGCTGCAATAGTTCAGCCGGTCCGTCAGGGGGATGAACTGCTGATAGCTGAGGTTTTCCCCCAGTTTCTCCACGCCGCGGTGGAGATACCCGATTTCGGGTGTCGCCTTGGTGATGGTCTCGCCCTGCAGCTCCAGGATGATTCGGAGCGTGCCATGGGTGGTGGGGTGCGATGGCCCCATGTTGACGATCATCTTGTCGCCGTCGAGTTGCTGTCGGGTCATGGCGATGGATTCCATGGTCATCGCTCCTGGTTCCGTTCGCCGTTGTTGAAGGGCGCGGTGCAGCCTTCCATGCAGAAGACGTCGCCACCATCCAGGGGAAAATCCTTGCGGAGGGGGTGGCCCGGGAAGTCATCCCAGGTCAGCAGGCGCTTCATGTTCGGATGACCGTCGAAACGGATGCCGAAGAGGTCGAAGACCTCACGCTCGTACCAGTCCGCGGTCTTGAACTGGCCCGTCAATGTGGGCACGGTGCCACCGTCCGCCACGGGCACCTTCACCCGCAGACGCTCCTGACTGGCCAAGTTGAGCCAGTGGTAGACCACATCAAAGCGCCCGGCGGCTCCGCTGCCTTGAATACTTGGCCGCTGCGGCCAATCCACGGCCGTGATGTCCACCAGCAGCTGAAAGCCTTCGCGATGAATCAGATCCACCACCGCCAGGAGGTTCTCCGCGGCGACGACGATGGTCTGATCCCCCCGGAAATCATGCCGGTCGGTGACGATCCCTGGGAGTTGTGCGTCGATGTGCTCGATGATCACGCGGCACCTCCTGTGCCGCGCCCTCCGGGCTTCGGCTTCGCCAAAGTGGCATTCCGCTCCTGCTTCATGCTCATGATCCCCGCCTAGAAAATGGTGCCCACGCCGCGCTCACCGGCATCCATCAGCATTTCCCGGATGGTCTGCTGACTGGTGAGGCCCTTCTCCGCCTGAATGGCCTCCTGCCGATCAAGGCTTTCATAGAACCGTGCAATGTGATCCTTGCGCATGGAGAGCGATTCCTTCTCAATCTGCTCCTGCAGCTTCATCACGCCGTAGATGATACTTTCGGGCCGGGGCGGACAGCCGGGGACGTACACATCCACCGGGATGATCCGATCCACGCCCTGCAGGGTGGCATAGGTGCGATACATGCCGCCGGAGCTGGCGCAGACGCCCACGCTGATCACCCACTTGGGCTCGGCCATCTGGGCATAGATGGTGCGGAGCACCGGGGCCATCTTGTTGGTGATGGTGCCCAAGATCAGCATCATGTCGCTCTGCCGCGGGCTGAAGCGCATGGCCTCGGCGCCGAAGCGGGCCAGGTCGTACTTGGACGACATCATGCTCATGAACTCGATGGCGCAGCAGGCCACGCCGAAGGGCATGGGCCAGAGGCTGTTCTTGCGACCCCAGTTGACCACTGCGTCCAGGCGCGTGGTCAGCACAGCGTCGTTGATGTTCTGCTCCGCCATCTCAGCGCTCCCACTCGAAGGCACCCTTGCCCCAGGCATAGACGAAACCGACCAGCAGGGTGGCCATGAAGCTCAGCATGACCCCGAAGGTCCAGAGGGCCGTCTTGAAGTTCACCGCCCAGGGCAGCAGGAAGGCCGCTTCCACATCGAACAGGATGAACAGCATGGCGGTCAGGTAGAACTTCACCGAGTACTTGTGCCGGGCACCGGTCTGGACGGGGGGCACGCCGCATTCGTAGACGCGCAGCTTGGCGGCCTGCGGGTTGTTCGGCTTCAGCAGGGGCAGCACCCAGCCGGAGAGCACGAGGATGGCGATGGCCGTCACGGCGGCGACCAGCAACAGAATCAGGACCGACAGGAAGGGCGATGCGGGATGGGCCATGGCGCTCTCGGGCGGAGGATTCCGCGAGGGTCCAGCTTAGCGCCGTTTGCGGCACCGGGAACGGTGTCAAGATCACAAGCGTCCTGGACACCGGGGTTCGGGATAGAATCAGTCTTTCCACCCTTCTGCCGGGAATCCCATGAGCGACCTGAAGCTGCGCGTCAAAGAGATGATCATCGAGCGCCTGAAGCTCGAGGGCATGACGCCCGACCAGATCGGCGACGAGGATCCCCTCTTCGGCGAAGGTCTGGGCCTGGACTCCATCGACGCCCTGGAGCTGGTGCTGGGCATCGAGCAGGTCTTCGGCGTGAAAATCGAGGATGAGGCTGCGGGCCTCAAGGCCTTCAAGTCCGTCCAGGCGCTCACGGACTTCATCGCCGAGAACGCCAAGGCCTGAGGCCCCGATGACAGCCCCTCCGGCCGACATCCCGGCCCACCTGCCGCACCGCTACCCCTTCCTGCTGGTGGACCGGGTGCTGGAGCGCGAGCCGGGAGTGCGCGTGGTGGCCGAGAAGCTTGTCACTTTCGGTGAACCCTACCTGCAGGGCCATTTCCAGGGGCGCCCCCTGGTGCCTGGCGTGCTGTTGCTGGAGATGCTCGCCCAGGCCGGCGGGTTCCTCGAGTCCGATTCCCTGCACGACACCGCCATCTTCCTGGCCGGCGTGCAGGATGCCCGGTTCAAGGCCCCCGCCCTGCCGGGCGACCGCCTGCGCCTGGAGGTCCGGGCCGATGGGGCCTTCGCCGGCATGGTGAAGCTCCGGGGTACCGTGAGTTGCGAGGGACGGGAGCTCTGCATCGCGAGCCTCGTGGTGAAGCGGCTATGACTGCCGACCGCGTCGTCGTCACCGGCCTCGGGATCATCTCCTCCCTGGCCCTGGACCGGGAAGCCACCTGGTCGGCCATGCTCGCCGGCCAGGATGGCCTGGCCAAACTCACGCGTCTGTCCCTGCCCCGAGAGCCGGCCCAGATCGCTGGCCAGGTGGCCATGGACCCGGCCCGCCATCAGACCCTCTGCGAACGCATGGCCCTGCGCGCCCTGGACGAGGCCCTGGACGGCTTCCAGCCCCAGGGGAACCCTGCCCGCATCGGCGTCTTCCAGGGGGCGGGCACCAGCGGACTCCCCACCGCCGAAGCCTTCCTGGAGGCGCGTCTGGCGGGGCGCCGTGGCCGGGCCGCCGAGCCCGCCTACCAAAGCCCCTGCAACGTCACCGACGCCCTGGCCTATAGGCTGGGTGCCATGGGCCCCCGGGGCACCGTGATGAATGCCTGCTCCTCCAGCCTGCTGGCCCTGGGTCAGGCCTGGGAGCGCATCTCGGCCGGGGAACTCGATCTGGCGGTGGCCGGTGGCGCCGAAAACCTCTGCCGCACCACCTACGCCGGGTTCTCCTGCCTCAAGGCGGTGGATGCCCAGAAATGCCGCCCCTTCAGCCGCGACCGGGCCGGCCTGAACCTCGGGGAGGGCTCTGTCCAGCTCATCCTGGAGTCCCTGGATGGGGCCCGGGCCCGCGGGGCAGTGATCTTCGCCGAGCTGCTGGGCTACGGCGCCAGCATGGACGCCCACCATCCCACGGCACCTCACCCCGAGGGAGAAGGTGCGGCACGAGCCATGGTCATGGCCCTACGCACCGGCCGCCTCGATGCCTCCGAAATCGACCTGGTGTCTGCGCATGGCACCGCCACTCCGGCCAATGATGGCGCCGAATGTGTGGCCATCCGACGGGCTCTCGGACCTGCGGCCGATGCGGTTTCCGTCACCAGCACCAAAAGTCAGTTCGGGCACACCCTCGGTGCCGCGGGTGCCTTCGGGGCCGCCGCGGCCATCCTGGCCCTGCGGGATCAGGTGGTGAGTCCCACCCTGCGGCTGGAGGACCC
Organism: Geothrix sp.; assembly: GCA_025361045.1. Taxonomy (GTDB): domain Bacteria; phylum Acidobacteriota; class Holophagae; order Holophagales; family Holophagaceae; genus Geothrix. The sequence continues at coordinate 2,031 of JANYAZ010000283.1, read as the reverse complement.
GGATCCCGCCTGCAACCTGGACTGCACGCCGAAGGAGGCTAAGGAGCGACAAGTCCGGGCGGCCCTCGTGAACGCCTTTGCCTTCGGTGGCAACAACCTAAGCCTTCTGCTCCGCCACTGGGAGGGCCGATGACCTCTCCCAGCTCCGGACTCGTCATCACGGGCCTCGGCCTGGTGCTGCCCTGTGGCGACGGAGTGGAAGCAGCCCAGACGAGCCTCGACTCGGGCATGCCCTGCTTCACGGAGTTGCCCGAAGGCCTGGGCCAGGGCCAGGGCGGCACCTGCGCCCTGTTCAACCCGACGGGCATCATCCCGCCCATGCAGCTGCGGAGGCTGGACCGGCCCTCCCGCTTCGCCTGGGTGGCGGCTCACCAGGCCTTCCAGGATGCCGGTCTCGATCCCAAACCCATGGGCGACCGCATCGCCGTGGCCGTGGGTTCCCTTACAGGCGGCAGTGAGGCCAGCGAAGCCTTCATGCGGCCCTACTTCCAGCGCGGACCGGAAGGCGCCTCCCCCTTGATCTTCCCCAACTGCGTGGCCAACGCCGCCAGTGGACACCTGGCCCTGGCCTTTGGGTTGAAGGGCCCCAGCGCCACCTTCGTGGACCGTGAGAATGCGACCTTCTCAGCCCTGGAGCAGGCTACGCGCTGGCTCCGCGCCGGACTCGTGGACGCCGCCTTGGTGATCGGCACGGACGGCCTCTTCCCCCTGCTGCTGGACCTCTGCCGGGGCGCCCACCTGTTGGATCGACAGGGAAATCCAGAAATCGGCTCGGGTCGGGGGTTCCTGCCGGGTGAAGGAGCCCAGGCCTTCCTGATGGAATCCCTGCAGCACGCTGAGGCCCGTGGCGCCAAGCCCAGGGCGACGCTGCGCGCACTGACCTCCAGTTCCACCGCGGCCAACACCACCGAGGACCATACTGCGGCCCTGGAGCGGGCCGTCCTGGGTTTGGGCAACCTCACCACGGATCACCGGGTCGGTGGGGCCAGTGGCGCCCCGCGCCTTGACGCCCTTGAAGCCGGTCTGGCCAGCACCCGTCCCGAGTGGCCCGCCGTCGTCCATCCCAAACATCTGTGGGGCGAATTCTGTGGCTCAGGGGGACAGCTGCTTGCCGCGGCCCTGCTGAAACCCTCTGGCCGCACGCTCGTCACGGCCCCCGCCAGCAGTGGTGCCCAGTTCGCGGCCTTGCTGGAAGGCGTTAGATTGGATCCACGATGAGCCAACGCGACCAGATCAGCGTCAACAGCCAATCCATTCTCTGGGTGGCGGGCGTGGGTGTGGGCCTGCTGACCTTGGCTTTCGTCCTGGGTGTGCAGGTGGGCAAGCAGAGCGCGGCCCTGCGTCGCCCCATGCAGAAGGGCATGGAAGAAGAGCTCAGAGACCTCCCCGAACCCCTGGTGGACCAGCTCAAGTTCTTCGAGGGTGATGGGCCGGACAAGCTGGTTCCCGCCCAGAAGGTGGAGGTCGCTGCGCCGAAGGAAGCCCCCAAATCCGAAGGGAAGCCCGAGGCCAAGGTCATCGAAAAGCCCCCGGCACCCGAAGCCTGGACCCTCCAGCTGGTGGCCACCGCCGAAGTGGCCGAGGCCAAGCGGACGGCTGACAAGGCCAAGGTCGCGGGCTTCGCCACAACCACCGTGAAGGAGAAGGGTCAGCTGAAGGTGCGCCTGGCCAAACCCGCCGATCGCGCCGCCATGGATAAGACCGCCGAAAAGCTGAAGAAGGCCGGGTTCAAGCCCTTCGCGGTGAAGGTGGACTGATACCAATCTGCATTCAAAAATAGAGATTCACCACGGAGACACGGAACCCACGGAGGTGGCACGGAGGCCTCCGTGCCCCACCCATCCAGCTTCGCGGGCGCGACGCGCCCAGGGGCCGCAAGCGGCCCCGACAGCGGTTGCGGGCGGGATCCGCGCGATCGCGTGGCCGTCCGCCCGCAACCGCTGGCCAAGCGAAGCTCGTTCGGACGGGCCTCTCTGTGTCCTCCGTGCCTCCGTGGTGAATCCTTAACGATTGAATGCGAACCGGTATGAA
>JANYAZ010000067.1 GCA_025361045.1 Geothrix sp. | reverse complement strand
GCTGCGGGCATGGGCGATGTCTTCCAGGCGGACTCGGGTGGTCATGCGGTCTCCACGGCCCGGCGGCCCAGGGAATGGTAGGTCCAGCCCTTGGCCGCCATGGCCTCGGGGCGGAACAGGTTGCGGCCATCGAAGATCCGGCGGGCTTTGAGCGCCTTGGCCACGGCTTCGAGATCCGCTTCCCGGTACTGGGCCCACTCAGTGGCGATGAGGAGGGCGTCCGCGCCCGCACAGGCGGCCAGTGGGGTGTCGGCATAGCGCACCTTGTCGCCGATTTTCGCTCGCACTGCCTCCATGGCCGCAAAGTCATGGACCACCACCTCGGCGCCCAGGTTCACCAGGCCTTCGATGAGTTCCAGCGCCATGCTTTCGCGGATGTCGTCCGTGTTGGCCTTGAAGGCCAGACCCCACAAGGCGAAACGCTTTTCCTTCAAAGGGGCGGGGACACCGGACTTCACGCCGAAGTGGGCCTTCACCTTGCGCAGGAGCACTTGTTTCTGGTGGCGGTTGGCCTCCACGGTGGCGGCCAGCGTCATGAGCGGGTGACCCTGTTCGCGACCCACTTTCAGGAGCGCCTGCAGATCCTTGGGGAAGCAGGAGCCGCCGAAGCCGGGGCCCGGATTGAGGAAGGCGGGGCCGATACGGTGGTCCGCGCCGATGGCGGTCTTCACGTGGTCCACGTCCGCGCCCACGGACTCGGCCAGGTTGGCAATCTCGTTGATGAAGCTGATACGCAGGGCCAGCATGGCGTTGGCGGCGTACTTGGTCAGCTCGGCGCTGGGCGGATCCATGCGGAACCACTGGCCGCCGCTGCGGTCGAGGAAGGGCTGGTAGAGGGCCTTCATGATGGTCTCGGCGTGATCAGAACGGCAGCCCACCACCACGCGGTCGGGCTCCAGGAAGTCGCCGATGGCCGAGCCTTCGCGCAGGAACTCGGGATTGCTCACCACCTCAAAGGCGCGATCGGTGTGAACGGCGATCTCGGCGTGCACCCTGGCCGCGGTGCCCACGGGCACCGTGCTCTTGTCCACCACAATCAGGGGCTTGGCATCCTTGGGCCGCAGGGCCATGGCATCGCCGATCTGGCCCGCCACCGCCAGCACGTACTGCATGTCCGCGCTGCCATCTTCGCTCTGAGGGGTGCCCACGCAGATGAAAGCCGCGTCGGCGTTGGCCATGCCAGCCTTGAGGTCGGTGGTGAAGCGGAGGGCGCCAGAGGCCAGGTGCTTCATGAGCAGCTCGTCCAGGCCCGGCTCGAAGATGGGTGATTCGCCCCGGGCGAGGGTGGCCACCTTCTCGGCATCCACGTCCACGCCGAGGATCCGATGACCGGCCTCGGCGAAGCAGGCGGCGGCCACCAGCCCCACGTATCCCGAACCGATGACCAGCACCTGCATGACAGCCTCGCGCAAAGCATCCAGTGTAGCTTGCTATCATGCGAGGGAGGAGGCGGCATGGTGATCCTGATGGCACCCACGGGCAGCGAGGTCAATCTGCTGGAGGTCATGCTCCACGCAGGACCGGTCTCGAAGGCGGTGCTGGTGATCCTGGCGGCCTTCTCCTTGCTCAGCTGGGTGGTGATCATCCGCAAGGGGCTGCTCTACCACCGCAGCCGCAGCGTCTCTGAACAGTTCCGGGCCGCCTTCAAGCGGGCCACGGACTGGCGGGAGTTCAAGCAGCAGGTGGAGAAATTTTCCCTGAGCCCCCTGGTGGGCCTCTTCGTGGCGGGGTATGGCGAGGTGACCTACCAGCTGCGGCAGGTGGGCCTGGACGGCAAACCCCAGCTCCGCAGCATGGAGGCCGTGGAACGCAGCCTGCAGCGGGCCAGCGTGGTGGAGATGGGTCGGCTGGAACGCTCTCTGGGCAGCCTGGCCACCGTGGCGGCCGTGAGCCCCTTCATCGGCCTGTTCGGCACGGTGTGGGGCATCATCGACGCTTTCCGTGGCATCGGTGCGACCGGCAACGCGAACCTTGCCACCGTGGCACCGGGCATCTCGGAGGCCCTGGTGGCCACGGCCATTGGCCTGGTGGCGGCCATTCCGGCCCTCATGGCCTACAACTTCTTCCAGGGCCAGCTGAAGCAGTTCCAGACGGAGCTCGATGACTTCTCCCTGGAATTCATCAGCCTCTCCGAGCGGAACTTCACCTGAGCGTGCGCAGACTCCCGCTTTCTCTCGACTGGGAGGACTGGTTCCAGCTCTGCTGCCCGCCCTATGACCAGCCCGAGGCCCTGGACCGCTTCGAGTGCCGGCTGCCCCTGGCCACGGAGCGGGCCCTGGAACTCTGCGCTGGCCTGGGCGCCACGGCCACCTGGTTCTGCCTGGGCGACCAGGCGCGCCGACATCCTGAACTGCTGCGCCGCATCGCTGCCGCCGGCCATTCCATCGGCCTGCATGGCCTGACGCACCGCCGGGCCTTCGAACTGGACCGCGCGGAATGGCGGGACGCCGTGCGGGACGGCAAGGCCCTGCTGGAGGACCTCTGCGGCCAGCCGGTCGTCGGCTACCGCGCCCCGGAATGGAGCCTGCGCGGGGTGGCCGCGCACTGGTGGCAGGACCTGCCTGAGCTGGGCTTTCGATACGATTCCAGCCGTGTGCCCCTCGCCGTCATCGGGGATCCGTCCGCACCTCGGCGTCCCCACCTGTTGACGGATGGCTTCTGGGAGCTGCCCCCTCCGGTGCTCTGGTCCGGGCCGGTCCGGATGCCCCTGTGGGGCTGGGGGCTGAGGGTGCTCCCCTTTGCGCTGACCCGCCGGGCCCTGGAGTCCCTGGCGCAGGAGGACGCCGGCACGCCCCTGGTGCTGCATCCCTGGGAACTGGATGCGGAGCAGCCCAGCCTGCCTGGCCTCTCCCTGGGCCATCGCTACACGCACAGCATTGGCCTCAGAGGCTATGAAGGTCGCCTGCGGGAGCTCCTGGATGGGTTCCGGCTCACGACCCTGGAAGCCTGGGTGGCGGCCCGGTGAAGGGAGCCCCGATCATCCTGCTGGCCCCTTCGGAGGAGAAAGCTTCCGGGGGCGACCGTGCGCGCCTGGTGGAAACCCCCGCCCAGCGCTGGGCCCGGGAGCAGCTGGTGGCCCTGGCGAAGCACGGCCCGCCCGAGGCCCTGAAGAAGGCCTTCGATGTGAAGGACCTCGCCCTCGACAAGGCTCGCAGCGAGGCCCTGGCGCTGGGCGGCAAGGTGCCTCTTCTGCCGGCCCTCGCCCGCTACACCGGTGTGGCCTTCCAGGCCCTGGAGGCGGCCACGCTCCCCTCGGATAGCTGGAAGCAGGTGTTCATCCTCTCGAACCTCCGCGGCCTGGTGCGCGGCGATGAGCTGCTGCCGCCGTACAAACTCAAACTGGGCGCCATTCCCGGACTCAAGGCCCACTGGCGGAAGGCCCTGGTCCCCGCCCTCGAGGCGCTGCCGGAGGGGCCCCTGTGGGAGCTGCTGCCCGGCGATTCCGCCGACCTCCTCAAGGGCTGGACGCGACCCCGGCACAGCGTGGAGATCTTCGATGCCCGGGGCAAGGCCATCAGCCACTTCTCCAAGAAATACCGTGGCCTCATCGCCCGCTGGATCCTGCTGCATCAGCAGGGCGATCCCCGACGGGTGCTGAAGGGTCGCCTCCCCGGCTGCCAGTGGGCCGGGATCGCCGAGAACGAGTTCGGAGGCATGACCCTGCGCATGGTGGTGGAACCATGAGCGACGACTGCAACCGCACCCCTTTCTGGCAGCGCCAGCCCCAGCTTCCGCTGGAGATCCATCGGTTCTTCCAGGACCGCATGGAAGGGGCGCTCCAGGCTCCGGAGGCCCGTCAGACGCTGGTCTGGCCGACCATCCTCGGAGCGCCGGGGCTGCGGAAGGCCCACCCCGAAGGCATTCCGGAACCCATCCTGCTGGGCCACGCTGCGCGGCTGCTCGGGGCCCTGGGGCAGCACGACCCCGCCGCCGCCTGGCAGGCCCACCGTGCGGCCTGGCCGGACACGGCTGAAGGCGGGCCCGCAGGCTGGCGGCCGGCCTCGGTCTGGGGCGCCTGGGGGCCCCTGGTGAGCTTGCGCAGTGGTTGGCAGCTGGCTGCGCTGACCCCGTTGCCGCTGGGCGAGCTCTACCCGCTGGCCTGCGGCGTCTCCCTGTTCAACCACGGCCTCTACCATGAGTGCCACGATGCCCTGGAACCCCTCTGGGCTGCCGCGGGAGGCGACCTGAAGCACCGGCTGCAGGGCCTCATCCTCTTGGCCGGGGGATACCACCACCTGCAATTGCACAACCGGGGCGGACTGCTGGCCCTGTGGGAGGAGGCCGTGCTCCGCCTGGAACCCAGTGGGGGTATCGTTCCGACACCTTGGGGCGAGGTCCACGCCGAGACGGCGCTGGACCTGACCGCCCGACGGCTGGACCATGGGAGGCGTTGGACGGACGATGCGGATGATGATGCGGTGTTTGGGCCTCTCTGGGCCCTGGATCGCCCCACCTGGGAGCTGGCATGAGCCACACGGTTGACCTGCTGGTCCTGGGTGCAGGCATCGCCGGCTGCTCTGCGGCCCTGCGGGCGGCGGATCTGGGCGCCTCGGTGGTGTTGGTGGCCAAGGATGAGCTGGGTGGCACCAACACCTCCTGGGCCCAGGGCGGCATCATCGGGCTGGCGCCGCCGGAGGCTGGGGATTCCCCTGCGCTGCTGGCCGCGGACATTGAGGGGGCCGGGGCTGGGCTCTGCCGGCGTGAGGCGGTGCAGGTGCTCGCCGAAGAGGGGCCGAAGCTCTGCCGCAGCTTCCTGTGGGAACGGCTGGGCGTACCCTTCGATCTGGGCGAGAACGGTACCCCCGATCCCACGGCCGAAGCGGCCCATAGCGCCCGGCGCATCTACCACGCCAAAGACGCCACGGGCTTGGCGATCCAGACAGCCCTCAGTGCGGCTGTACGGCAGCACCCGAACATCCAGGTGCGGGAGCGCCTCTGCCTGGTGGACCTCATCACCAGCCCCCACCACTGCCTCAGCCCGGTCCGGGTGTACGATCCCATCCGGGTGCATGGCGCCTTCCTCTTCGATCCCGCCACCGGCGAGGTGGAGGGGGCCCTGGCCCGGCGCACGCTCCTGGCGACCGGTGGCCTCGGCTACCTGTATCTGCATACCACCAACCCGCCCAGCGCCACCGGGGACGGGCTCGCCGCCGCCTACCGCGCCAGCGCCCGGATCGTGAACTGCGAGTACGTGCAGTTCCATCCCACGGCGCTCTACTCGCCGGGCAAGCCACGGACCCTCCTGACCGAAGCGCTCCGCGGGGAAGGCGCCTGGCTGGTGAATCGGAAGGGTGAGCGCTTCATGGCGAAGTACGAGCCGGAGCACATGGAGCTGGCCCCCCGCGACGTGGTGAGCCGCGCCATCTTCCAGGAGATGGCAGCCAGTGGCGAAGCCAACGTCTACCTGGATCTCGCACCCTTGGCGGCCAGGCTGGATCTGGACGCGCACTTCCCCACGGTGATGGCGGCCTGCCAGGCCGAGGGCCTTGATCCCCACCGGCAGCGCATTCCCGTGGTCCCGGCGGCCCACTACTTCTGCGGCGGCGTGCTGGTGGACCTGGAGGGACGGACCTCCCTGTCCGGGCTCTTCGCTGCGGGGGAGGTGGCCTGCACGGGCCTGCATGGCGCCAACCGGCTCGCCTCCACCAGCCTGCTGGAGGGCCTGCTGTGGGGCTTTCGGGGGGCGGAAGCGGCCGTGCGCGACCTGGGTGGAGAAGACCACCCCGATCCAGGCGACCTGGCCCAGTGGCGGATGCCGAAAGCCCCCGAGCCCACGGATCCCCTGCTCATCGAACAGGATTGGGGCCTCATCCGCAGCACCCTCTGGAACTACGCCGGCATCGTTCGCACGGGCGATCGGCTGACGCGGGCGAAGGCCGATCTGCATTACCTGGCCCACCGCATCGAGCGCTTCTACCACGAGGCTTCCCTCAGCCGCGAGCTGCTGGAACTCCGCAGCGGCATCCTCTGTGCCCGCCTGATCCTGAATGCCGCCCTGCAGAACCCCGAGAGCCGGGGCTGCCATTACCGGGTGGACTGAGCGCGGCCTGGGATGAGGGCCGGGATGAGGGCTGCTCCGATAGACTGCCTTTGACCTTTCCGGAGTGTTGATGCGACGATCCGCGGCCCTGCTCTTGTGTGCTTCCGTCATCCTCGCGGGACAGTCCGCAGGACTGGATGGGGGTCGGATTGATCCTTCCTGGTTCGGACCCGGCGTGGTCTTCCAACCCTCGAAGGCCCTTGGCTTCCAGTGGCTGAAGCCGGGCCTGGACCTGCGCAACCGGACCCTCCGCCTCAAGGCGTGGGAGCCCGCGGCCTGGTTGCTGGGCAAGCGGGCGGCCAAGGACCAGGCCTTCCTTGCCTTGGTGGAGCGCCGCCTGGAACCCACGCTGGCTGCGGGTGTCCGGCACGGGCTCAAGGGCACCCTGGCGGTCTCCCCCACCCTCGGCGATGTGGTGCTCATCGGCAGGGTGGTGGATGCCGTGGGTGACTCCGACGACTACATGGCTGCGGGGTCGGTGCTTCTATCGTTGGACCTTAAGCTGGTGGATGGCGATACGGGAGAACTGCTGGGGGCCTTTCACGACACGCTGAAGGGACCGAACCCGGACACCCTCTCACGGCAGTTCGCCCCCTGGTCCGAGGCCCTGGGCCGGGTGCTGGCCACGGCCGCGCCTGCGCTGAATGCCGCACCGTCAGGCATGGTCGCCTCAGGATCTGCTGCCGCGCCCGCGCCACCCCCCTTCGATCTGGAAGGTGCCCTGCGCCGCATCGAAGCCCTTCGGCGCGACGGCCTGCTCAGCGACGCGGAATGCGAAGCACTGCGCCAGAAGGCCCGCGAGAAAAAATAATCAAAGGGGCCAGGGACCTGCGCCGTCCCGAACCAGCAGGGGCTCGTCCCCGCTGAGGTCCACGATGGTGCTGGGGATGCCCAGGGGCTGTCCGCAGTCCACCACCAGGTCGAGGGCGTGTCCCTGTTCCTCTTCGATCTCCCAGGCCGTATTGAGCACGGGCTGGTCCGGCAGGGCCACGCTGGTGGTGATGATGGGCTCGCCGAGCAGGGCCACCAGGGTGTGACAGAAGGGTTGATCCGGAATCCGGAGACCCACCACCTGCTTGTTCTGGAGGTAGCGGGGGACTTCGCGGCTGGCGGGCAGCAGCACCGTGTAGGGCCCAGGCAGCATCTGCTTGAGGAGACGGAAGGTCGGGGTATCCAGGTGGCGCGTGTAGCGGCAGAACATCTCCATGTCCGAGCACAGGATGGACATGGGCTTTTTGGGATCGCGACCTTTGATCTGCTGGATTCGATCCACAGCCTTTTTGCGAGAGGCGAGGCAGCCCAGGCCGAAGAGGGTGTCGGTGGGGTAGGCGATGACCCCATCCCGCTGCAGCAGCTCGATGATGCGCTCAAGGTGACGCACCTGCGGCGTCTCGGGATGCAGCGTGAGGATCATGGCGTGTCCATGGCTCCCCAACGGGCCCGGCCAGCGGAGGGATGCGCCTGGGGCTGCTGGAAGAAACGCTCGGCCAAGGTGGCATCCAGCTCAGCAGACACGCCGCTGCGTCTGGCCTGGAGGGCCAGCAGGGCGACGACCGTGAGGCCGTCGGTGATCTCGCCACTCAGAACGCGCTGGAGGCAGTCCTGGAAGGGCTCGCGGTGAACCAGCAGCTCCTCGTCGTCCTCCGCCTGGTGACCGTCAGTCGGTGCGAGGTCCGTGGCCAGGAAGAGGAAGGCCTCCTCTTCGGTGGAGGAATTGCTGGGATGGAAGAAGCAGAGCGGCTCCCAGGTCTGCGCGCTGAGCCCCGCCTCCTCGGCCAATTCCCGGCGCATGGCCTCGAAGGGGCTCTCCGTGATGTCGCCGCCGCCCTCCGGGATCTCCCAGGAATAGGCCTCGAGGGGATAGCGCCACTGACCCACCAGCACCACGCGGTCATCCGCGTCCAGGGCGACTACGCCGCAGGCGGTGCGATGGAAGCCGCAGACGGCGTAGCGACCCTCGGCGCCCCGACGGTGCTTGAATCGGTCCTCGCGGACACGGATCCAGGGCGAGTCGTACACGAAGCGCCGGTCGAGGACGGTGTAGGGGTCCGGGTGTGCGGGCTGGGGCAGGGGCTTCAGGTCCATGCCTTGAACATAACAAAACGCCCGCTTTCGCGGGCGTTTTGGGAGATCCAAAAGACCTAGCGGCGTAGGCCGAGGCGCTCGATCAGGGTCGCGTAGCGGTCCTTGTTCTTCCGCTTGAGGTAGTCGAGCAGGCGACGGCGCTGGCCGACCATGATCATGAGGCCGCGGCGGCTGTGGTAGTCCTTGGTGTGCGTCTTGAAATGCTCGGTGAGGTCATTGATGCGCTTGGTGAGGATCGCAACCTGCACCTCGGGCGAACCCGTGTCCGACTCGTGCTGCTTGTAGTCGTCGATGATGATCTTCTTTTGGTCTACATTGAGGGCCATGCTGGCTCCTGTTCGGGGGATCGCCCGTCACCCGTCCCTCAGTCCCGTACCGAAGGTGGGTCGAACCTGGTGAAGGCCAGGTGCCTTTATCAATGCTGCAGCCTTTCTTTGCCCCTGCTTTTTTCGGCATCGCCGAAAAAAGTGGTGCGGATAGAGGGACTCGAACCCCCACGTCTTGTGAACACTAGCACCTGAAGCTAGCGCGTCTACCAATTCCGCCATATCCGCTTGAAAGAACCGTCCGGGCCCCGCAGGATCCGAATGAGCCGAACTCCAAGCCTAGCGTGGTTCGACGGTGGAGGCAACACCGATTCTCCAGCAGGGAACCGGGTTCACCATTCGCGGTATGGGGTGCCATTCATCCCCGTTCCCTGGGAGAGGGAGTAGATGTCGTAAACATGGCCACCCCCCCAGCTGCTGCTGTTGGCGTCATCGCTGGTATTCCGGAGTCCCCATTCGGCCTTGCCGGTCATAGGGTCGACCGGGATGCGCCGGAGGAACCGGATCTTCTTGCTGAGGGACCCCGTGGCGGGGACACCCTCGACCAGGAGTTCGAGGCTTTCGGGGTAGAAGTTAGCCTCGGCTGGCGGGGCCTTGATTTTCTGCTGTTCCGCCTGTTTCTTGTAGTCATCGATGGCGAGACGGATCTCCCGCAGGGACCGCCGCAACTCCAGCTCCTGTTGCCGCTTGAGTCCGTTGCGGGCCAAGGGCACCGTCACCGAAGCCAGGATCATCAGTACCGTGGCCGTGACGACCAGCTCGAGCAGGGTGAATCCGCCCTGTCGGCTCACTGCACCGTCACGAGGGCGTTGGACCAGCGACCGGAGATGGGGGCGGTCCCCACAAGGAACTGCCCACTCTGGATCAGGACCGGCGCATTGCCCTTGGTGAGTCCCTCCAAGTCCAGGGTGACGAAGGGACCCGCATCCGTGCCAGAGGGGTTGCGCCGAAAGACCAGCTTCAGGATCCCGTCCTTGCCGGGGAACTGCTCGAGGCTGCCGCCCTCACCGGTGATGAACTCGCCGGGCGTCGCGCTCTGGAGACGGAGCCCGGGGGGCAGGCGCAGTTCCAGGGTGCCGGAGCTGAGTCCCCCGCCACCGCTCACGGTGAGGCTGATGCGGACCTTTTCTCCCGGCTTGATCTCCGAAGCGACGGGCGACATGAAGATGACCAGGTCCGAAGGGGCCGGGGTCGGGTCGGTCGGTGGTGCGGGTTTCTTGTCCTGGATGGCATCCGAGGGGGCTGGCGGAGGAGGCGCCGGCGGCTGTACGGGATTGGCATTGTTGGGCAGGAGGGGGGCCGGCGGGGGCACTGGCGGGGGAACGGGAGGAGCGACTGGTTTGGGGGTAGGCGCGGGGGCCTTCTTGAGGGGATCGGGTGAGAAAGGACCCGCCTTTGAGGTGGCATCCTCCGGATTGAAGGGCGCCATGTCCTGTTCCGTCATGACGGGCTTGCGGACGAGCACCGCACGGATGGTGAGGATGACGTCCGTCTTGGCCTTGCTGTTGCGGGTGTTCCCGAGCAGGCGTCCGATGAGGGGGATGTCGGAGAGGCCCCAGATCCCCTGGAGGCTCTTCTGCTCTTCGTCCTTCAGCAGGCCGCCGAAGATCGCGGTCTCCCCATCCCGCAGGCGCGCTGAGGTCTTGATCTCCCGCTTGCCGAGGTCGGGACGGCCGGGCTGGGAACCGGACTTCAGGGTGGTGACCAGGCTGTCGATCTTCAGCGTGATTTCGCCATTGTTGTGGACGCGGGGTTCCACCTTGATCTTGACGCCCACGTCCTCGTAGGAGAACGACGTCTGCCCCACGCCACCGAGCAGGGATGAGGCGCTGGAGCCGGCGGCCCCGCTGGTGGGCAGGGAGAGCTGGCTCTGGGTGGTGGAAATCTTCTCGCCGATGTTGACTTCACCGGTCTCGCCGGATACCACCCGCACGTTCGGGCTGGCCACCAGGCGGGCATCGCCGTTGCTCTTGAGGAAATCCAGGGCGAGATTGGGGAACAGCACTCGGATGTCGGCGGTGTGGATCTTGGTGAACCCCGAATTGGTGTTCATGCCCGAGGTGTTGTTCACAGTCGTGGCGCCGAAGCGGTAGGTGCCGGAGGTATCCGAGGCATTCAATACCGGCAGCAGACCGATCTGCTCCAGGCTGTTTTCGGTGACCTCCATCAGCTCGAGGTAGACCATGATCTCCGCCTTGCCCTTGTCCAGCGTGCGGATGACCTGATCCACGATGGCCAGTTCCAGGGGCTTGGCCTTCACGATGAGAGCGTTGACCCGCTTGTCGGTGAAGACGCGCAGCTGGGGGTTGATGGTCGTAAGGGTCGAGCGCAGCTCGTTGGGATCGGCAAAGGACAGGTAGTAGGTCTTGATGATCTGGTTTTCGAATTGTTCCCGATTCTGAGGCGTCGACTTGAAGACCATGATGGTGTTCTTGTCGATGACCTTGTAGAACAGGTCGTTCTGCAGCATCAGGGTGTCCAGTACCCGCTGGAAGGACAGGCCCCGCAGGTCGATGGAGACACTCTGATCCTGGTAGGACGTGTGGGCGATGATGTTCACGCCCGAGGCTTTGCTGAGGGTCGCGAAAATCTCCCGCAGGCTGGTCTTCCGGCTGAAGTTCAGATCGATGCCGTCGATGGAGCGGGGATTGAGCTGCACGACATTCAAGGCATCCGCCTTGGCCTTCATCACGTCCAGGTCGTCCACGGCATCGGCTTCGGCCTTGTCCTTGGCCGCCTTGGTTTCCAGCTTGATGAGCCAGTCCTGGGCGATCTGGTTGTCTGGATCCAGCACCAGGGCCTTGCGGACCTCCACGAGAACCGTATCGCTGAATCCCCGTCCCTCCGCCTGGCGGGCCATGGAGAGATGGGCCTCCGCCGCCCGCTGGGAAGCACGCTTGATCCCGATCCTGGCCTTGGTGTTGGTCGGGTCGCTGCGCAACACAGTCCGGTATTCGACGACGGCCTCGTCATAGCGGCCTTCGTCGAAGGCCTTGTTGGCCCTATGCAGGCTGCAGCCGATGGCCAGCAGCAGGGCAGCGGCGACCAAGAGAAGCTTACGGAGCGGGGCGAAGGAGGGAATCGGCATCGGGAGCATCCTTCGAATCAGAATTGGTTCACGGGGGCACCGCCGGAAGCCTCGCGAGCCTCCAGAACCAGGCGCAGGTCCGGGTACTTCGTGTTCTGGAATTCCGCCTTGGTATCGAGGATGGAAACCAGCTTCCAGCGTTCCTTGAGCAGGGTGCCCTGGAGGAGCGTGATCGGTTCCTCGCCCTTCATGAAAGCCCCCACAGTGCCTGAGGGACTGCCCTTGAAGAAGCCCAGATAACGCAGGTCTTGGGGGCGACCCGCAAATTCGGCGGCCTTCTCGGCGGCTTTGTTCCTGGCGGCAATTTCCTCGGGCGTTGGCTCGGGCGGAGGTGGGGGTGGCTTCACTTTCACCGCGGGTGGGGGTGGGGCTTCAAACATGAAGAGGTCCCGCTGGACTTTGACGGCAGGTGGAAGCTCGCCCGCCTTGCCCAGGGCTGCCAAGTCAGGCAGGCGACGGAGCCCCTGCAGTTGTCGGGGGTCGAGGTTCGATCCAGTCCTGGTGGCCGCAGCCTTCCGGCCCTTCGGCGAATCCGGGGAGAAGAAGGTATACAGGGCGTAGATCACGATCAGGGCGAAGACGGCCAGGGCGATTTGAGTTTTGGGGTTGCCCCGGAGTTCCTGGCGCATGGCCTGGAAATCGAAGGTGGTGGAGGGTGCACTCATGCTTCACCCTCCTCGCGTTCGGGACTGCCGGCCTTGCGGAAGGCACGGAGCACGATGTTGAGGCGGGCGCCTTCCGGGCTTTCCTCCAGGCGCCCATCCCGCACCGCGAAGGGCAGACCGGAACCCTCGAGGTCGCGCATGAAGGCCTTGTGGTTGGCATAGACGCCCAGGGCCACGAACTCCACCTCGACCGCCTCGAGATCCGTGCCCTTGGCCCCTTCCCGACTGGGCAGGCCATACTTCACCGATTGCAGCCGCAGCCCGTGTTTCTGGGTCAGGGCGTGGAGGGTCTTGCTGAGGTTCCACTGGAGCTCCCCGGCGGAGCCCCTGGGCAGGCGACCCTCCAGATCGGCCAGTGTTTCCCGGCCGCGCCGGATGCGATCGGCCAGTTGCTGGAGCTCCTGGAGCTGCTGCACCTGCTGATTGCGACTTAGCTCGGCCTCACGCTTGGCCTTCAGTTGCTGGGTCAGTTGCTGGGAGGCGTCCGGAAGCAGGAAGAGCACCACACAGAACCCTGAAACCAGGCCGACAAGACCCAGGACCAGACGGAGACGGCTCGCGCGAAGGGGGCTGCTCATTGGGGCGTCCTAGGATCCGTCGGGCGCGCTCGCAAGGGCCGTCGTCGCCGACCGCTCTGCTCCTCGTCATCCGTGTGGGGCGTTACCGGCGCTGGGCGCACTTGCACACCCTCGGGACTGCCTTTGCCCTGGGCGCCGGCCGGGTGCGTGGGGGGAGGGACAGGTCCGGGACGGACTGCAGGAAGGGCGGAAGCGGAAGGTGCATTGACCCGAAGGGGGGTGACAGGCGCGGGACGGACGCCACCCTTGGTTGGAATCGGGACCGCCGGGCCCTGCTGGATGGCCTTGACGCGGAAGGGGGGTGGCACCGTGGCGGCCGGCAGGCTGATCTCGAAATCCCAGCCCCCTCCGGTCCGTTCGGCCTCCCGCTCCAGGACGACCTGGGCGAAGACCGGAGTGGCGCGCAGGGCTTCCACGAAACCAGCCTCAGCCTGACGGGTCCGGGCCTCACCCTTGAGCTTCATGACCACCTGCTGAGCGTTGCTGCGGGCCCGCTGGATCCCCTTGAGTCGCATGTCTGGCACCATGCACTGCTCAAGCTCCGCGGTCAGGCGGGACCAGGGCAGGCTGCGTTCCTGGAGGATCCGTTCGGCGAGCTTCCAGCGGGACTGTTCCCGGGCGGCATCCATGTCCTGGAGCGAGACCTGGATCTGCTGCTCCTGGCGGGCTGCCCGCTTGGCTTCCTCGGTGAGGCTGACAGCATCACGGCCGGCCCGGTTCGCCTGGTGGTAGGCACGCCAGGTCATCCCGATGCCCCCAACCAGGAAGAGGCTGCCCGCGGCCAGCGCGATCCAGCCCAGGAGTGCATGACGCTGGCGCCAGAGGCTGGGACGGGGGGCGAGATTGAGGGTGAGGACCGGGACGGCCATCAGCGCGTCTCCCCGAACATGGACCGATCCTCGAGGATTCTCACAGGCAGGTTGCTCTCAGGCCAGGCGGTGGCGCCCCAGATGAAGAGCTGCTGCGGTGTACGGGATTCTCGCTGGAGGAAAGCGGCGCTGGGTGCGATGCGCTCCTCGATCCAGGCCTCGGGAGTCAGGGGCTCCGACCATTGGCGCAGCAGGCAGAGGGTGCGGCCCCAGGCCACCAGGGTGCCCGCATAGCGTCCGGCATCCACCGGGCTCAAGGACAGCAGCATGCCGGGGAGATCAAGGGAGGGGGCCAGCAGGTTATAGATGTGCAGCCAGCGTGGCGTGAGGTGGTGGAGATTCCGATCCAACCGCAGGCCCAGCTGCAGCATGGATTCCCTCAGCTCCTCGGGGATGCCCGAAGCCAGCCAGACACCGGATTCGACCTCCATGGCCTGGACAAAGTGCGGCGTCTCGAGGGCCAGGGCCTGCATGAACCGCCAGCGGAAGAAGGCCTCCTGGGCCTCGGCCCCGCGGGGGAGCTCCGTGAGATCCCGCAGCAGGACGGAGGGCGTCCAGAGGTCCTCGACCACCCAGTGGGTGGGCCCCAGGGGCAGGGCTGAAAGGGCCTGGACCAGCTGGTCCTCGGTGGGCAGTCCGGTCAGGGGGCGCCGGTGGGCACTTGCGACGACCCGGTGGGCCTCCAGCCAGAGCAGGGATCCGTCCGGCGGGGCCAGAAGTGGCAGTTTCACCACGGGCCCCCTGCCAGGCGGCAGCCATTCCGGCACGAACTGGCCCCGGCCGCGGGCCGATCTTCTGCCGCACTGTCGGGTGGGGAGGCTGGAAAAGGCGGCACAGGTGACTCCTGACTGGCCTGGGGGAAGACCCGAGTCTACCGGGCTTCCGGCCGTTTCCCAAGGGGGCCGTCCGTAAGCTGCGGTGGGATCTTACGCGTGATGTGGAATGATGGGGGGAGATGTTCCCATCCGTCTTACCCGGAGCGCTGACTGCGTGCGCCTGATCTCTCTCGAACTCCATGGATTCAAGTCCTTCGCCGATGCCCAGAAGCTGAGCTTTCCGGGCGGGATGACGGCGGTGGTGGGTCCGAACGGCTGTGGCAAATCGAACATCTCCGACAGCTTGGCCTGGGTGCTGGGCGAGCAGCGGCCCTCGATGCTCCGTGGAGCTGAGATGGCCGATGTGATCTTTGCGGGCACAGCCCAGCGCAGACCCATGGGCCTCTCTGAGGTGAAGCTGGTCCTCGAGATGCCCGATCCCACCCTGCCCGGGGCTTCGCGCGAGGTCACCATCTCCCGCCGCCTCTACCGGGACACGGGGAGCGAATACCGCATCAATGGGCGCGAAGCCCGGCTCAAGGACGTCCAGGACCTCCTGCTCGACACGGGCATGGGCACCCGGGCCTACAGCTTCATCCAGCAGGGGCAGATCGATCTCATCCTCAGCAGCAAACCCAAGGACCGCCGCCTGCTCCTGGAAGAGGCAGCCGGCATCACGCGCTACAAGCTGCGCCGCAACGATGCGGAGAAGCGGCTTGAGGAAACCAAGGCCAACCTCCAGCGGCTCGATGACATCCTCTTCGAGTTGAACAAGCAGATGGATTCACTGCGGCGCCAAGCCTCCCGGGCCCGGAAGGCCAAGGAACTGGACACCGAGATCAAGGCCACTCACCGCATCCTGCTCGCGGGAAAGGCCGTGGAACTGGAAGCCGCCAAGCTCCGCATCCTCGATCAGCTGGATCAGACCGAACGCCGCGTGGCTGAACTCACGGCCCAGGTGTCCGAGAAGGCCTCGGAAGTGGAGGCCCTGCGCCTGTCGGTGGACGAGCAACAGCAGACCCAGACCAGGCGGGCCAATGCGATGCTGGCCCTGGACCAACGCCTGCAATTGGCCGACCAGGAACGTGGCTTTCAGCAGGAGCGCAGGAGCGAAGCTGAAGGGCAGCGCAGCCGCCTGTCGGAACGCATCCAGGCGCTGGTCGAGCGGCTCGCCGAGTCCGGTGATTCCTTTACGGCACTGGAAGCGCTGCTGAAGGAGGCCTCGGATCGCCTAAGCGCATGGGAAGCCGATCTGGCCAAGGCCGAGGAGGCCGTCGCCCTGGCCCAGGGGGCCCTCCGCCATGAGGAGGCCTCGCTCCACGCCATTCGCGAGCGCAAGGCGGAGAGCCAGAAGGAGGCCCTGGCGCGCCAGAAGCAGCGGCTGGGGTTCCAGAGCCAGATTGCCCAGCTCGAAGGCCGACTGGATGCCTTGAATCACGAGGAATCTGTGCGCGCCCCGCGTCTGGAGAGCCTGCAATCCGAGGCCACCCAGGTGGAGCGTTCACTGGAGGGGCTCCTTTCCCAGCTGGAACAGGCCGAGGAGGCCGCACTCGATCAGCGCCGTCGTACGGAGGCCCTGGAGGAAACCCAGCGGACCCTGGCGCAGGACCACCACCGTGCCGAGGCGGAGTTGGATGCCGCAGAGCGCCGGTTGCGCCAGCTCTCGGATCTGCTCGCCCAGTGTTTCGGAGACGAGGAACTGCGCAAGGGCCTCACGTGGCTGAGGGAGCAGGGGGTCCGTCCGAATGCCCTGGTGGAGCTGCTGAAGGTGGACGAGGCCCTGCGGCCCGACCTGGAGCGGTTGCTGGGGGTCTGGCTGCAGTCGCTGTCGGCGAACACGGACCTCGCCCGCCAGGCCGCTGGAGCGCCTGGCCACTTGCTGTTGGCCCTGGAGGGAGAGATTCCTGCTCCGCCCACCCCCAGGGACTGTGTGCCACTGAGGGACCACGTACGTTGGACCAGCTCCGACCGACCCCTTCATGCCCTCGTGGATCGATCCTTTTGCTGTTCTGACGAGCTCCTGCCGGAACTCGCGGAAGCCCATCCCGACTTGGCCTTCGTCTCCCCGGGTTTCATCCGTCTGCCCTATGGCCCCTTGCAGCTGGGCATCTCGGCACCCGCTGCTTCTCCGATCAAGTTGAGGGCAGAGCAGGAGGAAGCCAGGGCCACCCGGGAGGCCCTGCTGGATCGATTGGAGGAGTTGGAAGCGCAGCGAGGCCGCGGTGGTGATGAGGCCCGCGCGGCTCGTGCCCGCTCCCTGGAAATCGACGAGGATCTTCGTGCCCTTCGACGCAGGGCTGACACGCAGAAGTCACAACGGACTTCCCTTCAGGCCCAACTCTCTGAAATCCGGGCCGCGAGTGAGCGGGCCGATGCTCTCTGGGAGCAGATCGAGACGGAGATCAAGCGACTTCAGGGCCTGCTGCGTCAGCTCGATGAACATCCCGAAGAAACCGGTGATGCGGCCCTGGATGAGGCCGTCCTGCAGGCCGAACTCCTTGTTCGCGAGGTGCGCCAACGTCTGGATGATCGCCGCGATCAGCGGCTGGAGGCCGCGCGGGGCCGGGATGCCGCCTGGGCCGAGCGGGATGGCCACGAGCGCCACCTTCAGCTGGCGCAGCGGGGCCGCTTCGATCTGGATACCGAGCGCCAGCGGTTGGAGGGGGAAGCGACCGAACAGGTCGAGCGCATGGGGGCCTGCAACGGTCGTCTTGTCGAGTTGGAAGCTGAATCCCAAAGCCTGCTCCAGGAAAGGGAGGGGGTGCAGGTCCAGGCCCGGGAGGCGCAACCCCGGCTCGAATTGGATCAGGAGGCGCTGAGGGTCCACGAGCGGGCCACCCGCGAATTCCAGGAGGCCTTGGAGAATGCCCGCGCCCAGCACCAGGAGGCGCTGATCCACGGTGCCCAGATCCAAGGCAGCCAGGAGGCCTTGGCCAAGGAAGTGGAACTGGCCCTGGGGCTGGAGGTGCCGGCGTTCCTGACGGGCCTCAGCGACCAGGAACGGGAAGCCTGGGAAGAAGGTGAACTGGTTCACCAGACCCGGTTGAACGAACTGCACGGGCGTCGCCTGGACCTGGGTGGCGTGAATCCCCTGGCCATCCAGGAACTGGAAGAGGCGGAGACCCGGATGGCCTTCATGGGTGAGCAGCGGGCCGATGTCACGGCCGCCATCGGCAATCTGGAGGCGACCATCCAGGAAATCAACGCCACCAGTGAGGAGCGCTTTCGGGAGGCCTTTGATTACGTGAACAGCCGGTTCCAGGAGGTCTTCCGGGAGGCCTTCGGCGGTGGCAGTGCCCACCTCAGTCTCGAGGATCCCAAGAACCTGCTGGAGTGCGGCATCGAGATCACCGCCCAACCCCCCGGAAAGACCGCCAAGGCGTTGACCCTGTTGAGTGGCGGGGAGAAGGCGCTCACGGCCATCTCCCTGCTCTTCGCCATCTTCCACTTCAAGCCCAGCCCCTTCTGCGTGCTCGATGAAGTGGATGCTCCCCTGGATGAAGCGAATGTGAGCCGCTTTGCGGCCATGGTGCAGAAGATGAAGGCTGACACTCAGTTCATCGTCATCACGCATCAGAAGCCGACCATGGTGGCAGCCGATACCCTCTACGGCGTGACGATGGAAGAGGCGGGCTGCTCGCGGCTGGTAAGCGTCCAATTGCGCGAAGCCGAGGCCCTGGTCTGAGGGGCAGCCCGGGTGGTTTCGGTGTGACGAAAATAGGTTGACAGTCCGGTTTTCGCCTTGGTAACCACGGACGGAAAGGCCTTTTTTCGTGTCAATGCGAAAGAAAGCGGAAAATGTGGAAAACCCTGAACTACGACCGTTCGGCAGAATCGGTTGGCGTCATCAATTTAAATGCTGAAATAAAAGGAATAACATTGATGGGGTTTTACCCTACCGGCGTCAGGAAATCTGTATCCGGACAAGGTTTAGCACCGTCAAACGGGGTCAATCCGCAGTCTTTTCCACAGAGAATCGGATCCCGTATGTAACTGCGTGGAAACGTTCGAGTGACGAGCCTGTGACTGGACAGTCACGCCTCGGATTCAGTCACCAGAAAGCCAGGACGCAGCCATTCACGAATGGTGTCGTCATCAATGCCGAGATTCGTCAAGTGGTCGGTCGCCATTTTGAGGCTCTGATCCTCGTCGCGGCAGATGAGGAGACGCTGCTTCCAGGCTTCCGTCGCCCGCGCACGCAAATCGGGTTCGCCGCCGTGCATCCGCTTCTCGAGGACGAACCCCAGGTTGTTCGCTGCTTTCCGATGATGCGGTTCGAGCACCAGGGCCTTTTCGTAGGCCACCGTGGCCTCCGGCCAGCGGTTGGTGACTTCGAGGGCGACACCCTTGGCGTTCCAGACATCGGCATCCTGGGGTGCCAGCGCCATGGCCTGTTCCACCATGCTCATCTGATCTTCCCGCCGGTTGGCGAATCGGTAGACCTCGGAAAGGCCAAGGTAGGCACTGTATTCGCCGGGATCCAGCTCCAGGGCCTGGAGGAAGGCCTGCTCGGCGGCCGTGCCCTGCTGAGTCTCTACCAGGACATAGCCCAGTTGGACCTGCAGGTCGGCAGCATCGGGTTCGCGCATGAGGGCTTCGCGGTAGCAGCGCAAGGCGTCTTCCCAGCGGCATTCCTCGCGGGCCATGTCACCCAGGGCTGCCCAGGGGTTGGAGGCGTCCGGATCGGTTTCGGTGGCGAGGCTGAAATAGGACACGGCACCGTCGCGGTCACCCATGTCGCGCTTGAGCTCACCCAGCAGCGCCTGGGCCTCGGCCAGCACGGGGGCCGGGGGCGCCAGCAGCATCAGCGTATGGAGCTGGCCCTGGGCCAGTTCCAGATGGCCCTGTTCGCTGAAGATTTCCGCGAGGATGAAATAGCTGGCCGGATCGCAGACGTGCAGGCTGCGGGCCCGCTGGATGCAGCGCAGGCCATCCGCCAGTTCGCCGCGGTTCAGGAGCAGCTCGCCCAGGGCGTGCCAACCCCAGTAGTAGTCCGCATCGGCGCGCAACGCCGCCACGAGCTGGGCTTCGGCCCCGGCCATGTCGCCCAGTTCTTCCATGGCGATGGCCAGCAGGCGAAGGGTGCGCGGATCCTTGGGATTGAGGCTGAGGGCTTTCAAAAGCCAGGCCTTGGCCTCGGAGGCGTGGTTCAGGTGCAACTGCACGAGACCCGCCAATTCCAGGGTCTTCGGATCCTGGCCGTTCAGGGCGAGTGCCTGCAGGAGAGCGTGCTCCGCGCCATCGAGTTCCTGCCGCAGCAGCCGCAGGTAGCCGAGGTTGCGCAGGGGGCCGCCTTCGGTGGGCTGCTCGTCGCGCAGAGATTCCAACTGGTTCAACAACTCCAGCCCTTCCTCCTCGCCCGAGTGGTCATTGAAGCAGAGCAGGCGCTCAAACCAGGCCTCCGCATGGGCCCGGTCCTCGGCCAGCAGCTGGTCCAGGAGTTCCTTCGCCTCGTCGTGGCGGGCGCGTCCGTTGAGGGCGCGAGCGAGGTCAAGCCGTTCCTGGAAACCAGTGCCCACCGCCTTCTTGAGGGCGGTCAGGCCGGGGTCTAACAGCTCAAGCCAGGGGCGCGCCATGGGATGCCTCGTGAATGGCTCAAGGGTAGCACCAGGGAAGCCCCGCCCAAGCATCCGAGGGCGACCGATCTACTTGAACGGAGGATCGAGCGCAACCGTGAGCCCATCGCAAAGCAGGCGCGTCATCGCCTCGCGCGTCTCCAAGGTGGCGGAGCCGAGGTGGGGCAGCAGCACCGTGCGGGGCGCCTGGAGCCAGCGGGGGTTCACGCGGGGCTCGCCCGCGTAGACATCCAGGCCCACGCCCCCGAGCTGGCCCGCTGCCAGCAGGTCGATGGCGGCGTCCTCGTCCAGGATGCCGCCTCTGGCCGTGTTGATGATGATTGCGCCAACGGGCAACTGCGCCAATGCGGCACGATCCAGCAAACCCCGGGTCTGGTCCGTGAGCGGACAGTGCAGGGAGAGCACCGCACTGCGCGGCAGCAGGTCCGCCAAGGGCAGGCGCGGTGCGCGACCGGCCTCGAAATCCACGACGCCGCCCAGGCCTTCCCGGTCCCAGAAAAAGGGCGTCATGCCCAGGGCCCAGACGCGTTTCGCGAAGGCCTGGCCGATGGGACCGCTGCCGAAAATGCCGCAGGCCTTGCCCACGAGGCCCCGCCCCAGGAGCTGATCGGGGGCCCAGCCTACCCAGGCACCGGAACGCACCAGGGCCTCGCCTTCGGCGACACGCCGCGTGAGCGCCAGCAGCAGGGCCAGGGCCAGGTCGGCCGTGGCATCCGTGAGGACGCCGGGCGTGTTCACCACGGCGATGCCCCTCGCCTGGCAGGCCTGCAGGGGCAGGTGGTTCATGCCCACGGAACAGGTGCCGAGGGCCCGCAGCTTCGGGGCCGCGTCCAAGTCCGCCTCGGTGATCGGTTCGGACACCACCACCACCAGCGCTTCGGCCGAAGGCAGGGCCGCCTGCCATTCCGGGGAGCGGAAGGCTGCGATGCGCAGCTCCGGAAACCGCGCGCCCAGCTCGGCCAGGGCCGGGCCCACGAGGGACGACGTGGCGAGAATGCGGATGCTCATCGCTGCAGGGCCTTCAAGGCCTGGCGGATGGCTTCCACCAGGGGGGGCTTCTCGGTGCGGAGGCTGGCGACCACGGGGAGCACCACGTCCTCCCTGAACCCCAGATTCGTGAGGGCCGAGCGCAGGCCCTCCTCCCAGGGATCGCCAGACGGCACGCCGGACAGGCCATCCAGGCCCGACAGTCCACCCAGCTTTTCCGAGAGTTCGAAGCACATCTTCTCGGCGGTCTTCTTCCCCACGCCGGGAATGCGCGTGAGCACCTTGACGTCCCGGCCGCGGATGGCCTGCACCAGATCTTCGAGCGACAGCGCCCCCAGTGCCGCCAGGGCCAGCTTGGGCCCCACGCCGTCCACCTTCACCAGCAGCCGGTAGAGTTCCCGTTCCTGGGTCGAGGCAAAGCCCAGCAGCGCGATCTCGTTCTCGCGCACCAGCAGCTCCGTGTGCAGCACCACGGTGGTCCCGAGCTCCGGCAGCAGCCCGTAGGTGGACAGGCTGATGGCCGCCGCGTAGCCCACGCCCCCGCAGTCGACGAGGGCCAGGTTCGGCAGCTTCTGGATGAGTTC
>JANYAZ010000109.1 GCA_025361045.1 Geothrix sp. | reverse complement strand
TCTTCGTGCAGGTGGTGGCCTGGTGGTTCATCACCTGGGGCATGGGTCACGTGCCCACCAACCTGGGCGCCATGGGCCTGATGACCCAGCCCGTGGCCACCATCATCCTGGGCTGGCTGTTGCTGTCGGAATCCGTGCGGCCCCTGCAGGGACTCGGCGCGCTGCTGGTGCTGGCGGGCATCGCCATGTGTGCGTTCACGCCACCGCTGCCCGAACAGGGCTGAAGGGTCGCTTCGCTGCCAATTCATTCGAGGACCCGGTCGCGTCAACCTTTAGCCTGGACAGCCCTGGTGCCAAGAGATAGCATCGATAGGTTGCCGGAAAGGAGGTTGCGATGAAAACGATGTCCATGATCGCTGAACCTCCGTCGCGCAGCGCCCACCAGGGCTAGGTCCTTACCGGCTGACTCTGAAGGTCTGATCGACGAGGATGCTGGATCTGGTTGGGCGTTGTCCGCCTTCCCGTTGCTGGTGCGGTCACCGCCCCGTCACCGTCCTGACTCATCTCCCTGTCACGGTATTCCCATGCGCATGATTCGCGGCCGGACCCGGACCTTGATGGCCTTCACGGCCCTGTCCAGTTCGTTCGATCAAGAACCCAACTAGGATTTCTGCGTTCCAGCGCAGGTCGAGCCGCGAAAAACAGCGCCCCATTCACACATCCTTGAAGCTCGCATGAAGTTGGGAGGGTCCCATGAATCACCTCATGAGCAGCAACGCCCGATGGCAGGCCGATCTTTTCAGGAAGTCGGGTCTGTTGCCCCGTCGCGCCATTCGTTCCAGCCAAGACGGCAGCCTGAGCGTGGCCACAGACACCCTTGTCCACATTGGCCTGTGGCACTCCGTCCAGAAGGACGATTCCTCCGAGGCATCGGTCCTGTCCCGACGAAGCCTCTCCTCCTGCTCGAAGCAAAGCATCCGGTGATTTCATGAAGGCCCAGATCAAAGCCATCCTGCCCTCGACCAAGCTCTTGAGGCTTCTGCTCGCCATGGGCCTCGCGCTGCCCGGGCTCAGGGCCCAGGATGCTTCCGCCTGGCAGATCCATGGCCAGGCCACCACGGTCACTCAGACCCACGGGGGATTCACATCGCCCTACGCAGGGACCAATTCCCTGCTCGACCGGCAGGAGACGGCCACCTCCTTTACGGGAACCCTCATGACAGGGTTCCGGCTCTGGCAAGGTGCCGAGGCCTGCCTCGACGGGGAAGGCGCCGCGGGGAAGGGGGTCAGCAGCGTGCTTGGCCTAGCCGGCGCTCCCAACGGTGAAACCTACCGGGTCGGCAATCCCGAGTTTCGGGCCTCGATTGTGCGTGCCTTCTTCCGCCAGACCTGGGACCTTGGCGGCGAGACCCAGAAGGTGGAGGACGATGCCCACCAGCTCGCGGGCTCCCATGCCTCGTGCCGCATCGTGGTTCACGTCGGCAAGCTCAGTGTGATGGACCTCTTCGACAACAACACCTATTCCCATGATCCGCGCAGCCAATTTCTCAACTGGACGCTGATGGGCCACGGCGCCTGGGACTATCCGGCCGACACCCGCGGTTACACCTGGGGGTATGCCGCCGAGTTCTACTGGGATGCCTGGGCCGCGCGCTACGGCCGGTTCGCCGAGCCCCTGGAAGCCAACCAGCTGGAGATGGACCACGGGTTCGCCCGGGCCCATGGCGACGTGGTGGAGGTGGAACACGATCACACCCTGGGCGATCTCCCCGGCGCCTTCCGGGTGATGGTCTACCGCAACACCACCCGCATGGGCGACTACCGGGAGGCGCTGGCCCTATCGCCTTCGGTCCCTGATGTCACGGCCACGCGCGCCTATGGCCGCGTGAAGCGCGGCTGGGGTATCAATGCTGAGCAGGCCCTAACCCAGGACCTGGGCGCCTTCGCCCGCTGGAGCTGGAGCGATGGCAGGACCGAAACCTGGGCCTTCACCGAAGTGGACCGGAGCCTCACGGCCGGGGTCTCCCTCAAGGGTACGGCCTGGGGACGCCCCAATGATCGGTTTGGTCTCGCCTGCATC
>JANYAZ010000052.1 GCA_025361045.1 Geothrix sp. | reverse complement strand
CGCCGCCACGTCGCGGTAGTCGGGGTCCAGTTCGTAGACGGCCTTGAACTCTTCGGCCGCCATGCCGGTGTGACCCTGCTGGAGGTAGAGTTCGGCCAGATCATAGCGCAGGCCGATGCTGTCTTCGGGGGGGAACCCGGGGGCGAGGATGCCTTGGCGCAGCCATTCCACCGAGGCGCCGAGGTCGCCCCGGGCCTGCTCGCAGATGCTGAGCATCGAGCAGCACTCCAGGGTTCGCTCGGGATCGCGCATGGCGATCTTGAACTCCTCGAGGGCGGGATCGATGAGCATCATCTCCTTGTAGGCGATGCCCAGGTTGTAGTGGGTGTCGTAGTCATCGGCCTTGACCTGCTTTTCCACGCCCTCACGGAAGGCGCTGAAGAGCTCGTCCACGCTCTGGATCTTCTCCACCACATGGGTGGCGTCGTGCATCTCCTCGCCCTCGCCCGTGTCCATGAGCGCGGTGCCCAGCACATCGGTGAGATCGAAGAAGGAGTTGGCGAAATCGCCCTCGTCGAGGGCGCTGGCCTTGGGCACATGGCCCAGTTTCTGGAGCGCGGCCTCGGCCCGGCTGAGGCGGGACTGCAGCTCGGGGTGACCCGGGTATTGCTTGAGCGCGGCCTCGAGCTCGATCTTGGCTTCCTCGGGGCTGCCGTAGTCCAGCTGGAAGTCGATGTCGCCCAGCAGGCTGTCGATCTCCTCCACCACGGGTGCGGGGACCTCCGCTGCGGCGGGAGCTGGCAGGGACGGCGCACTGGGCACTGTGACCAGCGGGATTTCTTCGAGCTCCGGAAGGGCGGAGAGGGCATCGATGACGTCCTGCTCCAGCTGCCGGGTGGGCATGGGCGGCAGGGGCGCCGTGGGAGCGGAGGTGGATGGTTCAGGGGCAAAGTCCGTGAGCGTCGAATCCATCCAACTCAGGTCCGAGACCTCCAGGGGGTGAGGTTCCTGACTGGGTGGGACCGAGGCCGTGGTTGGAGCGGGAGGCGCAAAGGGATCCGGCGGCAGCTCATCCAGATCAGGCAGCAGGGGCAGCCCATCGCCCAGGGCGATGGGTGCGGAGGTCGGAGGTTCGGGGGTTCGGGGCTGGTGGGGCGCAGGTTCGAAGCCCGGAATATCGAGTCCGATCAGCATGTCCATGTCGCTGGGAGGCAGCGCGACCGGCTGGGCAGGGGCAGGGGCAGTCGCTGGTGCTGCGGGCAGACCGATGGCGGCTCGAGAAGCTGGAGGTGGCAGGACGCCTGGTTCGGGCAGGCCCATGGCCCGGCGATGGATGCGGGTGGACCCTGGGAAGAGCTGCTCTGCCAGGTCCAGCAGGTGCGCCGCTTCCCGCATCCGGTTGAGGTGGACGAGGGCCTGGGCACTCTGCACGTACTGCATCTGCACCTGGGTGAGGCGCCCGGTGGTGCGGTGGACGCCGACGATGGCCTCGATGATGGTGAGGTCGGCGGGATCCAGCTCCAGGGCCTTCTTGTAGGTTTCGATGGCCCGCTCGGGACTGCCGCCCCGCATCATGGCCTCGGCTTCGCGGGCGAACTGGTCGATGCGCAGGCGTCGGACCGGATCCAGCTCGGTTTCGCCACCATGCAGGGTGATCTCCTGGGGTGACCGGGCCTCGAACCCCGCCGGGAGGCCGGCAGCCGAGAACGTGGCTGGGGCCGGGGTTGCGGCCCCGGGAACCACGCCCAGGCCCTGCAGCTGACCCGCAAGGTGGCTGATGAGCGATTGATCGTTGTTCTGGTAGGCCATGCCATAGGCGCTTTGGAGTGCCTGGACCTGATCCGTCCGGTTGCCGCTTTGATGGGCGATCTCGGCGAGGAGCACCCAACCTTCGACGCTGATGTTGCCCTGGAGCGCGGTCCGCAGGCTGCGGCTGATGACATCGCCGGAACCGCGACGGGCGAGTTCCCGGGCGATGGGGGCGAACAGCCGCAGGCCCTCTTCTCCCCGATCTCCGTTGACCATGTTCCGCAGGGCCCGTTCGCAGAGGGGCAGGGATTTTTCGGGCAGCTGGGCGACCTCTGCCAGGGCCTCGAGGGCCCGGTCTGGGTGACCGCTGCGCAATTCGATTTCGGCCAGGGCCTCCAGCAGCTCGGTGTTGCGGGGGTTGTTGGTGAGCCCCTCGCGGAGGTGCTGGGCGGCGGTGGTGTAGTCCCCCTGGATGACACCCAGACGGCTCTGCGTCAGGTAGACCTGGGGTGTGGAGATCATCGCCTTGGCGCGTTCGAGGATCTGGTTGGCCTCGCCGTGCATCTGCTCCATGGCCAGGGATTCGGCCACCTCGAGGTAGATGCCCGCGGCGCGGTCCTTCATGCCCTCCTTGTTGTAGAGGTCCGCCAGCTTGGCCTTCATCTTCAGGTTCTTGGGATCCAGGTCCACGACCTTGTTGAACTCCTCCAGCGCCCGCTTGATGAGGCCTTTCTTCTGGAAGTGCTCGGCGACCTGCAGGTGGACCTTCACCGCGTCGCTGGTCTTGTTCATCTGGCGGTAGAGATCCGCCAGGTGCTGGGCTGCGTCGATGTCCTCGGGGGCGTTGCGGACCACCTTCTGGAAGATGGCGGCAGCGCGGGCGTGGAAGCCGTCCCGCTCATAGGCGCTGCCCAACCGCTTGTGAATTTCGACGCCTTCTTTGACCCGACCGATCTGGACGCACAAATCGCCGATCTGGTTCAGGGTGTTGTAGTCCTTGGGACTGTCATCGACGAGCTTCTGGAACTCATCGATGGCCCGTTCCACCTTGCCCGCCGTCAAAAGCTTGTCGGCTTCCTTCTTGACTTTGACGCGATCAATGGCCATTCAGGTGCCTCGGGCGGGTTCGGAAAGTGTAGGCGGGTGGAGCCACCCTGAACTAGCGAAAATGTCCGCCGGTGAAGCTGTGGGGCAGCAGATTTTCCAGTCGGTGGAGCTGGCGGGTGTGGCGGTTGGCCAGCAGGACCGGCAGCTCGCCTGCGAATTCGACGAGGGCCTGCCGGCAGGCACCACAGGGCGGTGTCAGCTCCGCCACATCGGTGACCACCACGGCGGCCACCAGGCCACCCGGCTGGAGACCCGCTGCCACGGCGGCGCTGAGGGCTCCCCGCTCGGCACAGAGGCAGACGGGGTAGGCGGCGTTCTCCACATTGCAGCCGCCGAACACCAGCCCCTCGGCCGTCAGGAGGGCCGCACCCACCTGGAACTGGGAATAGGGTGCATGGGCATGGGCGCGGGCTTGCCAGGCTGCTTCCAGGAGGGGTGTCCAGGCCGGGGACTGCGGATCGTCAAACACCAGAACCTCCCACGCCTCAGCTTAGCGGAGCTTCCGGGATCCCGCCTTCTCCGGTTCCCGCGGCCTGGGCCAGCGCCAGTGCACGCCAGCAGGGTGTGTGGCCATGGACCTCCCGGATCCCTTCCGTGCCTTGCACCTCCAGGCTGATGTCCCGCTTCTGCAGCCGTGCCTGCAGGACCGCCCCGGACAGGTGCTCCAATTCGCGCTCGAAGGGCCGCCCCGGCCCCCACAGCGCCAGGTCCAGCCGCAGGTGCAAGCCCATGGGCCGCTCCTCCTCGAAGGTGCGCACCCAGGGCTGGCTGCGCTGGGCCGTGCGCTTCCAGTGGACCCGGCCCGGCGAATCCCCCAGTCGCAGGGGCCGCGCCCCCTCGGGGCTGCTGGTGCCCTCCTGGGCCAGGGTGCGGTGGCCCTCCCCGCGCCAGCTGGCAGGCTGAGCAGGCGGGGTGCGGGGATGGGGCAGCACCAGCGCCAGGTGATCCAGGTCGATGAATCGAGCCTTCTCCAGCAACCCAAAGGGGAAGCGGGTCCGGAATTCGAGGCGGCGCAGGCGCACCCAGCCCCGGTGACCGGCCCGGGCCTGAAGGACCACCAGGGTCTCCCCTGTTCGGTTGGCTGCGCCGAGGAAACCTGGTTCCACCGTGCCGTCATCCATCACCAGGTGGAGCTCAAGGCCCCGCAAGCGGCCCCGACCCGCATCCTGGAGGCGCAGTCGGATCCCGCCGCGCACCCTCGCGAAGAGGTTGCCTTCCTCCAGGCTCATCACCCGGAGCCCCTGCAGGGCCCTGCGGCTGAGGATGCCCGAGACCAGGAAGAGCCCGAGCATCAGAGAGAACACCAGGTACAGCAGGTTATTGCCGGTGTTGACGGAGAAGCCGCCCACCGCCAGCAGGGCCAGCAAGTACTGCAGGCCCAGCCCCGTAAGGGACAGGCGCAGGTGACGGTCGTTCCAGAGCCTCATGGGCTAAGCCTACCGTCTTCAGCCCTCAGTCCTCAGCCCTCAGTCTTCGTTTAACGGGTGGTGCGATTCGGTCGAAGGTCGCCTGCTAGCATGGACCTTCTCCCAAGGTCCCCATGTTCGAGCGTCTCTTCCGCACCAAGTCCCTGGAACAGCTGCGCGCCAGCGCGGATGAACCCGAGCATCAGCTGAAAAAGAACCTGGGTGCCTTCGACCTCACCATGTTCGGCATCGGCGCCATCATCGGCGCGGGCATCTTCTCCAGCATCGGCACCGCCGCCGCGGGCAACATGGCCGATGGCCGCCTGCCCGCCGGGCCCAGCCTGGTGCTCAGCATCCTCATCGTGGCCCTGATCTGCGGCTTCACGGCCCTGGCCTACGCCGAGATGGCCTCCATGATTCCCGTGTCCGGCAGCGCTTACACCTACGCCTACGCCACGCTCGGGGAGCTGATGGCCTGGATCATCGGGTGGGACCTGCTGCTGGAGTACGCCATTTCCAACGTGGCCGTGGCGATCTCCTGGGGGGACTACGCCCGCAGCTTCTTTTCGACCGTCTTCCATGTGAATATCCCCGGCTGGCTGGGGATGGATCCGCGCTCAGCGCTGAAGCTGGCGGAAGGTGTTCCCGCCATGGACTTGTCCGCCAAGCTGCATGCCTTGGCCCAGGCCAAGGCCGGGTTGGCCAACGGCGCCGCCACCTTCTTGAACTGGGAGGTGATCAAATCGGCACCCACGGTGGCGGGCATGCCCATCACCATCAACTTCCTCGCGGTGGTTATCACCGCCCTCATCACCTGGCTCTGCTACATCGGCATCAAGGAGAGCGCCCGGGTCAACAGCGTCATGGTGATCGTCAAGGTGATGATCCTGCTGGCGGTGGTGGGGCTGGGCATCAAGTTCATCGATACGGGCAACTGGCATCCCTTCGTGCCCCATGGCTGGCGCGGCATTCAGGCGGGCGCCGCCATCATCTTCTTCGCCTTCATCGGCTTCGATGCTGTGAGCACCACCGCTGAGGAATGCAAGGACCCTGGCCGCGACCTGCCCAGGGGCATCCTCGGCTCGCTACTCATCTGCACGTTCATCTACGCGGCCGTGGCCTTGGTGGTAACGGGCATGTTGCACTACACGAAGCTGGGCGGCATCGCCGACCCGCTGTCCTACATCTTCACCGAGCACAAGATGAATGGGATCGCTGCCGTCATCAGCTTCGGCGCCGTCATCGCCACCACCGCTGCGTTGCTGGTCTACCAGGTGGGCCAGCCCCGCATCTTCATGAGCATGAGCCGCGACGGCCTATTGGGCTCTTGGTTCGGCAAGGTGCACCCCAAGTTCAAGACGCCCGGCCATGCCACCGTCCTCACGGGCTTCCTGGTGGCCATCCCCGCGGCCCTGCTGAACATCGACGAGGTGGTGGAGCTGGCCAACATCGGCACCCTCTTCGCTTTCGTCATCGTCTGCGTGGCCGTCCTCATCCTGCGCCACCGTCGTCCCGAGGCCCCCCGGAAGTTCACCATGCCCTTCGCCTGGTTCGTGGCCCCGGCGGGCATCGTGGGCTGCTTCTGGATCGCCAAGGGCCTGCCC
>JANYAZ010000045.1 GCA_025361045.1 Geothrix sp. | reverse complement strand
CCAGAGCACCAGGGCAATGATCACCAGGAGGCCATGAAGCCCTAAGAAGAGCGGGCCGTTCCCATAGACCCACAGACGAAAGGCCCGCTGAGACACACCGAAGTTCATCCCGAAACCGAGGACCAACAGACCGAGGCTGATGGGAAAGGTCTTCGGAGAACGGCGGTGCAGCAGCAGCCAGCGAGTGAGGCCGCCAAACCGGTCGCTGAGCAACGCCAGAGGGCTCTCCCGTTCCACCCAATACCAGCGTATGGCGCACCAGAGAAAACCCAGAAACCCAAGGCTTGCCATGGCGAAAGCCCCGTAGCCCTCCCAGGCGCGAAGCAAGTTGAAAATGAAGTCCATCATCGGTCTACCTCCATGCCGCGGGATGCGGCGTTAACGACGGTTTGTGCGGTCTCGGCTGCGACTTCCGCAGCCTTTGCGGCGATCCCCACGACCGGGATCCAACCCGCGACCTGAAAGGCCCGGCGCAAGGGCTCGGGCAGACCGGTCCTAACGCCCGCGGCGCTGGCCGCGGTCTTACCAACTTCCATGCCCCCGCCCGCGAGGGTCTTCCCCAGAGAAAGGGGCGAGAGGGTCACCGCGTCCTTGGCCACGCCGACGGTGGTCCTTGCGGCGGTGGCGGCGACGCTGACCGCAAGGCGCAACTCTCGGGGCATAAGCTCCTGGGCACTTGAGGCTGCGGCGCGTGCCATTCCTTTTCCGACCTGCATACCGGCCTGTATTGCACCCTGACCCAGCTCTTTACCGGCCTTGGCCAGATCCTGGGAGGCTTCCTTCCCGGCGATCTTCAGGGATGCACCACCTGTGGGAATGGCCGCCACCAGACCCATACCCAGCTTCATCGAAGCCTGGACGATGTGAACGCTGCTCTTGGCGGCGGCCTTGGCAGCCCCCTGTGACGCACGAAGTGCCGTCTGAATTACTTCTTGCCCCAGCACCAGGGCCGAACGAGTGACCATTCGCATCGGGGCGGGAACGCCCATCTCCTTCATGGCCCTGTCTATTGCGGAACGTCCGATGGAGCCGACCATCCGCGTGCCCTGCTGGGCCACGCGACCCCCCGTATTCACGGCACGTCCCAAATGGGCCTTTACAGCCCCAAGCTCTCGGGCTGTTTCTCGGTCCTCCAATCGGCGAAGGGTACCAGTACGACGGTGGCCTGCCCGTTCCAGCTCGACCTGGTGGCGCGGACTTCCTAGAGCACCACGGGCCTCGTATCGAGCCTGGATCGCACTCAGCTCAACGGTATATCGGCGCTCGATGAGCTCCCGGGCCTTCCTTTCAAACGGGCGGGCAGCCTCCGTTTTTCGATCTGGTGTGGCACGTTTCACCGCTGCGCGCCGCTGGAGATCGTTCTCCTTCTGGTCGCGGATGACCTGCTGAAGGCGGGCCCTCTCCTCCTTAAATCGAAGGTGTGAGGACCAGTCCTGGATCCGGGGCTCGTCCCCGAAGATCTCCTGGTCCCAAGCCTTCTGGATCTGGCCATGTTTCCCCAGTGCCCGCTCGGACCTCGACCCCGCCACAGCCACATGGAAGTGGAAGCGGCCATCCTGCTCATGGATTGCCAATACAAAGGGGCGTCCCTGGGCATAGGCTTTGGCGATACGGGTTCCGGCTTCCGCCGCAGCACGTTGGGGATCCTCCGGGCAACGGGCTCGGATCGTGTCGCACTCCTGTGAGCTCGGAGCCACGATGATCTCGTGATAACTCCCATGAGGCCCTCCCATGACCTCGATGGCCTGGGAGGGCTCAAGCTCCTGACCCGCCATACCCAGCAGGCGAGCGGAGTCCCTGCCTTCCTGGCTAATCAGGTAGTAAACCCGACGATTCAAGGCGGGCGCATGCATTCGGCCACGGAGCCCTTCTGTGAATCCAGGCTTGCTGACGGCCATCAGCCTTCTCCTCGAAGGGTGCGCATCTTGGCCTGAGCCGAAGTCGTGATGTCGGCGGCTCGCGGACTGGACTCCACCACGCCAAGCAGGTGGGCGTAGGTGAGCTGGCAGAGACCGACGGCTCCTGCGAGGGTCTGGAGGATTTGGGATTCCCGTTCGGCCTGACCCTCCTCCACCTTTCGCAGAATGGCGACCAACGCCTCAATGCGGGCGGCATGCCTGGCCTGCTGCTCCACCACTCCAAGAAGGGTGCGAGCCAAGGATTCCAGCCGAGGACCGAAAGCTTCCTCGGCCATTCGCTCCTTCGCATCATCCAGGAGGTTACGGAGGGCCTGCGTGTGGGTCACACCCTGGCGCTTGGCCAACTCCTCCAGCACCTCCCAGCATTCGGTGCCGACGCGGGCATGCACCACGTTCTTGGCACGCGTAGAACCCAGTGCTGATCGACCTTTACGCTCACTCATGTTGCTCCTCCTGTTGCACTCAAGCACTGCCGCCACACGAACGCACCATCCCCAA
>JANYAZ010000016.1 GCA_025361045.1 Geothrix sp. | reverse complement strand
CTGGGCTTTCTCGCGTTGGCCCTCACCCTGGGCCGTCTGGCCACGCCGCGGCTCTTCCAGCTGGCCAGCCGCTTTCGCGGCGAACAGATCCTGCTGCCCCTGGGCCTGGGCTTCGCCTTCCTGCTGGCCTGGCTGGGCAATCTGGCGGGCCTGGCCTCCATCGTGGGCGCCTACGCCGCGGGCCTCATCCTGGAACCCGCGCACATCGAGGATCTGGAACGCCGGGAGCGCCACACGCTGGAGGAACTGGTGCATCCCCTGGTGACCGTGTTGTCGCCCCTCTTCTTCGTGCTCATGGGCGCCAAGGTGGATCCCGCGGCCCTGTTCCGGCCCGCCACCCTGGGCTTCGCCGCCGTGCTGGCCCTGCTGGGCGTCGCCGGAAAATATGTGGCCGGTTATGGCGGGGGCAAGGGCATCCGCGCGGCCGTGGTGGGCTGGGGCATGGTGCCTCGGGGCGAGGTGGGCCTCATCTTCGTGGCGGCCGGTGCCCAATTGCACATGAACGGCGCGCCCCTGCTCAGCGCCGATGTGCAGGCCGGCATCATCGGCGCCCTGCTGCTCACCACGGTGGCAGGGCCCGTGGGGCTGGGGTGGGTGCTGCGATCACGAGGCTAGAGAGCTGGAACACAGAGGGCACAGAGAAAAAGCCAGTGCGTATTCAGCCGGTGATGAACAGAGATGGACAGTGATAGGGCAGGAGCGGCCCGTGTTTTGGTCACCCCCCGGCGGGCCCATGCTGGTGCTTCGGATTCACGGAATTGAATAAGGCCCGTGGTTGATCCTTTCATCGCCGTTCATCTCCGTGCATCACCGGTTCATTTCTTGGAGCCTGTGGGGCTGGCCAAAGCGCGGGATGGGCCCGGCTCCGCTATGCTGGGTTCACTTCCCGGAGCCTTCGTGAACCAGCTCTTCTTCGGCGACAACCTGGATGTGCTGCGCGAGTCCATCAAGGATGAAAGCGTCGATCTTGTGTACCTGGACCCGCCCTTCAATTCGAAGCGGGACTACAACCTGCTGTTCAAGTCGCCCGAGGGCGGGGAAAGCCACGCGCAGATCACCGCCTTCGAGGATTCCTGGCACTGGGGCGAGCAGGCCGAGCGCGAGTATGGCGAGATCCTGCAGAGCGGCCACACCCGCATGGCCGATCTGATTGCCGCCTTCCGTGGCTTCCTCGGTGAGAACGACCTCATGGCCTACCTGGTCATGATGGCCAACCGCCTGCTCGAACTGCACCGCGTCCTCAAGCCCACCGGCAGCCTGTATCTGCACTGTGATCCGGCGGCCAGCCACTATCTGAAGCTGGTGCTGGATGGCGTGTTCGGGCCTGAGAACTTCCTGAACGAATTGATATGGAAACGCACAAGTGCCCACAGTAGCGCCAAACGCTATGGGCCTGTCCACGACACCATTCTTCTCTACGGACGGACTTTTTCGTTTCGGTGGAACCAGAGTTTCCAGCCATATGACCCGGAGTATCTCCAGACGTTCTTCGATCAGACGGATTCCGATGGACGGCGCTGGAAGCGCACCGATCTAACAGGCGCGGGGATCAGGCATGGCGAAACAGGGAAACCGTGGCGAGGGATTGATATCACAGCCAAGGGACGACACTGGGCCAATCCCCCTGTTGAATTGGATCGGTTGGACGCTGCCGGACGGATTCATTGGCCCAAAAAGGAAGATGGGATGCCGAGGCTAAAGCAGTATCCGGAAGATTTGCTCGGCGTTCCTTTGCAGGATGTTTGGTCGGATATTCGGCCGATGCACAACCTTTCCGATGAACGCCTCGGCTACCCCACGCAGAAACCCCTGGCCCTCCTCGAACGCATCCTTTGTGCCAGCTCCAATCCCGGCGATGTGGTGCTGGATCCCTTCTGTGGCTGTGGCACGGCGGTGCATGCGGCGCAGAAATTAGGCCGTCAGTGGCTCGGCATTGATATCACGCACCTGGCCATCAGCCTCATCGAGAAGCGCCTGAAGGACGCTTTTCCGGGCATCCAGTTCGAGGTCCACGGCACGCCCAAGGATCTGGAGGGGGCGCGGGATCTGGCGGAGCGCGACAAGTATCAGTTCCAGTGGTGGGCCTGCTCGCTGGTGGACGCCCAGCCCTTCCAGGGGAAAAAGAAGGGTGCCGATGGCGGCATCGACGGGCTGATCTACTTCGCCGACGCCGTGGGCGGCAAGGCCGCCACCCAGCGCATCGTGGTGAGCGTCAAGGGCGGCGGCGTCAGCGTGGCCCAGGTGCGCGACCTCAAGGGCGTGCTCGACCGCGAGAAGGCGCCCATCGGCCTCTTCGTGACGCTGGAGGAGCCCACCAAACCCATGCGCGTGGAAGCAGCGGCGGCGGGCTTCTACAAGGGCGGCAACGCCAAGGACTACCCGAAACTGCAGATCCTCACCGTGGCCGAGCTGCTGGAAGGCCGCAAACGGCCCGAGTTCCCGGACCTGTCCATGGGCTCGTACACCTTCAAGAAGGCCAAGCGAGAGCGCCTGGACATGGCCGCCGAAACGCCGAACCTGTTCGGGCATGAAGACTGACAGCACTTGTCACCAGGAGCCCCTGTCATGGACAAGGTTCTCGAAAAACTCTCACCCGATTTTATTTTCGCCATTCTGGTGTTTCTGGTGCCGGGTTACATCCTTCGCGCGACCTTGGGCTACTTCACCCATCGCCGTGGCGAAACGGATAACAAGACCATCCTGGAGATCGTGGCATTCAGCGCCGTGAACTGGCTGCCCTTGCTGGTGTGGTGGTCCTTTTCCCATCGTGTGCCCAAGGTCCATGACTTGGGTGAGTTCTGGACTTTGATCGCCTTCATTCTTCTGGTACCAATGGTTCTGGCCCTCATCTTGGCGATTCCACTTCAGAAGGGCTGGCTTCCAACGGTCGGCGGGTGGCTTCGCCTTAATTCCCGGCATGAATCGCCCACGGCTTGGGACTACGCTTTTCAGGAAGTTGCCAAAGAGCCTGTCTGGGTCATGGTGAGGCTGAAAGAAGATCGCGGCGTGATCAGCGGTCTCATGGCTAATCAATCGCTAGCAGCCTCAGATCCTGCGGAAAGAGATCTCTATCTCGAACAGGTCTACATCGTTGATGAAGTTACAAACGAATGGACTCTCCGGGATCGGTCCCGTGGCATGCTCATTAAAGCCGATGAGATTGCGCTGATCGAGTTCCTGGACTAACTTTGGACATGGGAGATGCCATGAGCCGCCCACTTCAGAAGGGTTACCAGCCAACGGGGACCACCGTTAAGAACCCCACTCCGCCCTCGGGTGGCCCAACGATCAGCTATCCCAAGCCCGTCGTTCCCCCTCAGGGCAATCCGGGTTCCAAACAGGGCAGTTCAAGTGGCGGGGGCTCCCGCTAGACACCGATGAACGGGAGCCGGGGGTTGGATCTTGCCGCCTGGCCTGGGCCCCATAGGCGCGGCCTCCTATGGCTGGGATGCGGCGCGGCAGCGGAACGACAACTGCGTCGCCGGGGCGCTCGCCAATCTCACGGCTCTCATCTCGGCCTTCAACCCCGTGCTCTGGGGCGGGCAATACTTCACCGGTGTGTCCATGGCCGCCAGGGTTCTGATCGTGGTGGGGGCGGTGTTGGGCCCCGTCGACCTGTTTCGTGGGAAGCGTTCGGCCTAATCCTCCGGCAGCTCGGGCACCAGGCTTTCGACGAAGGTCGCTTCGACGCGGAAGACCTCGCGGATGAGCGGCGCCGTGAGCACGTCGTGGGGCTTCCCATTGCCCACTAGGCGACCCCGATCCAGTACCAGCACACGGTCGAAGCGGTAGGCGGCCCGCAGGTCGTGAAGGCTGACCACCACGGTACCGCCGTCGTCGGCCAGGCGCCGGGCCAGGCGCATGACTTCCAGCGCGTGACGCACGTCGAGCTGGGCCACGGGCTCATCCCAGAGCTGGACCGGAGCCCCGGTGGCAAGGGCCCGGGCCAGGCCCACGCGGTGGCGCTCACCGCCGGAAAGCCGCGTGACCGGCCGTTCCGCGAGGTGGGCGAGGTCCAGCTCTGCCAGGGCGGCCTCCACCCCCGAGGGATCGTCCCCCCAGGCGTAGCGGCCTTGGGCCACCACCTCGCGCACGGGGAAGGCGAACTCGAAGTGGGCCTCCTGGCCCACCCAGGCGAGGCGCCTTCCGCGCTCGGCCATGGCGATGCGCGCCAGCGGCTGACCCTCCCACTGGATCGTTCCATCCGCCGGCAGCAGCCCCGCCAGAGCCTGGATCAGCGTGGACTTGCCTGCCCCGTTCGGCCCCACCAGGGCAATGAGCTCGCCGGGGCCCAGATCCAGCGACACCGCCTCCAGTCGGCCGGGCACCGTGAGGTCGGCAGAGTGCAGGACCGCGGTCATCGCGGCCTCCGCAGCAGCCACAGGAAGAAGGGCCCACCGATGAGGGCTGTGACGACGCCCAGGCGCAGGCCCAGGGGGAAGGTGCGCGTGACGAGATCGCAGGCCAGCAGGAAGGTGCCCCCGCCCAGCATGGAGTAGGGCAGCAGGCGGCGGTGATCGGGACCGAAGGCCAGGCGCAGCACGTGGGGTACCACCAGACCCACGAAGCCCACGATGCCCGCCACGGCAGTGGCCAGGGCGGTGAGCACCGTGGACAACACGATGAGCTGGCGGCGCAGGCGGCGCACGTCCACGCCCAGGCTCTGGGCACTCTGTTCGCCCAGGCTCAGCAGGTCCATGGCGCGGCCCAGCGGCAGCACCAGGAGGCAGGCCACCAGGATCGGCGGGACGCCCATCCACACATGCTCCCAGCTGCGGCTTTCCAGGCCGCCCATGAGCCAGAACAGGATCTGCGCGTTCACCTCGAAATGGCCCGCCGTGGTGGTGAGGAGGAAGCTGGTACCCGCGCCCAGCAGGGCGTTAAGGGCCACGCCCGAGAGCAGCAGCCGCTCCGTGCCCGCGCCTCGCTGGGCCAGCATCAGCACGGCACCGGTGGCGGCGAAGGCCCCCAGGATGGAAGCCAGGGGGAGGATCCACAGCGTGGCGGCGGCGAAGCCGAGCATCGGCCCCAGGGCCAGTACGGCCACAGCGCCCAGGGCCCCGCCGCTGCTCACGCCCAGCAGGCCGGGGCTGGCCAGGGGATTGCGGAAGAAGGCCTGCATCACCACGCCGCTGGCCCCCAGGGCCGCGCCCACCGCCAGGCCCACCAGGGCGCGCGGGAGACGGAAATCCCGGACCACCGTGCGGGCCAATTCGTCGCCATGCCCGGTCAGCGCACCAAGCACCTGGCCGAAGCTGAGCCGCAGTTCGCCGAAGGCCAGCGAAGCCAGGAAGGTCAGGGCCAGCAGCGCCAGCAGGACGGGAATGGCGACGCGGGCCTTCACCGGAAACGCTCGGGGTGCAAGGCCCGCGCCAGGGCTTCGTAGGCGGCGATGCGATGGTGGGACACGCTGGACATCATGGGCCCCGGGATCACCACCAGGTGCCCGGCCTTGAAGGCGGGCAGGAGGCGGTAGTGGGGGATGGCGGCCAGCTGGGCACGCACGCCGTCATCGCCGGCGGCGACGAGCACCTCGATGTTCCAGACCAGCAGCGTTTCGGAAGGGGTGGGGGCATGCCCCTTCAGGCCCGCTTCCGCAGCCACGTTCACGGCCCCCACATGTTCGCAGAGGTCCTGGAACGTGGTGCCGCTGCCGGAGGTGAAGGGATAGATCCCGGCACTGAGCACACGCACGGGCCGCACCCCCTTCAGCCGTGCCGCGAGGGCTTCGACGCGCCCCTGACTCTGGGCGATCACGGCTTCGGCCCGGGCCTCCTGGCCCAGCTCACGGCCCAGAATCCGCAGGCTGGCATAGACGTCCGCCAGCGTGTCGAAGCGGTCCAGCACCACCAGCCGGACCCCGGCCCGCTTGAGCAGGGCCAGGGTCTCGGGGCGGGTGAAGCTGGCGGCCAGCACCAGGTCGGGACGAAAGCGCAGCACGCTCTCGGCGTCACTGTCCTTGAGGGCCGGGAAGCGCTTTGCCTCGGCGGCCACCGGACTGAACTCCGCCTCATGGCTGATGTGGCTGAGGGCCGCGATCTGGTTGGGATCCGCCAGGGCCAGCAACAGCTCGTCCGTGCCCACGGCCTGACTCACCACCCGTTGGGGATGCGCCGCAGTCAAGGGCTGGGGTAGCAGAAGAAGGAGCAAGAACAAGAATGATTGGAATTTGAAACCGCAGATGTCGCAGATTGCGCAGATGAATAAGGGCCAATGGGCCGTAGCGCCCCTCCACTCTCTTTTGGCTTTTATCTGTGTCATCTGCGTCATCTGCGGTTTTAAAATCAGTCCTCTTTTCGTTGGATGACCGGGAACCATCACCACCTCCACGTGGCGCTGAGGGTCCAGCGGGGGCCGGGTGCGGGGAAGCCGTAGACCAGCGCGGCGTCGCCGTTCTGATCGAAGCGGCCGCTGAGCCAGTCCTGGACGCTCTGGCGGGGCTGCAGGAGGTGCTCGCCGCGCAGCGCCAGCACAAGGTTCTTCATGGGCTCGAAGGAACCGCCCACGCTGAGGTCGCGGTAGGGCTTGTGCGTGGAGATCACCTCGTAGGTGGTGTCGTGGATGTCGTAGCGGGCACCCACGCGGTCGAAGCGGACATCGGCCCGCCAGCGCTTCGCCTGGACGAAGGCGGCCACCGCGCCCGTGAAGAAGGGGTGGCGCACGATGGCGGTGTTCTGCTGGCCGAATTCCTGGCCATCGACGTTGTGGTCCAGGTCCCGGGTCTCCTGGCTGCGCAGGATCAGATCCCAGCCGTAGGCCAGGTCGGCGCCGCCGCGCCAGCCCAGGGCGCCTTCGAGGCTCTGCGCGCGGATGCTGCCCTGGTTGGCGTAGTGCGAGGTGAAGAGGGGCGGGAAGGAGAAGCTGGTGTCGAAGATGTAGGCCAGCAGGTCGCTGACGCGGGTGCGCTGGGCCTCCAGGTGGTACTCCCAGTGCCCCGCCAGCAGGCCCGTGGCACCGACCTGGACGGTGCGGCTGCGCTCGGGAACGATGCCGTAGGTCTTGCCATCCTGGCTTTCCGCCTGGGCGTTCAAGGCGAACTCTGTGGTGTTGGGCATGCGAAAACCCTGGCCCGCGCTGGCGTAGACGCGCAGTGCAGGCGCCACCACCCAGTTGAGCCCCGAGCGCCAGGTACCGGCTTCGGCACTGCCGGCGCGGCTGCGCTGTCCAGTGTCCAGACGGGTGAGGTCACGGTGGCCGGCATCGCGGCGCAGGCCCGCCACCCAGTCGAGGCC
>JANYAZ010000006.1 GCA_025361045.1 Geothrix sp. | reverse complement strand
TCGGCGAAGGCGGGCACCACCACCCGGATGCCGGGCAGGGTGGTGAGCCAACCCTCCACGTTCTGCGAGTGGTAGAGCCCACCGCCAATGTAGCCGCCCGAGGCGATGCGGATGGTGATGTTGGGTGAGAACTGGCCGTGGCTGCGCCAGTAGTCGTGGCTGGTCTCCACGATCTGCTCGGCGGCGGGCCAGATGTAGTCTGCGAACTCGGCACCTTCCACCACCACGCGGATCTTATCGTCGAGCCGCGAGAAGCCATTGGCGGTGCCGACGATGAAGTCCTCGGCGATGGGGCCGTTGAAGACCCGTTTCTCGCCGAACTCCAGCTGCAGCCCCTTCGACACGTTGAAAATGCCGCCCTTCTCCTTGTTGGCCATGTCCTGGCCCCAGATGAAGGTGTCGGGGTTGTACCTGAATTCTTCTTTCAAGGTCTGGTTCAGGGCCGCAATGAGGCTGATCGCGTCACCCGTGGCCTGATGGGTACCGTCCGGAAACGCATCTGAAACCCAACCTTCAGGAATAACGAAGTCATGGATGGTGGTGGGCTCAGGGTTGGGCGCTGCCATGGCCTTGTCGTGGGCGGCGAGGTAGCGGGCCTGGTTGTCGATCTCGATGGCCTTGAGCTCGTCCTCGCTGAGCCCGTTGTCAAGGCAGTAGGCGCGGAAGCGGGGCAGGGGATCCTTCGTCTTGGCTTCGGCGCGCTCGGCATCATCGCGGTACAGCTCGTGGCGGTCCGAATTGGAATGGCTGCCGATGCGCACGCAGGTGGCGTAGACCATGGCCGGTCCCTTGCCCGTGCGGACATAGGCCAAGGCCTCCTCCATGGCGCGCATGGAGTCTGGAAAGTCGAGGCCGTTGCACTTGATGATCTTCAGGTTGGTGAAGCCGCTGAAGTTGTCGCAGATGTGTTCGTTGGCGCTCTGGTCCCGCTTGGGCACAGAGATGCCGTACCCGTTGTCCTGGATGACGAACACCACGGGCAGCTGCTCGCGGTCTGCTCCGTTGATGCTCTCGAAACAGTAGCCCTCGGAGAGGGAGGATTCCCCCTGGCTGCTGAAGACGATGCTCTCGCGGCCGTAGGTCTTGACGGCGCGGGCCAGGCCCACGGCATGCTGGGTGTGGTTCCCCGTGAGGCTGGACACGTTCTGGATGCCGATGGAGGGCTTGCCGAAGTGGTTGCTCATGTGGCGGCCGCCACCAGCGACATCGGTGGCCTTGGAAATGCCATTGAGGATGATCTCCTCAGGTGTGATGCCTGCGGCCAGGCAGGTGAGCAGATCGCGGTAGTAGGGGAAGAGGAAGTCGCGACCCGGCCGGAAGGCCAAGCCGGCGGCCAGTTGGATGCCATCGTGACCCGCACAGGGTGCGTGATAGGACCAGCCGATGGCCTGCTTCAGGTAATTCGGTGCCTTGTCATCCAGCAGGCGACCGAGGTGCATCAGCTCA
The DNA here is from genome assembly GCA_025361045.1 of Geothrix sp. GTDB lineage: Bacteria > Acidobacteriota > Holophagae > Holophagales > Holophagaceae > Geothrix. The sequence continues at coordinate 4,447 of JANYAZ010000006.1, read as the reverse complement.
TACCAGTGACAGAGATCCTCGCGGCTGGGGTCTTCGTGGCCGTCCAGCGCGTTGAGGGCCGTCTTCACCAGAGTCGGAGTGTCCAACATTCACCTCCAAAGGTCCGGACTATCACCGGCCGTGCCAAAGCCGTTCATCATCCCATGGACCCTCAGCCTTGGACAGGCTCCTCAGCCTTGGACAGGCTCCTAGGCCTGGACAGAGGGCTCAGCCGTGGTTCCAGAGGAGGGGCAAAGCATCCCGATTGGCGTCCGTAAAGGCCTTGGCCGCACGCCGCAAAGCTGACTTCAGGGTCATGTCCTTCCCGTCTGGAAGCCAGAGTGTGGCACCAGTCGGGTGATTGCCGACGGTGCTCCGGAGGCGCGACAACAACACTTCCGCACCAGAGTCGGAGGTGTGAGGCAGGAGCAGCAGGTACTGGTCGGTGGACAGTTCCACCAGAAGGTCCTCGCCCCGCAGGTGCCCAACCGCCGCGGCAAGGCGACCCTTGGTTCCCGCCACCATGGGCTGGGACCACAGGGCCAGGGCCATGGGCTCCCTCCTTCGCCGGGCCATGAAGAGCGAGGATCGCAGCCAGATGTCCAGGTAGCGGCGGTTGGGCAGGCCTGATCGCCGGCTCAGCAAGGCGCTGTCCTCCACGATGGCGCTGCTCAGCTCCAGCGCATCGAGGGCCGCCTGCAACTCCCGCTTCAGATTTTCGGATTCCAGGGTGCGCGCCATGAGATGGCCCATGGTCCTCAGCAAGGCCAACTCGGCGCGGGTGAACAGCCGGGGCGCGTGATGCTGCACACAGAGGGTACCGATGGCCTTGCCTCCCACCTGCAAAGCCACGCCCGCGTAGGCACGGATGCCGAGATCCAGGTACCCCGGAGCTTTCCGCCAGCGTGGTTCCTTGGCCGCATCCGGAATGGTGAGCGGGCGATCGGGGTGGGCGATCACGAAGGGGCAGAACCCCTTTTCGGGAGCCTCGAAGATGCCATCCATGGAAGCGCGGGGGGTGACTGACCACCAGAACACTTCGTAGCCCAGACCGGTGACGCGGGTTAGCAGCGCCCGATCCACACCGAGGGCCTGAACCAGGAGGGCCAGGCCATGTTCGAACAGTCGGGCGGCATCCGTTTGGCTGTCATGAAGCAAGTCGGACAGCGAGGCGAGGTGATCTGAGGTGCCGGTGCGACGCTTGACGGGTTTGGCCACCACCACGCGAATCTCCGGGAATGCCTCTAGGTTGCCCTGGTTTCATCTGAGTGCAAGACCTACCCATCGACAATGCGGAAGCCTCTGGCCGTTCCGTCTGTCCTGGCCAGGGCCAGGCTTCCGACCCGCCCCCTACCAGCTGACCACGCGGAGGTTCGGGCTCACCTCCACTCGGCATGGCCTGCGGCCATGACCGAGGTGCCGTGCTGCGGATGGGGCCAGACCTCCGATGATCGCCCTACCAGCTGACCACGCGGAGGCTCGGACTCACTTCCTCTTGCAGCAGGCCTTCGATGTAGCGCAGGGTGCCGCTGGTGGAGGAGGGACAGGAGCCACAGGCGCCGTGGTAGCTGATCTGGAGGGTCTGGCCATCGAAGGAGATGACCTCCAGACCGCCGCCGTCCCCGGCCAGGCCAGGGCGGATGCGGGTGTCCAACAGGTGGTTGATGCGTTCCAGGGTGGCCTCGGAATCACCACCCGTGACCTGAGCCCCGGCCTCACCCGTATCGTTATCCGGCAACTTCAGATCTTCGATGGCCTCGCAGATGGGATCGATGAGGTCGCTCCACTCCGCCGAGGGTTCCTTGTTCACCGTGACGAAGCGGTCCATGTAGAACACGGACGTGACCTTGCCCAGGCCGAAGAGGCAGGAGCCCAGCGGGTCGCCCACCGCGGCCCCGAAATCCTTGAAGGAACGGGACCCCGCCTTGAGAATGGCCGGGTGTACCAGGAACTTCAGGGCGTCAGGATTGGGCGTGGGTTCGATGTTGATGACCTTGGGCATGGCGGTCTCCCAGTAAAGTTTACCAAATTCGTCAAGATTTACGAGGGCGCATAATCGGACGATGACCCGACCCAACGGCGCGAGTTTGATGGACCCCGGCAGGCCTCTTGTCCTCGTGACAGGCGCCACCGGCTACATCGGCGGAAGGTTGGTAACCAGGCTGTTGGCGGCAGGTCACCGGGTGCGTTGCCTTTCTCGGAATCCGCAGCGGCTTGCAGGCCGATCTTGGTTGGGCGTCGAGATGGTCTGCGGCGATGTATCGGATCCCACCTCCCTGGAGACTTCTCTCCAAGGCGTGACTCAGGCTTACTACCTGGTCCATGCCATGGGTGAGGACAGCCCGGATTTTCGAGGGCGGGATCTTCGGCAGGCCGAGACCTTCGCAGAGGCCGCTGCGAAGGCCGGTGTGCGCCGGATCATCTACCTGGGGGGACTGGGGGATTCCAGCGGGCAGCGGAGCGATCATCTGGCCAGTCGCCATGAGGTGGGGACCGCGCTGGGTTCCTGCGGCGTACCCGTGCTGGAGTTCCGGGCCGCGGTGATCGTCGGCAGCGGCAGCGCCAGCTTCGAGATGATCCGCCATCTGACCGAGCGGCTGCCCATCATGATCACCCCACGCTGGGTGAACACCCGCTGCCAGCCCATTGGCGTTCGCGATGTGCTGGCCTACTTGACAGAGTCCCTAGATCATCCCGAAGTGTCCGGCATCTTCGAGATCGGTGGCCAGGACGTCCTCGACTACCGTCGGATGATGCTGATCTATGCAGAGGCCCGGGGCCTGCGCCGCATCATCATTCCCATGAAGGTACCCCTGCCGGTGCTGTCGGTGCTCTGGGTGGACCTGGTGACGCCCATTCCCCTGCAGATCGCAGGTCCCCTGGTGGAAGGCATGGGTACGGAAGTGGTGGTCCAGGATCCCCGAGCCCTGCAGGTCTTCCAGGTGAAGCCCATGACCTATCGTATGGCCCTGGCCCTGGCGCTCCAGCGCATGGATGAGGATGCGGTGGAGACCACTTGGGCCTCGAGTCTCGCCGGGGAACCTGAGGGCCGGGCTCTGGGATCACACGAGGGCATGTTGCTGGAGCGCCACTCCCGCCACGTGAAGGCACCACCCCAGGTTGTCTTCGAGGCTTTCTGCGCCCTGGGGGGTGACAACGGCTGGCCCGCCGGCAACTGGCTCTGGCAGATCCGGGGCTTTCTGGACCGCCTCTTGGGAGGCATGGGGATGCGTCGGGGGCGGCGTCATCCGATGAAACTTCGGGTGGGTGATCCAGTCGATTTCTGGCGCGTAGAGGCCCTCGAAGCGGACCACCTGCTTCGTCTGCGGGCCGAGATGCGTGTCAATGGCCACGCCTGGCTGCAGTTCATGGTCAAGCCGGAAGGCAATGGATCGAGGCTCGAGCAGACGGCCTTCTTCGAGCCACACGGGTTGCTGGGCTTGCTGTACTGGTATGCCTCGCTCCCCTTCCACGCCTTTGTGTTTCCGGCCATGATCCGCGCCCTCAAACACCGTGCCGAGGCCTCCATGAGAGCATCTGGACAAGGACGGTGACGATGTTCGACGCACAGCGGGATGCCTGCGTGGCTGGGGCCCAGGCCGGGGGCAAAGTCTTGCTGGATTGCTTCAGGAAGCTCGATCCCACCACCATCACCGAGAAAACTAAGAACGATGTGGTCAGCGACGCCGATCGCACGGCCGAGGCCGCCATCCGCGCGGAACTGGACTTCCGGTTCCCGCAGTACGGCTTTGTTGGCGAGGAGGGTGGCAGCCATGGGGACGCGGACATCCGTTGGATTGTGGACCCCCTGGATGGCACGCTGAACTTCGTGCAGGGCTTTCCCCACTGGTGTGTCTCCGTGGCCCTGTGGGACGCCGATGGCCCGGTGGTGGGCTGCGTGCTGGACCCCCTGCGCGAGGACTGCTTCCTCGCCGTACGGGGCCAGGGCGCCACCTGGAACGGCAAGCCCATGCATGTATCGCAGCAGGCAGGCCTGGATGGCGCCTTCCTCGCCACAGGCTTCGCCTTCCAGCTGGGCGACCGCTGGCCCCTCTTCAACGCGGCGCTGAGCCGCGTCTTCCCCCGCGCCAAGGGCCTCCGCCGGGCCGGCAGCGCCGCGCTGGATCTGGCCCACGTGGCCTGCGGCATCTTCGACGGGTACTTCGAGCTGGGCCTCAAGCCCTGGGATATCGCCGCCGGCGTGCTGCTGGTGCAGGAGGCCGGTGGTGTGGTCACGGACTGGGAGGGTGGGCAGGAGTGGTTTGAGAGTGGGAACCTGGTGGTCGGAACGCGGGGGGTGGCGGGGGATTTGCGGGGGTGTTTGAGGGGCCCATCGTCCGAGTCGGATCAAGAATTCTCCTGATCACGGCTCACTGGCCCGGAGGTCTAAGGGCCAACTAGGAAAATTCGATTTGAATTAAGCGAAAATAAAACGAAAATTGACGAATGTTCTGCGCCCGGTCCTACC
>JANYAZ010000005.1 GCA_025361045.1 Geothrix sp. | reverse complement strand
GCCACCGGCCTCCACATCTGGGCCGCCGTATCCCTCACTTTGGATAACCGGGCCGCCCGCCCCGTGGGCTACCGCGAACAGCAGAGTGTCTCGTCCACCTGGGCTTCCCGCACCATGCGCTGGAGCGGCGTCATCCTGGCGGTCTTCATCGTCTACCACCTGCTGCACCTGACCATCGGGAACGTCCACCCCGCTTTCGATCACACCAATCCCTATTCGAACTTCGTGAAGGGATTCCAGGTCCCCGCCGCCGCTGGTTTCTACATCGTGGCCCAACTCTGCCTAGGCCTGCACATGTGGCATGGCGTCTGGAGCGTCACCCAGTCCCTGGGCCTGTCCCACCCCCGCTACGACAGCCTGCGGCGCAACTTCGCCACGGGACTGACCCTCCTTGTCGTGGGCGTGAACATCTCCTACCCCATCGCCGTCCTCGCCGGCTTCATCCACTGATCCCAGGGAGCCAACCATGGAACTCAATTCCCGAATCCCAGACGGTCCGATCGAACAGAAGTGGGACAAGCATAAGTTTGATCTCAAGCTCGTGAATCCGGCCAACAAGCGCAAGTACAAGGTGCTCGTGGTGGGCTCCGGCCTCGCCGGCGGCGCCGCTGCTGCCTCCCTGGCCGAGCTCGGCTACGAGGTGGAGTGCTTCTGCTACCAGGACAGCCCCCGCCGCGCCCACTCCATCGCCGCCCAGGGCGGCATCAATGCCGCCAAGAACTACCACAATGATGGCGACAGCGTTCGCCGTCTCTTCTACGACACCGTCAAGGGCGGTGATTTCCGGGCCCGCGAAGCCAACGTGCACCGCCTGGCCGAGGTCAGCAACAACATCATCGACCAGTGCGTGGGCCAGGGCGTGCCCTTCGCCCGCGAGTACGGCGGCCTGCTGGACAACCGCTCCTTCGGTGGCGCCCAGGTCAGCCGCACCTTCTACGCCCGCGGGCAGACGGGGCAGCAGCTGCTCCTCGGCGCCTACCAGGCCCTGCAGCGGCAGGTGGGTCTCGGCACGGTGAAGATGTTCGCCCGCCACGAGATGCAGGAGCTGATCGTGGTGGACGGCGTGGCCAAGGGCATCGTTACTCGCGACATGGTTACGGGCGAGATCAAGTCCCACCTGGCCGATGCGGTCTGCCTGGCCACCGGCGGCTACGGCAACACGATGTATCTGGCCACCTACGCCAAGGGCTGCAACGGCACCGCCATCTGGCGCGCCCACAAGAAGGGCGCGGCCTTCGCCAACCCCTGCTTCACGCAGATCCACCCCACCTGCATCCCCGTCACCGGCGACCACCAGAGCAAGCTCACGCTGATGTCCGAGTCGCTGCGCAACGATGGCCGCATCTGGGTGCCCAAAAAGAAAGAGGACTGCGGCAAACCCGCCAGCCAGATCGCCGAGGAGGACCGCGACTACTACCTGGAGCGGAAGTACCCCTCCTACGGCAACCTGGCCCCCCGCGACATCGCCAGCCGTGCCGCCAAGCAGGTCTGCGATGACGGTCGCGGCATTGGCGAGACAGGCCTCGGCGTCTACCTGGACTTCGAGGCGGCCATCACGCGTCTGGGTCAGAACAAGATCGAAGAGAAATACGGCAACCTCTTCGAGATGTATGAGCGCATCACCGATGACAATCCGTATAAGACGCCCATGCGCATCTTCCCTGCCACCCACTACACCATGGGCGGCCTGTGGGTGGACTACAACCTGATGAGCACCATCCCTGGCTGCTTCGTGCTGGGTGAGGCCAATTTCTCCGATCACGGCGCCAACCGCCTGGGCGCCTCGGCGCTCATGCAGGGCCTGGCCGACGGCTACTTCGTGATTCCCTACACCATCGGGGGCTACCTGGCTGGCATCAAGCCCGGCACCCGCATCAAGGCCGATGATCCGGCCGTGAAAGCCGCCGAGCAGACCACCGCCGAACGGGTCCAGAAGTTCTTCGCCATCAATGGCAAGGAAACACCCACCCACTTCCACCGCGAGCTGGGCAAGGTCATGTGGGAGTTCTGCGGCATGGGTCGCAACGAGGCCGGCCTGAAGAAGGCGCTCCAGAGGATTCCCGAGATCCGCGAAGAATTCTGGAAGAACCTCCGCATTCCTGGCATTGGCGGCGAAGTGAACCAGTCCCTTGAGTTGGCCGGCCGCGTGGCCGACTTCCTCGAGATCGGCGAGCTCATGTGCCTGGATGCCCTTGAGCGCCGCGAATCCTGCGGCGGCCACTTCCGCGAGGAATGGCAGACCGAGGAAGGTGAGGCGCTGCGTGACGACGAGAACTTCTGTCATGTGGCCGCCTGGGAATACAAGGGCGAGGGCCAGACGCCGGTGCGACACACCGAGCAGCTCTCCTTCGAGAACGTCCACCTCGCGACCCGCAGCTACAAGTGAGGAACTGAGCCATGGCCAAGCACATCAATCTCACCCTCCACGTGTGGCGGCAGAAGAACGCCAAATGCGACGGCAAGTTTGTCGAATATCCCGCCGAGAACATCAGCCCCGACATGTCCTTCCTGGAAATGCTCGACGTGGTGAACGAGGGCCTCATCCGCAAGGGTGAGGAACCCATCACCTTCGACCACGACTGCCGCGAAGGCATCTGCGGCCAGTGCGGCATGGTGATCAACGGACGCCCGCACGGACCCAAGGAGCGCACCACGACCTGCCAGCTGCACATGCGCAGCTTCAAGGACGGTGACAACATCACCCTCGAGCCCTGGCGTGCTGAAGCCTTCCCGGTGCTCAAGGATCTCATGGTGGACCGCGGCGCTTTCGACCGCATCATCGCCGCCGGCGGCTTCATCAGCGCGCCCACGGGCAGCCCGCAGGATGCCAACGCCCTGCCCATCCCCAAGGAGAACGCCGACCTCGCCATGGACGCGGCCGCCTGCATTGGCTGCGCCGCCTGCGTGGCCGCCTGCCCCAACGCCAGCGCCATGCTCTTCGTGTCCGCGAAGATCACCCAGCTGGGCCTGCTGCCCCAGGGCCAACCGGAACGCTACCTCCGCGTCCGCGACATGGTCGCCCAGATGGACGCCGAGGAATTCGGCACCTGCACCAATCACAGCGAGTGCGAAGCCGCTTGCCCCAAGGGCATCAAGATGGAGAACATCGCCCGCATGAACCGCGACTTCATCAAGGCCAGCCTCACCTACCGTCCCGCCACCATCGGTGGCGGTGGCGCAGGCTGAATCAGCCAAACGGAACAAAACGCCCGGCACCCGCCGGGCGTTTTGCGGTATGAAGGGATCAGCTCCGGAGAACCCCATGCCCGAAGGACCCGAGATCGAAACCGAGAAGCTGCACGAGGCCATCCAGGAAGAGATGGAGCGGGAAGGGGGTGGCTTCCTGAAGCGAATCGCCCTCACCACCGCGGTTCTCGCCGCCTTCGCCGCCATTGCGGCCCTGCAGGCCGGGGCCACCGTCAACGAGGCGTTGCTCCTCAAGACCGAGTCGACCCGGCTCCAGGCCGAGGCCTCCGACCAGTGGTCCTACTACCAGGCCAAGGGTCTGAAGGCAGCGGTCCAGGAGGCCATCGCCGCCAGCTGGGAGGCGGCCGGCAAGCCCGTTCCAGACCGATTGCGCGAGCAGGCCAAGCGCTATGCCGAGGAACAGGGTGAGATCAAGAAGGCCGCAAAAGAGAAGGAGGAGGAGCGCGACGCGAAGTCCCGCGAGGCCGATCACCTGCTGCACCGGCACCACCGCTTCGCCAACGCCGTGGCCCTCTTCCAGGTGTCCATCGCCCTGGGCGCCCTGGCCGCCCTTACCCGGAACCGCGCTGTGTGGTGGGGTTCCATCCTCGTGGGACTGTCTGGTATCCCTCTGTTCATCCTCGCCTTCCTGGGCTGAGGTTTTAGCGGCGTCCTTCTTCAAAGCGCTGCCGCACCAGCCGGGTCAGCGTCTCGGGGCTGTTCAGGTCCGGGTCGTCGATGACCACCTCCAACAGGTGACGTTGCAGCTCGCCGAGCCAGGGGCCGCCGGGACGGTCGGCCAGGGCCAGGAGCGCCTTGCCGTCCAGCGCCAGGTCGCTCACAGAGAGCGGCGGGCCCGACAAGGCGAGCGCCGCCAGTCGCGCCGTCAGGACCTCATGCGCCGCCAGCCGCGCGTCCAGCTCCAGCCCCTTGCCGCGCTGGTCGGCCAGCCGGAAAGTGGCCCAGCGCGTCAGGTGCAGCCCGTCCTCAGCCAGCCTTCGCAGGAATCGGCGGCAGGCGGCATCGCTCCACGCCTCCGTGGGATGGGTGCCATGGTGTCGAATCAGGGCCGCCACATCGCGGCGCAGGGCATGGCTGGCCTTTAGACGGTCCAGGATGGCCTCGGCCAGCTCCAGCGAGCGGGCCTCGTGGCCGTGGAAATGGACCTCTCCATCCGGCCCGCTGCTGCGCACCCCAGGCTTGCCTGCGTCATGGAGCAGGGCCGCCCAGCGCAGCCCTGAATCGGCTGGCACGCCGCGGAGCACCGCCAGCGTGTGGTTCCAGACGTCGTGCCGATGGTGGCGGTTCTGGCCGCAACCGATCATGGGGCGCAGCTCTGGCAGCCACAGGTCCAGAAGCCCCGTGTCCGCCAGCAGCCCCAATCCGCGCTCCGGCTCGGCGCCGCCCAGCAGCTTGTCCAGCTCCGTGAAGACCCGCTCTACGGATACCTTGCGGGCGACCTCCAGACGGAAGGGGATGGCCTCCACGGTCGCCGGGGCCACCTCGAAGCCCAGCTGAGACGCGAAGCGGCAGGCCCGCAGGGGGCGGAGGCCATCTTCGGCAAACCGCTGCAGCGGATCACCCACAGCCCGGATCACCCGCGCGGTCAGATCCGTCCGCCCCCCGAAGGGATCCACCAGATCGCCACCGCCCACGGGCAGGGCCATGGCGTTGATGGTGAAGTCGCGACGGGACAGGTCTTCGGCCAGGTCCACGCCGAGACGCACGGACTCTGGCCGCCGACCATCCAGGTAATCACCGTCGCTGCGGAAGGTGGTCACTTCCACCGGCCGATCCTCCAGGATCACCGTCACCGTACCGTGCTGGAGGCCCGTGGGAATAACCTTCAGACCGGCCGCCCGAGCGCGCTCCATCACCGTCTGAGGCAGCATACGGGTGGCCAGGTCCCAATCGGCATGGGGACGCCCAAGGAGTTCATCCCGGACTGCACCGCCGACAATCACCAGCTCCGCCTGGGGGCCCAGGGCCTCCTTGAGCCGGAGCAGCGGGGCCCAGGTCAATCCGCAGACCCGGCGAGCCTTCGCAGGGCTTCGCCATCCACCCGGCAGGTGAGCCAGGGGCGCATGATCCTGGCGCCGTGGGCCTCGTAGAATTCAATGGCCGGGGTGTTCCAGTCCAGCACCTGCCAGACGAACCGCGTCCAGCCCTCCTGCACGGCCAGGGCCGCCAGATGCTTCAGCAGGGCCTTGCCGATGCCATGGCCCCGAAAGGCGGGACCCACGAAGAGATCTTCGAGGTAGATGCCGGGCTTGCCCTCCCAGGTGCTGAAATTCAGGAACCAGAGGGCGAATCCCGCTGGTTGGCCATTCCACTCAGCCATGGTCACCTTGACGAGCGGATGGTCTGAGAAAGCATGGCGGTGGATGTCCGCCTCAGTGGCAATGGCCGCCTCCGGGTCCCGCTCGTACTCTGCTAGCTCGCGGATGTAGGCCAGGATCAGCTGGGCATCGGTGGGGACGGCGGGACGGAGGGTCAACATGGGAATATGCTAACCGGATGGACCATGACACCGCCCTGCGCCTGTATGAGGCCATGCTGCTCACCCGCCTGACCGAAGAGCGGCTGGTCAAGCTCTTCCGCCAGGGGCATACGCTTGGCAGCGTCTACCGCAGCCTGGGCCAGGAGGCCACCGCCTGTGCCACGGCCATGGCCCTGGGGCCCGACGATGTGATCGCACCCCTGATCCGTAACCTGGGCTCCATGTTCGTTCGCGGGATGACACCCAAAGAGATCTTCCTCCAGTACCTGGGCCGGGCCACGGGCCCCACGGGCGGGCGCGAGCACAACAACCATTTCGGATCCGTGGCACGGGGCATCATCGCCCCCACTTCCATGCTCGGGGCCCTCATCCCGGTGATGGCCGGCGTCGCCCTGTCCTTCCGCCAGAAGGGGGAGCGCCGCGTGGCCATGACCTGGATCGGGGATGGGGGCAGTTCCACTGGGGCCTTCTACGAGGGGCTGAACTTCGCCGTGGTGCAGAAACTCCCCCTCATCGTGGTGGGCGAATCCAACGGCTACGCCTTTTCCACCCCGCCGGACCGCCAGATGGCGGGCCGGATGACCTCGCGCTCCCAGGGGGCTTTCACGCTGACGGTGGACGGCAACGACGCGGTGGCCGTATACGACGCCACCGCCCAGGCCCGCCAGCGGTGCCTCGAAGGCAAGGGACCCGCCTTCATCGTCTGCGAGACCTTCCGCATGTCAGGCCATGCTGAACACGACGATCAGCGCTATGTGGATCCGGCGCTCCTTGCCGAGTGGGCCATCAAGGATCCCCTGCCCCGCTTCGAAGCCTGGATGGCCAGCCGGGGCTGGAAGGTCGATCCCAGCCTCGCATCGCGGCTGGAGGCAAAGCTGACGGCCTTGGCCGAATCGGCCCTGGAGGCTCCCTGGCCCGCCCCAGATACCCTTGCGCTGGGACTATTCTCCAGCTGAGTCGCCGAGATTCACCTTGCTTGTATCCATTCCCGATAGGAAAGGGATATGGAGCGGACCATGAACATCGGATCCTTCACAGACAGACTCAGGATGCGCGGGAAGTTCAACCTTCTCGTCGTCATCCAGACCATCGCCCTGGTGCTGGTGGGTGGACTGGGCTGGTTCACCGTGACGAGCATTCAATCTGGCCAGGCCGAGGTGGCCGAGCAGTTGGCGGAAACCGCCATCACCTCCAGGCTGCTGAACCAGATCAACGTCATCCGCACCATCCACGTCAGCATGATCGGCGGCGCCTCCAACCCCGAATACCTGGCCGGTCGAGAAAAGCGACTCAAGGAATACTCCGACGCCCTCCAGAAGGAATTGACGACCCTCAAACACCTCGCCTGGTCGGCGGAAGACAAGGCCCTGCTTCAAGAAGCCACCCAGGCCTTTCAGGGCTACGAAAAGGGCTTCCCCGCCCTGCTGGCCGAGGCCCGTGCCGACACCAGCCCCAAGACCCTGGCCCGCCTGATGGAGGACAACGTGGAACTGGTCCGGACCACCCGCGACCGGATTCTCAAGGTTCAGAAGGGTGCCGAGACGGATGCGGAGAACGCGGTAAAGAAGAATCTGGCTGATGCCGGCTCCGGCAAGACCTGGATCGTGGGCGTCAATCTGGTGTCCGTGGTTCTGGGAATCATTCTGAGCAGTGCCATCGGCGCACGGGTGGCCCGGAAGGCCCAGGACATCGAAACGGCCATGGCAGCGGTGGCCAAGGGCGACCTGACCCGGACCCCCCCCATCGAAGGCAAGGATGAACTGACCCAGGTGGCTTCGGGTCTGACGCAAGTGATCCAGGGCCTGCGCAACGACATCCAGGCCATCAGCCAGTCTGCTGAAGGGACAGCCTCGAGCGCCACCGAGTTATCCGCGACCACGGAACAGGTCAACCGCACTACCGAGGAACTCCGCCGCAGCACAGAACAGGAACGCCAGGCCATGGAACGATCCTCCGCCGCCCTGGAGGAGATGAACGCCAACATTCAGCAGGTGAAGCAGAGCACGGTGCGGGCAGAGGAACTCGCGGCCCGATCCCAGGAGGCAGGCCGTCAAGGGCTGGCGGCCGTGGGTGATACCGGCCGGGCCATGGAGGCCATCGAGGAGAGCTCCTCCAAGGTGAACCGGATCATCACAGTGATCACCGACATTGCACGCCAGACCAACCTGCTGTCCCTGAATGCGGCCATCGAGGCGGCCAAGGCGGGGGCCATGGGCAAGGGCTTTGCGGTCGTGGCCGAGGAAGTCCGCAAATTGGCCGAACGCAGTGGCACGGCGGCCAAGGAGATCACGGCCCTCATCCAGGAGAGCACCGACCGCGTGGGCCTCGGCACCAACTCCGTCAAGGAGGCGTCCCGAAGCCTGGAGCGGATTGATGGCCATGTCCGCGAGAACGCCGGGCAGTTGAAGGAGATCGCCAACGCCATGGACGAGCAGGGGCGGGCCAGTGAAGAAGTGGTCCGGGCCATGGAATCGGCCACCCAGATGGTCGAGCGGAACGCTTCTGCAGCCACCCAACTTTCTGCCACGGTGCAGGAGACGGCAAGGACGACCGAGGAACTGGCCAACCTGGCTCAACAGCTGCAAACGATGACCCGGCGCTTCAAATTATCATGATGACCTAATTATCGGCAATGAGGCATTGGTCACGGGCCAAAGCAGTTAGACTATTCCTGTTATGGGGGATACCGTGTTCGTTCTCGTGCTGAATGCCGGCTCTTCGAGCCTCAAGTTCAATCTCTTCGACATGGGGAAGGAGACTTCCATTGCCGAGGGCATGGCGGAACGCATCGGCCTGGCCGACGCGAACCTGACCTTCACCTTCGAGAGCGACAAGCACAAGGAGAACCTGGCGCTTCCGACCCACCGTGAGGCCCTGCACGCCATTATCGAGCGGCTCAAGGCCGTCGCCCTCCACGACACGCCGATCCATGCCGTGGGCCACCGCGTGGTGCATGGGGGGCCGAAGTACGGGGACTCCCTGATCGTCACCGACGAAGTCCTCGCCGACATCGATACCTTTGCGATGTACGCGCCCCTCCACAACCCAGCCAACGCCATGGGCATTCGCGTGGCCAGGGAGGAATTTCCCGACGTCCCTCACGTGGCGGTCTTTGACACGGCCTTCCACCACAACATCCCCGACCATGCCCGCACCTACGGCATCCCTTACGAATTGAGCCAGAAATACGGCATCCGCCGCTACGGATTCCACGGCTCCAGCCACTCCTTCGTGGCTGCCCGCACGGCCATCCTGCTCTGCCGCCCCCTGCGCGCCCTCAAGATCGTCACCTGCCACATCGGCAATGGCACCAGCATCTGCGCCGTCCACAACGGCCGGAGCGTCGACACCAGCATGGGCATGACCCCCCTCCAGGGCGTCATCATGGGCACTCGCTGCGGCACCATCGACCCCAGCGTGGTGGAGATGCTCATGGAGTACGAGCACCTGGACTACAACGGCATCACCGACCTGCTGAACAAGAAGTCCGGCCTGCTGGGCATCTCTGGCGTCTCCTCGGACTTCCGCGAGATCGAGCTGGCCGCCGATGCCGGCAACGACCGGGCCCGTCTGGCCCGCGACCTCCTGACCTACAACGTGCGCCAATACATCGGCGCTTATGCGACAGTCTTGGACGGTGTAGATGCCATCTGTTTCACCGCCGGCATCGGCACCCACAGCACCTTCGTCCGGGCCAAGGTCTGCAGCAAACTCAACTTCCTGGGTGTAAAGCTGGATCCCGAGGCCAACGAATTCGGTACCGGTGAACGCATCATCAGCACGCCGGACTCCCGCGTGGTCGTCACCGTCGTCCCCACCAACGAAGAACTGATGATCGCCCGGGAAACGGTGCGGTAGGGTTCAGCCTGCTCAAGAAAACGGCCCCCGGTTGGGGGCCGTTTTCTTGAGGGAGGAAAGGATTACTTGCCCTTCGCTTCCATGCGCTCGCCCTTCTTCCCAAGGTGCTCCCCGCGCTTCTCCTTCCTCTCGCCCTTGCGCTCATTGCGCTCGCCGCGCTTCTCCTGACGCTCGCCCTTGGCCTCCTGGGCCTTGCCCACGGCCTCACGACGCTCGCCCTTCTTCTCGAGGGCTTCGCCGGCCTTGACCTTGCCCTGAGCCTCCAGGGCCTCGCCACGCTTCTCCATGCGCTCGCCCTGGCGCTCCTTCTGCTCGCCCTTGGCTTCGTTCCGCGCGCCACGCTTCTCCTGGCGCTCGCCCTTGCGCTCCTGGGCCTCGCCTCGGCGCTCGACACGCTCGCCCTTCTTTTCGACCTGCTGACCGGTGGGTGCCTGGGCCATGAGGGAGGCGCCGATGAGTCCGGCGGCCAAGATGAGGGCCACACGCTTATGGGTGTTGAACATGGTTGCTCCTGATGCGGCGGCGCCGCGAGTGGGGAATCGTCCCGCCATCCACATAGCGGTTGACATGCCAATTTCTAAATCCATTTTTCATAATAAATTACGAAAGGTTTAAGCCCATTTTTGAGGAGACTTGCCTCAGGGTGTGGCGGGAAGCAACACGGAGCGTTCCCCGGTACCCAGCCTGGGTTGGCCGACCCCGGGTGGCGGATGACCGAAACCTGGGGAAGGCACCTCTAAACGGCTCCAGACTCTGCTTCGTAGTCCTTTCATCATCCCGGCCAGTCCGGCGTCTTTCCCATCTGGGGGTTTCATGCAGAAGCGATGGGTCATCCTGTCCGTGGCCGGTGCGGCCTTGGCGGCCGGCATGTTCTTCACCCTCAAGGGAGGCGATGGCAAGTCGAAGAAGTCCGAGGCCACCACCCCCTTCCGCCTGGGCAAGGTCCAGGCCGAGGATCTGCAGGTCAGCGTGCGCGAGGTCGGCGTGGTGGACCCCCTCACCAAGGTGGATGTCAAATCCACGGTGTCTGGACGCATCGTCGGTCTGAAGGTCCGTGAGGGCGCCGTCGTGCGGGCCGGGGAGATGCTGGCCGAAGTCGAGCCCGACGTGAACCAGGCCCAGACCCTCTCGGACGTGAAGGGCAGCGTGTCGCAAGCAGGCGTGAGCTTCAAGAACGCCGAGCGGGATTTCACCCAGCAAACGGCCCTCTTCAAGGAGGGACTCATCTCCGAACAGACCTTCCGGTCCGCACGCACCTTGCGGGACCTCGCCGAGGAAACCTACAAGAGCGCTCAGACCCGGTATCAGATCGTCGAGGATCGCGGCATTCCCATCAGTGGCAACGCCTCCACCCAACTGGCCCGCGTGACCGCGCCCATGAACGGCGTGGTGATCAAGAAGGGCGTCGAACTCGGTGACACCATCACGTCCGGCGTCAGTTCCTTCAACGCAGGCACCGTGGTCTTTACCGTGGCCGACCTGAAGTCCCTCATCGTGAGGGTGAACCTCAACGAAGTGGACATCGCCAAGGTCAAGGTCGGGCAGCCCGTCCGCATCACCCTGGACGCCTATCCCCAGCGGGCTTTCACGGGCAAGGTCCGGTTCGTGGCGCCCGCCGCCGACCTGGTGGAGAAGATCAAGGTCTTCAAGGTGGAAGTCGCCCTGGATGAGCTCACGGATTCCTTCAGGACCGGCATGAGCGCCAATGTCGAGATCCTCGGCGAGAAGCGGGACAAGGCCGTGAGCGTGCCGCTGGAGGCCCTCCAGCGCCGCGACGGCCAGACCGTCGTCTATCGACTGAAGGAGAACCTCCCCCCGCAGGACATCGCCAAGGCGAAAGATGGGCTCACGGGACGCGGCAAGTTCATCTGGCTGGCCGACCACTGGAAGGAATACTTCGACGTCGTCTCCGTCAAGGCCGGCATCGCCACCCTGGAGCGCGTTGAGATCCTCTCGGGCCTCAAGGCCAACGACCAGGTCAGCCTGGAAGATCCCAGCAAGAAGAAGGTCGAGAAGGACGATGAAAACAATTAGCGGCTCGTCCTCCCCCATCATCCAGACCCAGGCCCTCACCAAGGTCTATGGCGCCAACGGGGCGGCGGTGCACGCCCTGCGCGGCATCGACCTCACCGTGGAAAAGGGCGAATTCGTGGCCCTCATCGGCCCCTCCGGCTCCGGCAAGTCCACCCTCATGGCCATTCTCGGCTGCCTGGATCTGCCCACCGAGGGCACCTACACCCTGGATGGACGGCAGGTCCAGGGGCTTTCGGGTGGTGAGCTGGCGCGCATCCGCAACGAGAAGGTCGGCTTCGTCTTCCAGAGCTACAACCTGCTGCCCAAGGCGAGCATCGTCCGCAATGTGGAGCTGCCCATGCTCTACGCAGGGGTGGGTCGCAAAGAACGCCGCGAGCGGGCCCTCGCCCTGCTCGAAAAGGTGGGCATCGCCGACAAGGCGGACAAGCTGCCGGCGACGCTGTCCGGTGGCCAGAAGCAGCGCGTGGCCGTGGCCCGGGCCCTGGCCAATGAACCTGCGCTTCTGCTGGCGGACGAGCCCACGGGTGCGCTCGACTCCAAGACCGGGGCCGAAGTCCTGGAGCTCTTCCGCGAGCTCCATCAGCAGGGCCACACGCTGCTCCTGGTCACGCACGACCCGTCCATCGCCGCCCTCGCGCAACGCAGGGTGGAGATCAGAGACGGCCTGATCGCCGTGACTGAGGGAGTGGCGTAAATGACCGGTTCCGGCGCCTTTCGCGAGCGGCTGTTCGGGGCCTGGGTGGAGATCCGGGAGAACCTCGGCCGCTCCGTGCTGCAGGCCCTGGGCGTGCTGCTGGGCGTGGCTTCGGTGCTCGGCGGGTTTTCCATTTCGGACAGCCAGCGCAAACGGGCCGACGAGATGTTCGTGAAGATGGGCGGTCTGGACAAGCTGAACGTGCAACCCCGGGCGGCCATCAAGGATGGGAAACCCTCCGCCCTTCAACAAGCGAATTTGGGGCTCCGGGATGCCGATGCCATCGGCGGAGAGGCCCTCAAGTCAGAGGCCATTCAGGGCGTCAGCCGGCAGAAGAACACTCGGGCCCGGATCGTGTCCGCCTACGCGGACCAGGACCGGCAGGTGCGGGGCATCGGGGGCGACTACATCCCCACCAACGGCTACGGCATCGCCCAGGGGCGGGGCTTCTCGAGCAGTGAGATGGAAACGGGAGCCCCGGTCGTGGTCCTCGGAACCGAGGCCGCCAATACCTTTTTCCCCAAGGGGGATGCCCTGGGGCAATCGCTGCGCATCGGCGATGTCCCCGTCACGGTCATCGGCACCTTTCAGGAACGGGTGTTCCGTTTCCGCGAAGGCCAGGGCAACCAGTTCTGGTGGCGGAACCGCATCATCGCCGTGCCCGCGAACCTGGTCCAGCGTCGCATGAATGGCGACGCCTACCGGCGGGTGGATCAGGTCACCTTCCGCATCCCCGATATGAACGCCATGAGCGGCTTCGCCCAGCAGCTCAAGAACCTCGTGAAGTCGAATCACCGGCTCCAGGAGGACTTCCGCCTGGACGACGTGGCAGCCAGGGTCCGGCGTCGCCAGAGCCAGGGCGATGTCTACGACATCATCTTCATGCTTTCGGGGGTACTCGCCCTGTTGGGTGGTGGCATCGTCAACGTGAACATCCAGATGGCCAGCCTCAAGGAGCGTGTCCGCGAGGTCGGCGTGAAGATGGCCATCGGCGCGTCGGGCCGCGAGATCTTCAAGGGCTTCATGACCGAGGCCCTCCTGCTGACGGCCCTCGGCGGCTTTGCCGGGCTGGTGCTCGGGATCGGCTTCTCCTGGATCATCACCAAGAGCATCGGCATCCCGCTCTTCATGACCCCGGCCAGCTTCGTCTGGGCCTATGGCCTGGCGGCGGCCTTCGGGTTCCTCTTCGCGCTGTACCCGGCATGGAAAGCCAGTCGGCTTTCCCCCATGGAAGCCCTGCGCTATGAGTGACCAGGGCCTCATCCTCCGTGCCCCGGGTCCCTCCCTGCTCAATGGCGAGGCCCCAGCCCCGGTGCCGGCGTCCCGTGGCTTCAGCCTGGGCATGCTCTGGGAAGTCGTCCGCACCGGTCTGGTGGAACTCTGGGCCCACAAGATGCGCAGCCTGCTCACCCTCACCTTGCTCATGCTGGGCGTCTTCGCCCTGGTGGTGATGACCTCCGTGTTGGATGGCGTCATGGACAAGATCAGCACCGGCTTCGCCGGCATGAGCTGGGATGGCACCGTCCGCATCGCACCGAAGACCCCCGAGACCAGCGATGAGCGCAAGCGCTTCAACATGAGCCCGGGTCTGCGTTTCGAGGATCTCAGCCGCCTCAACGCCCCCAATCCCAAGGTCCTGGCCTTCCTGCCCAGGGCCCAGAAGACCGTCACCGTCCGGGTCGGCGGCGACACCGAGCGCATTTTCGTGAACGGCGTTTCCCCCGACTATGCCCAGTGGATGAACCGACCCATCGGCCTGGGCCGCGGCCTCACCGAGGATGACCAGCGCCGCCGCTCCACCGTGGCCGTGGTGGGCGCCACCCTGGCCACCAAGCTTTTCAGCGGGGCCGACCCCGTGGGCCGGGACCTGGTGGTGGACGGCGTGCCCTTCCGCATCATCGGCGTGCAGGCGCCGGGTCAGATCTTCAACGAGGAGAACTACACGGATGCCAATGGCATTCTGATCCCGCTGGAGGCCTACATGGATCGCATGGATCCAGCCCACAAGCTGGCCCAGATCACTGTGAAGCTGCGCCGACCCGAGGAAATGGGGGAAGTCTCGGCCATGCTGCTCGGCCGGGTCCGGCAGGCCCACCACGGCATCGAGGATGCCGAGGTGGTGGACCTGGATGCCGAAGCCGCCAAGGGCTACCAGAACTTCCTGGAACAGATGCGGGGCTGGCAGATCGTGCTCTTGAGCCTGGCCGGCACCGTGCTGCTGGTGGGCGGCGTGGGCGTGCTCTCGGTCATGCTCATCAGCTTCAGCGATCGTCGCTTCGAGATCGGCCTGCGCAAGGCCCTGGGTGCTTCAGATCAGGAGATCTTCATCCAGTTCCTCCTGGAGGCCGTGGTCCTCGCCGCCATCGGCGCCCTGCTCGGCACCGTGTCCGGCGCCCTGCTCTGCCAGGCCCTCTCCTCCAGCTTCCCCTACGGCCTGGTGGTGAATCCCCTCGGCCTGATCACCGCCTGGATCGTGGCTCTGACCCTGGCGGTGGTCTTCGGCCTCTACCCCGCCTTCCGCGCCATGCGCCTGAGCCCGATGGAAGCGATGCGATAGGCTGGAGGCATGGCCGATCCCATCCAAGTCAATGCCACCGTCCGCGTCCCGGGCGAAGCCATCCGCTTCAAGGCGGTGCGGGCCGGTGGCGCGGGCGGCCAGAACGTGAACAAAGTGTCCTCAAAGGTGGAGCTGCGCATCGACCTCACGGCCATCGAAGGCCTGCCCGAGGATGCCCTGGCGCGTCTGCGGGCCGCCCAGCGCAACCGTCTCGATGCGGAAGGCCTTTGGATGGTCATCAGCGACCGCACCCGCGACCAGCTCAAGAACCTGGAGGATGCCCACGAGAAGGTGGCCGAGGCCATCCGGGCGGCCCTGGTGCGGCCCATCCCCAGGCGGGCCACCAAGCCCACCAAGGGTTCCAAGGAACGGCGACTGGAATCCAAGAAGCGAATCTCGCAGACCAAGCGCCAGCGGCGGGAGGGCTTCGAGTAACCTAGAGGCCCCCATCCCAGGAGCCGCCATGTCCGAGCCCCAGACCTACGCCAACCACCGCCGCCTTGAACCGAACATGCACTTTGTCATCCTGCCTGTGCTTCTCATCACCTGGGTCTCGGCCATCTGGCAGGCCATCAAGCACCCGAACCTGCATAGCACCTGGTTCGCGATCCTGGCCTTCATCCTGCTGCTGGCGGCCCTGACCACCCGCATGTACGCCCTGAAGGTGCAGGACCGCCTGATCCGCCTGGAGGAGACCCTGCGCATGCAGCGCCTGCTCTCAGCGGACCTGCTGGCACGCGTCGGGGAGCTGACGCCCAAGCAGTTCGTCGGGCTGCGCTTCGCTTCCGACGCGGAACTGACGGACCGGGTCCATGAGGCCCTGGATCAGCACCTGGACGGCGAAGCCATCAAGAAGCGCATCCAGACCTGGCGGCCCGATACCTTCAGGGTCTGATACCAATCTGCATTCAAAAATAGAGATTCACCA
>JANYAZ010000265.1 GCA_025361045.1 Geothrix sp. | reverse complement strand
GCATTCCCGTGTCCCCGGAACAGGCCCGGCAGCTGCCCACCCTCAAGGTGCTCTCCACCGCGGCGCTCTTCGGCGACGCGATCCTGCGCATCCACGGGGGACGTAGCATCAGCGAGATGATGGACTGATGGCCGATCCCATCGGCCCCATCGAGGCTGCGCCCAGTCTCGACCTGCTGGGGTCCCAGGGACCCGAGATCCTGAAGCTCTTCACCCGGCCCTTCCTGATGCTCCATCGGGCTTCGGAGTTGTACACCGCCCGGATCTGCCTGCTCCTGCTGTTTGACCTGGGGTGGGAGGATCGGCTTCGATCCGGGACCACCCTCGGGACCCTCTGCACCGGGTTGCCGGATCAGGTGCGGAAGCCCCTGGCCTGGATGCTGCCCTTCCTTTTGTATGAAGGGCTGCTGACCCGGAACGGTGAGGTCTACAGGCTGAGCGGTCAGCCCGACCTGGATCTGCTGGAGCTCCGTCAACTCATGGACGAGGAAGCACCAGGTCACAGGGTCAATTTCGACCTGCTGGACGGCGTGCGTGCAAGGATCCGGCCCTTCTTCACGGATGGGAAGGCTGGCGAAGGCCTGCTCTTCGACCTGACCTTGTTCCCCCTTTGGCTGGCCTATTTCCGCAACGAGAACCTCTGCTACTTCCCCAACAACCTGTTGGCCCTGCTGGCGCTGCGTGAGCAGTTGCCAGAAGGGGCCCGGGTGCTGGAGTTGGGGGCGGGTGCAGGCTCCTTCGCCCAGCTGGTGGCCCGGCAGGGCGCTGAGGAAGGCTGGCTTCTCCGCATCGCGGACTACCGATTCACCGATGTGGCCCCGACCTTCCTGCGGCGTGCCCAGCGCGAGTTGAAGGCGGCCGCCCCCGGCCTGCCCCTCAGCTTCCAGTCGCTGGATCTGAATCGCCCGCTCGGCGACCAGGGCATCGGGCCCGCCAGCCTGGACGCCATCATCGGCATCAATGTGCTGCATGTGGCCCAGGACCTTGAAGCCACGCTGAGCGACCTCAGGAGTCGCCTGAAACCATCCGGCTGCCTGGTGATCGGCGAGTGCCTGAAGCCCAGCCTCGATCGGCCCCTCTACCTGGAGTTCTTCTTCAACTTCATCAAGGGCTTCACCGAGGTGACCCTGGATCCGAGGTGGCGTCCCCGCCATGGCTTCCTGACCTCCGAGGCCTGGGATGCGGCCCTGCAGCATGCTGGATTCAGCCAGATCCACCACACGCCACCGCCGCGCCCCCTGATGGATCGGCATCCCAACTTCACCGTGGGCGCCATGACAGCGCGGGTCTGAAACGTCAGAAACGGCGCCGGAGCGCCGCTTCTGATCAGGATCAGAAAAGGTTTCAGAACCCTGTGAACACCACCACCGCGTAGGCTGCGTAGGTGCCATCGGGCTTGGGCACCACAGCCACCTTGGCGACAGCTGGGGTGACGAGCTTCGCGGCCCAGGCGCTTTCGAGGATGGGGGTCACGGTGATCACGCCGGACTGGTTCACCACCTCGATTACGGCGGGCTGCATGCCCACAGTGGTGTTCAGGCTGACCGTGATGTTCTGCGTGGCAGCGGTGGAGTTGGTGAAGGTGAAGACGAATTGGCCGCTGTTATAGGAGGTACTGATGGCGCCCTTGGGGAGGGCCACGGGCACAAAGATGGCGTTGCTCGCATCCCAGGCGCTGGTACCGCTGTTCCACACTAGATCGCTCACGCCCTGGACCCTGACGTCACCCGAGCCAGCACAGGCCGCCACAAAGGCGCCGCTGCTCGTGGAAGTCACGCCGGGGAAGCCGAGATACCACCAGGTGAAGGGGTTGCCATAGGCATGGATCCGATCACCAGCCACGGGGTGCGTGTAGGTGAACTGGGACGTGTCGGCAGCCTTGATGGCGCCGCCATCCACCGCCCGCTGGATGTTCACGGATTTGGCGTGCATGATCGCCTGGAGCGGATCCTTGACGTCCACCTGGACCTTGAAGCCCATCCATACGTTGGCGAGGGTGGCCTGGCCCGTGGGGAGCGCCTGACTCGTGCGGAAAGAGAACGTCGTATCGGCATCGATGGCGATGGTGCGGGGCACGCCGGCATTGGTGCTGACCCGCAGGAGGTTGTTCACCCGGTCCACGCCGACCACATGGCCTTCCGGCGACCAGCCTGGCAGGGCATTCGCGCCATACCACACCCGCACGGCCCAGAGGCTGCCATCGGCTTGCATGCGCAGCGACACCAGGGCGTTCTTTCCGGCCGCCAGCCCCGCAAAGCTGCCCACCGTCTTGGTGTCCGCATCGAAGAACCAGGCCCCGGCATCCACATTCACCGTGAGGTCGTTGCCACTGTCCGTATGCACCACGAAGCTGGAACTGCCCACGGAGGCGATGGTGCCGCGGCGGTGCCGGAACATCAGCTGGCCCATGCCCATCATGCCGTTCGCGTTGGGGCGGTGCTTCACCTGCAGGTTCATCACCCAGTCGCCGTTGGGCAGCTGGACCAGGAAGAGCGGGTGGCCCAGGTCGAAGTCGATCTGCACGGCGTTGCTGCCGGTGGGGGTCACCACCAGGTCAGTGCTCAGGCCTACCAGCACGCTGGCTCCCTTCACGTGCACCTGGCTGCTGGGCACGACGGTCCCATCGGCCTTCACCAGGTTGACGCTGGCGGGATCGATGGTGATGCGCAGCGCGTCATAGGTGCCCACGGGGATCTGCGCCGTGGCGAGCAGCTCGCCCACGCTGTCGAGGTCCACCAGGTTGATCTTGGCGGTGGCGCCTTCGAAGGCCACCACTTCCTTGGTATGGTCGGCCTTGTTCAGCAGCGTCACCTTAGTGACCACCACTTCGACGGCGGACCACTGATCCGACGGCGCATCGGTCAGGATGATCGAGGCGGCGCCCGTGACCACAGGGGTGGACTGCGTGGACGTGCTGTTGCTGCCGCCGCAGGCCAGGGTGAGGGCCAGGGTGGTCAGGGTGGGGACAGCCAGCAGGGAAAGGGTGCGAAGCGAGGGACGCATGGAAATCTCCAAGGTTGGAGCCGGGGCTCCAGATGAGGGGGTAAGGAATCGGACACCTCCACTGACCCGGCCCTGAGAAAAAGGGTTGATCCACGCCATCGAGAAAACCGCTGACCCTCATGGTGTGAGGCCTCTCTGCCTTGCCATACTTCCCCATGGCCAACACCCTGCGGGACCTGCTCATCCAGCGCGCGGCGCGCCTTCAGGATCGCCCCGCTCTCACGACCCCGGATTGGGGCACCTTGAGTTACGCCCAACTCCGCAACAGGGCTGAAGGGGTGGCGCTGGGCCTTCTGGCGAGTGAACCCGCCCCTGCGGTGTTCAGTGCCACCGGCACCGCCTGGGACTGGGCGGCAGAATTAGCCGCCGCGGCCTCGGGCCTGGTCTGGGATGCAACCGGGCAGACGGTGTCCACCGACACCCTGGGCGGACCCAGTTTCAACCACGAGGGCGGTCGGGGCCCCTACCATGCCCGGGAGCAGCTGGTGCAGTCCGCCACGCCGTTCGCCTCGGGGCTGGACCACGGCGAACTGATGACGCGGCTCCGCCGCCTCAATGTCCGGTTGGGCTGGGATCACGACAGCATCGTGGCGCTACCCATGGCGAAAATCGGAGACCCATCCGTCCGAGCCGCACTCTGGAGCGTCCTGTACGCGGGGGGGCAGGTGGTGCTTGGAGGTGCATCGGCAACCACCGGTGTGCTGGCAAAGCAGGAAACACTTGCTCTTCCGGTCTGGAATCCAGGCCCCTTCGCCGGCTTCTGGACACCTTGTGACAGCGTCTGACAACACTCCAACCGAGCAGGGCCGGTACTGGATGAGATCTGCCAGAAAGGTACCAAAGTTCACCAAGTCAATGTGATCAAAGTCCGGGCTTCAATGTGGGTTTTGCTCATCCTGATTAAGTATGAATACCTATTTATCATCTTTGAGAATGCGCGCTTCCGTTGAATCAAAAATGCCGCCTCACGGGGTGGCCCAAAGTTTGTCGATTTGCGAATCGAACTCCAGCGCTTGTCCCACAAGCCATGACTGAAAGGAATTGAAATGCCTTCAAGACTCTTTCTCCTGATGGCTCTCATTCTGATTGGCCTGGGGTGTAGCTCCAATGGCCCCATGCAGGATCCCCATACCGCATGGGACACCTATTATAAAACTCATGCAGTAGAGTTCAGTCGCGATCCCATCGGGTGCGCAACTTGTCATGGATCCACCTCGGATCCGTCCACATCCGGTGGGCCAGCCAACTCAAGCTGCTATGAGTGCCATAGCCCCGCGACGCATTCGACGAATGCAACCTGCGCTTCCTGCCATTCGATTCAACAGAACCAATGGGCTAGCGGAAGCAATCTCCACGCCGCATCGGTATCTGATGTTCTGACGAATGTAGACCACAACACGGCTGAGTTGCTCAACGACAATTGCGTGAAGTGCCATTCCTCCTTCCAGGTTCCACTTGGCGTGGCTTATTTCGTAACGCCCGTGGACCAAACTGGTCAACCTGCCGGGACCTGGACGGCGCTCCACGCAGGCGATTGGCAGGCCACCAGATGTGAGGTCTGCCACGATCCCACCTCGACGGATTCCTGCAAGCTTGCCAAATATGGTTCTCTGCTGGATGGGCCTTGGGCCGCCGGATACACCAAGATCTCTGACCTCCCAAGTGCTTACCAGACGGTGATCAGTTCTGCCGGCGTAGCCTCTACTTTCACTTTCCAGGACCAGACCACGCTGGCCGTTCGGGCGACAAAGCTATGCAACTCCTGCCATGATCCGGCGGATCAGGGTGGCGACCCAAATATCTCCGTGGGAGGCATCGACTATGGCCCCCAAGGTGGAGACAGTCGCGCCTATGTGACAACCAACCACAAAGGCCTGGGTTGCATTGACTGCCATCCCACCCATGACTTCACACCCGCTCGTCCTGAGACGAGGGCAACATGCGGGGGGTCCGGCTGTCACTTCACCAGTAGGGTGGGATCCATGCCGGGGAAAGTGCATGTCAACCATTTATAGTAAGGGCGTTCGATACGCTAAAACAAGCATTAACAGGCGCCTAGCTGCGGTTAGGCGCCCGTCTTCATCTCTGACGCCCTGAACCAGACAACGATCGAGTCGAAGGGGCACTCTTCGACACAGACCATGCATCCGGTGCAGGCTCCATCGACCCCAAAGGGATAAGCCTCCTCGCCCGGCATCTTGATGGCCTCATGAGGACAGAGGTCGACACAAATGCCACAACCGGTGCATTGGCTTTCGAACAGCGCCCAGGTCCACACCTTGAATTACTCCTTGGGGAGCGGGGACTTCATCCTCGCCATGGCTGACTTGACTGCCCAGACGCTGAGCAGGAGGAGGATGGGAAAGCAGATGAAGAAGGTGACCTGGGAGACCTCAAGACCAATGGGATCGGCATTGGATCGGAAGTGGGTCTTCAAATACGTCCAGAAGGGACTGGCGTGGTGGGCAAGGTACTCGTCACTGGCCGCTTCCGCCACGAAGGTGAAGCCAAGCACATTGATGAAGTTCCCGGCCAGCGTCAGGCGAATGGACCAGTTGAAGTTCGTTGAACCGACCTCATGGCCACCCTTGAACAACCGCAGAACCAGCGCAGCGGTGAACAGCAGCGTGGCGATGGGATAGAAGGGCACGGCCATTTTGATGTCGGCCATGATGTCCGGGTTGAGAACGACGTAGCCCACCAGGAAGACCATGACCAGCATCAAGTCGGCGAGGGTGACGGTGAGCAGGTTCCAAAGCTCCCTGGACACCCGGAGGTTCAAGTGCCGGTTGAGTTCGCGGTAGTAGCCTTGGGCCAGCAATAGCCCTGAAGCCACGATCCCCATCAGGATCGAGGCGTTCAGCAGGTTCTGAAGCACCCACACCTCCAGGCCCTTGGTGATGTCGTGTTCGTTCATGGTCCATCCTTTGCCGAAAGACGCTGGGAAGGTGGAGGCTCCTGGTATCTGACCATCGCGGGGCGGTCAGATAGGGCAAGGCTCAATAGGGTTGCGCTGGCTTGGGCCAAGGCAACCCCTGAGTTAGGTGGCGAACCGATTCCTGTGGAGGGGATCCACTAGTGCTTACTGGCCTCAGCGGTGTCGGCGGGGCCGCGGGTCTTCGCAAGATAGTCGAGGAGCAGCCTTTGCTTGTCCTTGGACGGGACAGGATCCAGGAAACTGGATTCAATCATGCGGTCGACGGCCTCTTTCCACTTGTCCCGCGTCAGGCGCACCAGCTCGATGGACTGGTTGCCCTTGTGGCAGTCCAGGCAGGAATCCTGGAAGACCTTGGCACCCGGATCCACAGCCTTGTCCTCCGCCGAGAAGGCGGGGGAAGTCGGGGCCAGGATCGCGACGAAGAGGAACTGGAGGAGGCGGGTCGACCGCACGATGTCATCCTTCCGAAAGGGGATCAGAAGCCGAACATGCACTTCAGGGTGAAGCCGTCATCCGTCAAGCGGGCCGGGTTGGTGGCCACGCCGAGGGTCGGGATCACACCCCCCCTGGCGGTGTCATCAAACTGATGGTGGCGGTATTCAAACACCCACTTGATGTGCTCCTGGATCATGCGCTGGTAGCCGAAGATCCAGTCGTTCTCCTTGGGGGTGGAGCGGGTGATGCCCCTGTTCCCGTTCAGGACCACGGTGGTGTCGTCATAGGCATCGCCCTTGATGTAGTCATAGCGAACGTAGAGGGCCTGGATGTTGGACGGGCGGTAGTTGATCTGGTGGAAGCCGCCCTTCCAGGTCATCGCCTTGCCAAAGCCAGTCGGGTTGCTCTCCTTGTTGGACATGTACTGGTTTTCCATGTTCACGGGAATGCCCCAGGGCGCGAGGCTGAGGGTCATGTCGGGGCCGAAGCGGGTGACTTCGTTCGGATTGTTGAGGCCGGACATGATGCCGTTGCCCGTGGGATTGAACGCCAGTGAACCGGTGGTGCGGATCTTGTCGCTGTAGGAGTCGGAAGACTTCCAGCCGAAGACACCGAAGGACTGGCCGTAGTAGCGGAAGATGAGG
>JANYAZ010000252.1 GCA_025361045.1 Geothrix sp. | reverse complement strand
TCATCTCCAGCACGAGCCCCTATGCAGTCACCTATGCGAGGCTCTCCGCCGGCCTGATGAACACACCAGGGGAAGTGGACCGGGCCGTGGCTGCGGTGAAGAAGCTCGCTTCCTGATTGATACCAATCTGCATTCAAAAATAGAGATTCACCACGGAGACACGGAACCCACGGAGGTGGCACGGAGGCCTCCGTGCCCCACCCATCCAGCTTCGCGGGCGCGACGCGCCCAGGGGCCGCAACCGCTGGCCAAGCGAAGCTCGTTCGGACGGGCCTCTCTGTGTCCTCCGTGCCTCCGTGGTGAATCCTTAACGATTGAATGCGAACCGGTATAAGACTTAGACGGGTTGCCGATGATTCTCCTGGTGTCTTCGGCCCCGTTCGGACTTAGGCTCGAGCCATGACCTGGAAACCCAGTCCCCGGGCAGGGGTGGATCACCTCGCCCTGCCCCTCGATCCCAGGCAGGGCTATTTGTTGTCCCTGGTGGACGGGACGCTGGATGTGGCGGCCCTTGCGGCACTGATGAACCTTGGCCAGGACCAGATGACCGAGATGCTGATCGAACTGGCGGCGCTGGGCGCAGTGGCCCCCCAGGTTCCCCCCCCTGAACCTGATCCCACGGCGGTGCAAGAGCCCTGGCAGGAAGACCCCGCAGAGCAGGAGACCGAAGAAACGGTATCTCTGGCTGTTGCCAAGGCGGCCACCCACCGCCAACTCTTCGAGCACCACCTGCACGCCCGCCCCCAGGAGCAACGTGTGGCCCAGGCGGCCGTGGCCGTGGAACCCGACCTCAGCGCCTTCTGTTTCGATCCCACGGCGGAGGTGATTCGCGCCGTGCTGGAGAATCCCCGGGTGGGCGGGATCCACGCCCGCCTCATCGCAGCCCATCATAGGACCGTGGCGGGCCTGGAGGCCCTCGGGGGCAGGACGGCCTTCACCAATGACGGGGGCGTGCGCCGCGCCCTGTTGCAGAATCCGCTGCTACCCACCGGCCTCTATCGCCGCCTATGGTCCACCAGGCGCCTGCTGGAGCAATTCCTTGTGGCCACTTCCCGCGATTCCCCGGAGCAGGTGCGTGCCATGGCCCGGGATGTCCTGCGGGCCAGCTTCAACCAGCGCGCGGGCGAGGAGCGGGCTGAGCTGATTCTCACGACGGAAGGCCGTTGTCTGGCCAGCCTGGTGGGTCTCACCATCGACAGCCACGCCACGGCGATCCTCTGCCGGCGCACCTACACCTCGACCCTGTTCATCCAGAACATCGCCCGCTGGAGTGCGGCCCCGCCCCAGCTCATCGCCCACCTCCGCCGCCAGGACCTGGTCAAGCGGAACCCAGTCCTGCGGCAGATGCTGGAGCGGCACCCGAACGCGAGCTAAGCGAGGACATGGTCTGCTGCCGATGGATCGCCACTCAGACTAATCCGAGCCCTCGGGCCAACCGTAGCAAGTGAGCCCCATCCATGAGCGCAATCTGCCCCGCCTTCGTGCCGCAGCATGGGCTCCTGCATTCCGGGAGGTTCTCGCCATGACCAGCCATTACTCCATCAGCAGGCCAGGTCGAGTGGGCCGCAACCTCCTGCTGGTGTTCCTGACCGCGGTCCTGGGCGCGGGAACCCCCGCCGCACGGATCGAGTGGTCGGACCTCCCGGCGGCTGTGGTCGACAAAGCTCCCGACCTGCGGATGGGCTACCTCGTCGTCCCGGAGCGCCGCTTCCCCACCCCGGGCCAGCGCATGGTGAGGCTGCCGTTCATCATCATGAAGAGCCGGAGCGCATCCCCCCGGGCGGATCCGATCCTCTTCACCGCGGGCGGTCCCGGGGGCAGCTCGCTCGGCGCGGCCAGGAACCGGCAGCGCAACCCGCTCCTCGATGAACGCGACATGATCCTCATCGAGCAGCGGGGCACGCACTGGGCCGAACCCGCCCTCCTCTCGCCTGCGATCGACGCCGCCCTGCGCTCGGGCTGGGGGAGGCAGCTCAACGGGGACCCCGATCCCGCCGCCGTCCGCCAGGCCATGGCCTCGACGCTGCGGCAGTACCGGAGCCAGGGCATCGACCTGGCGGGCTACACCACCCGGGAGAGCGCCGCGGACATCGCCGAGCTGCGTCGGCTGCTGGCAATCCCCTCCTGGAACCTCTACGGCGTTTCCTACAGCACGAAATTGATGCTGACGGTATTGCGGGATCACCCCGAGGGCATCCGCTCCGTCATCCTGGATTCGGTGATGCCTCTCGAGGCCGACTGGGACGAATCGGCCCCGGCCAACATCCTGGCCGTCCTGGAGCGCGTGCTGCAGGTCTGCACCGAGGACGCCTTCCTACGGGAGCACTGTCCCGACCTGCGGAACCGCTTCTTGGGCCTGCTGACTAAGGCCAACCGGCACCCGGTCCAAGTCGCGATCAAGAACCCCATGGATGGTGCGCCGCTGACGGTGCGGCTCGATGGGGCGGGCGTCATGAACTGCGTCTATGCGGCGCTGGAGACTGCCGGCGGCATCCGCCGCCTGCCCCTGGTCCTCGATGCGGCCTGCCGTGGCGAGACCCAGGCCCTGGCGCCCTTCCTGGAGGAGTACCTGGGCTCCACCCAGGGCTCGGCCATCGGCATGCGGCTGGCCATCTGGTGCAATGAGGAGTTCCCCTTCGAGCGACCCGACCGGATGCGCCACCCCTCGGGGCTGCCTCCGGAGTTGAAGGCCTTCGTCCAGACGGCGGTCCATCCCGCGGCGCTGACCGGCTGGCCTCAGGGGCGGCCGGATCTTGCCGAGAACCGGCCCGTGTCCAGTTCCCTGCCAGTGCTCATCGCCGCCGGCGAATTCGACCCGGACACGCCCATCGCCTGGGCGCGCAGCACCTCAACCCGGCTCCCCGGCGCGCACCTGATCACGTTCGCCGGAATGTCCCACGTGCCCCTGTTCAGCCACCCCGAAGCGGCCCGCATCATGAAGGCCTTCCTGGCGGATCCCGCGCGTCGTCCAGAGCCGGGCACCATCGGAACCCGGCCCTCGTTCCTGCACGCGCTCGAAGCAGGGAAATGAAGGAGGGACCGGCCAGGGGCCTAGGCGTAGAGCCGCTGAAGTCCGGGGTCCTGAGTGAGTTCCTCGATGAGGTCGCGGACGCTCACCAGCTCACGGAGCTTGGCGCCGTTGCTGCCCGTGAAGAAGAGGCCGCTTTCCTCGTTGCCCTGCATGGCGTCGGCCAGACGATCCGCGATGCAGTAGCCCACCGCCATGGCGCCCTTGCCATGGCCACAAGGCGACAGGCAGTTGCTCACGCAACGCACCTGGGGCGCGGTACCGGCTTCGATGCGGCGCTGCAGGCTGGTGCGGACGCCCCGGGCCGGCAGGCCCACGGGGGACTTCATGAGCCCGATGTCCTCGGCCTTGGCGCGGAGAATGACTTCCTTGAAGATCGGCGAGGCGTCGCACTCGAAGGTACCGATGAAGCGCGTGCCCATCTGCACGCCATCGGCGCCCAGGGCCAGGAAGCGCTGGATGTCCGCGTGATCCCAGACGCCGCCGGCCACCAGGATGGGGAACTCGCCCCACTTGTTCCGCTCCTCGATCACTTCGGGGAGGATGTTCTCCAGCGTGTGGGCCGGATCCAGGCAGCCATCGTGGCTGAAGCCCTGGTGGCCGCCGCTCTCGGGGCCTTCCAGCACCACCGCGTCGGGCAGGCGGTTGAACTTCCGCTGCCACTGCTTGCAGATGACCTGGAGGGCGCGGCCGGAGGAGACGATGGGCACCAGGGCCACATCGGCATCACCCACCATGCCCGGCAGGCCCAGGGGCAGGCCGGCGCCACTGACGATCATCTGCGCACCACCGGCGATGGAGGCCTTCACGGCCTCCTCGTAGCCCTCGATGGCGCAGAGGATGTTCACGCCCACGGCGCCGCGGCCGCCGGAGCGCTCACGGGCGGCGCGGACGATCCATTCCAGGGCCTTGGGCGGGTTCAGCGCGTCGGTGCCGTCGGGACGGCCCAGGCGCATCTTGGGGTTGGCCGAGCCGTGGTAGCCCGTGCCGATGGCCGACACCAGACCCACGCAACCGGCGCTGGCCACTGCGCCAGCCAGGCCTTCCCAGGAGACACCCACGCCCATGCCGCCCTGCTGGATGGGATAGGCCAGATCGAGGTTGCGGATCTTGAGCCGGGGCAGCGTACAGGCACCACGGCGCACGAAGGTCTGGGCCATGGAATCCAGGCCCGCCATCAGACGGGTGCGGAAGGCAGCCAGAGGGGAAGCATCCAACATCGAAGGCGTGCGTGGCTGGAGGCCGATGGCACCATCGGCCAGGGCCTGCCGGGCCTCGGCTTCGGTTTCGGCCACGGCCATGACGGGGAGGCCCAGGCTGCGCAGGGAAGCCACATCACAGGCACGGGCCAGCAGGGCGGCGGCGCCCCCAGCCTTGGCCTTGGCACCCTCTTCGGGGTTCTGCACCGCCACGAGGCGGGGCATGTTGGTGTGGCGGAGCATGGCCAGGGAGGGCGGCAGTTCGGCCGTGTGCAGCAGGAAGGCCACACCGGCTTCGCGGGCGGCAGCCATCACGCTGTCGGCACTGTCGCGCAGGCCGCGAAGATCCAGACCAATTTTGGCGCCCTCGCGCATGCTGGACTTGAGCTCCTCCAACCGGGCCCGGAGCTTGGCGGCATCTGGGAAAGCATCCGTGCGGGGCAAGGCCCAGCCACCCGCGCGCAGAAAGGCCGCCTGGAAGTCCAAGGATCCAGGCGCCTGCCAACCCTGAAGGGTGGGCTGCGTTGCGGTCTTGAAGAAGGACTCAGCCATGCAAAAACTCCGGTGGGCCAGGGGAGAAACTCCGGCCCTCCATCAGTTTGAGGCCAAAAACCTGTGAAGGGGCCCAACCATTTGACTTGGAGTCAAGATGTTTGAATCCCTTCACGGGAATTTCTCATCCCTTCACAGTGGGAGCGGGCGACTCGACGGGGTCGAGGAAGGGCATCATCCGGCGAAGTTTTCGGCCAACCTGCTCCAGCGGGTGTTCGTAATCCGCGGCCCGCTGGGCCTCGAACCACTTGCGGCCGGTCTTGTTCTCCTCGATCCAGGCGGTGGCATAGCGGCCATCCTGGATCTCCTTGAGGATTTCCTTCATCTCGGCCTTGGTCTGGTCGGTCACGATGCGGGGGCCGCCGGTGTAGTCGCCGTATTCGGCTGTGTCGCTGATGCTGTAGCGCATGTAGCTGAGGCCGCCCCGCTGCATCAGGTCCACGATGAGCTTCAGCTCGTGAAGGCACTCGAAGTAGGCGATCTCGGGCTGGTAGCCCGCTTCCACCAGGGTCTCGAAGCCGGCTTTCACCAGGGCGCTGGCGCCGCCGCAGAGCACGGCCTTCTCGCCGAACAGGTCGGTCTCCGTCTCCTCGGTGAAGGTGGTCTCCAGCACGCCGGCGCGGGTGAGGCCCAGGGCCGCCGAGTAGGCGAGGGCCACGGCCAGGGCCTGACCGCTGGCGTCCTGGTGGACGGCCACCAGGCCCGGCGTGCCGCCGCCCTCCACGAACACCTCGCGGACGCGGTGGCCGGGGCTCTTGGGGGCGGACAGGCTCACGTCCACGCCCGCGGGGGGCTCGATGAGGCCGTAGCGGATGTTGAAGCCGTGGGCGAACATCAGGGTCTTGCCCGGGGCCAGGTTCGGGGCGATGTCCTTTCGGTAGAGTTCTGCCTGCCCCGTGTCCGGGGTGAGGATCATGATCACGTCCGCCCAGGCCGCCGCTTCGGCCGGCGTGGCGACGGTCAGGCCCTGGGCCTCGGCCTTCGCCTTCGAGGCCGAGCCCGCGTGCAGCCCGACGCGGACGTTGACGCCGCTATCGCGGAGGTTCAGGGCGTGGGCGTGGCCCTGGGAGCCATAGCCGATGATGGCCACCTTGCGGGCGCGGATGAGGTCGAGGTCGGCTTCGTAGTGGATCTTGGCCATGGGTGGCTCCTTGGGTTGAAAGGGGTTTCAGAGGGAGTGATTCAGACGGACATGGCTTCGGGGCCAGCACCGGTGCGCAGGGGCACAGCCGGGCGGGACGGACTGGGCGTGCGGGTGCCGCGGGCCATGGCCACGGCACCGGTCCGGCCCAGCTCAAGGATGCCGAAGGGCCGCATGGAATCCACAAGCGCGTCAATCTTGGCCAGGCTGCCGGTGCATTCGATGACAAGGCTGTCCTCAGCGATGTCCACCACCGCCGCCCGGAAGACCTGGGCCAGCTGGAGCACCTCCGAGCGCACTTCGGGTGCCGTGGCGACGCGAACCAGGACCAGGTCGCGGACCACCATGGGCCGCTCGCCCAGCTGCTGGACCTCCAGCACGTTGACCAACTTCCGCAGGTGTTCCACGGCTTGTCGCACCCTGGGGGCATCCGAGTCCACCACGATGGTCATGCGGGACAGGCCGACCCGCTCGGTGGGACCCACCGTGAGCGAGTGGATGTTGAAGCTGCGGCGGCGAAACAGCGAGGCCACCCGGGTGAGGACGCCGGGTTCATCATCGGTATAGACCACGAGGACGTGGGGCATGGGGCCTCCTTTCATACGGGATCCGAGCCGGTTTCGGCCAGGGCACTGGGTCGGCGGATCATTTCGTGGAGCGCCGCACCGGCGGGCACCATGGGATAGACGCTGTCCTCCTGCTCGACCTTGAACTCGATGAGGGCGGTGCCCCCGGCCGCACGGGCCTGGACCACGGCGGCAGCCACGTCTCCGCGGGTCTCCACCCGCTGGCCGTGGATGCCAAAGGCGTCCGCCAGCTTGACGAAGTCCGGGGACAGGATGGGCGTGGCGGCGTAGCGACCCTCGTAAAACAGGGCCTGCCATTGGCGAACCATCCCGAGGTAGCCGTTGTTGATGACGGCGATGTTCACCTTCACGCCCTCCTGCACGGCGGTCATCAGCTCGGCGAAGGTCATCTGGAAGCCGCCATCGCCAGCGACCACCCACACTTCGGCTTCAGGTCGGGCGATCTTGGCGCCGATGGCCGCAGGCAGGGCGAAGCCCATGGTCCCCGCACCACCGCTGGTGATGAGGCTGCGCTCGCCATCGTGCTTGTAGTACTGCGCCTCCCACATCTGGTGCTGACCCACGTCCGTCACCACCACGGCCTCCCCCTTCGTTAGTCGCCAGAGGTCGTGCATCACATGGGCCGCATAAAGGTGGCCGTCGTCGGGCAGGTTCTTGATGTCGCGGACGGCGGAGTCGCCGCGCCACTCGCGGATGGTGCCCAGCCAACTGGAGCGATCCGCCACCGGCACCTCGGGCAGCAATGCCCGCAGCACGTCGCCCAAGTCGGCCACGATGGCCACGTCCACCGGCACGTTCTTGTTCAATTCGCTGGCGTCGATGTCGATGTGGATCTTCTTCGCGTGGGGCGCGTATTCCTTGAGCTTGCCGGTCACGCGATCGTCGAAGCGCATGCCGAAGGCCAACAGCAGGTCCGCCTCCTGAATGGCCCGGTTCACCCAGGCCTCGCCGTGCATGCCCATCATGCCAAGGCTCAGGGGATGGGTGGCCGGCACCGCGCCCAGTCCAAGCAGGGTCAGGGCCAATGGGATATCGGCGCGTTCGGCGAGCGCCAGCACTTCTGCCCGGGCGCCGGACAACTGAATGCCATGCCCGGCGAGGATGATGGGACGTTTGGCCTGACGGATGAGGTCCAGGGCCTGCGCCAGGACCGAGGGATCCAGCGGAGCCGGCAGGTGGCGCAGATGTCGTTGCGGAACGGCGGCTTCCCAATCCAGGGTCGCGCGGGACTGCTGGGCATCCTTGGTGATGTCCACCAGCACGGGACCGGGCCGACCGCTGCGGGCCACGGCAAAGGCTTCGCGAATGGCCGGGACGATGTCTTCGGCCCGGGTGACCAGGTAGTTGTGCTTGGTCACGGGGATGGTGATGCCGGTGATGTCCACTTCCTGGAAAGCGTCGGTGCCCAGCAGCGCAGAGCCGACCTGGCCTGTGATCGCCACCAGGGGCGTGGAATCGAGCATGGCCGTGGCCAATCCCGTGACGAGGTTGGTGGCGCCAGGACCGGAGGTCGCCACCACCACGCCCACCCGGCCACTGGCCCGGGCGTAGCCATCGGCCATGTGGGCGGCGCTCTGCTCATGGCGCACCAGCACGTGCCGGATGGTGTACTCGGTCATGGCGTCATAGGTTGGCAGGATGGCCCCGCCGGGGTAGCCGAAGACCGTGTCCACGCCCTCACGGATGAGGCTCTCCCAGATGAGCTGCGCTCCGGTATAGGTACCTGGTTGGGTCATGCTGTCCTCCTTCACCGGGCGACCGTGATGGCGCCTTCGGAGGCGCTGGTCACGGTGGCGGCATACTTGGCGAAGACGCCGGTGCGGTACCGTGGCGCCGGGGCTTTCCATTCGGCCCGACGCTTCGCCAGCTCGTCTTCAGGAACCTTCAGATCCAGGCGTCGCGTGGGCACGTCGAAGACCACGGTGTCGCCCTCCCGCACCAGGGCGATGGGACCGCCCACGAACGCCTCGGGCGCAACATGGCCTGCCATCAGACCGCGGGTGGCACCGGAGAAGCGACCATCCGTAAGCAGGGCCACGGTCTCGCCCAGGCCCGCACCCATGAGGGCCGCGGTGACCCCGAGCATCTCGCGCATGCCGGGTCCCCCGCGGGGCCCCTCGTAGCGGATCACCACCACGTCGCCATGATCGATGCGCCCAGCCTGCACAGCGGCGAAGGCTTCATCCTCCGTTTCAAAAACCCGTGCGGGTCCCGTGTGATGCAGCCGTTCATGGCCCGCCACCTTGATGACACAGCCCTCAGGGGCCAGACTGCCCTTGAGGATCACCAGGCCGCCACTGGCTTTGATGGGGTTGGCGAAAGGTCTCACCACCTGCTGACCGGGCGTCTCCTGGGCCGAGGCCAGTTCCTCCGCCAGGGTCCTGCCCGTGACGGTCATGGCGGCGCCGTGGAGCTTGCCGCCCGCCAGCAGGCGTTGGGCCACCAGCCGGATGCCACCGGCCGCATGGAGATCCGGAGCCGTGAAGCGGCCACCGGGCTTGAGGTCCGCCAGCAGCGGCGTGCGGGCGCTGATGGCATCGAAGTCGTCGATGGTCAGCGGCACGCCCGCTTCCCGGGCGAGGGCCAGGTAGTGCAGCACCGCGTTGGTGGAACCGCCCGTCGCGGCGACCGAGGCGATGGCGTTCTCGAAGGCCTCCCGCGTGAGGATGGTGCTGGGACGCAGATCATTCCTCAGCATGTCCATCACGATGCGACCACAGGCTTCAGCGGCCTCACCCTTCCGGGGATCCTCCGCGGGGATGCCGTTGAGGCCCATGGGGCTGAGGCCGATGAGCTCGAGGCTGGCCGCCATGGTGTTGGCCGTGAATTGCCCGCCACAAGCACCCGCGCCGGGACAAGCGGCGTCCTCCACCTTCTTCAGGCCCGCGTCGTCGAGCTTGCCCGAGCTGTGGGCGCCCACCGCCTCGAAGACGTCCTGCACCGTGAGATCCTTCCCGTCGCACTCACCCGGGGCTGTGGAGCCGCCATAGAGGATCAGGCCGGGGATATCCAGGCGCGCCAGCGCCATGGCCACACCGGGATTGGTCTTGTCGCAGCCCGAGAGGCAGACCAGACCATCGAAGGCGTTGCCCCGAGCCACCAACTCAACGGAATCCGCGATGACCTCACGGCTGATGAGCGATGCCTTCATGCCCTCGGTGCCCATGGTGATGCCGTCGCTGATGGAAACGGTGCAGAACTCCATGGGTGTGCCGCCGGCGGCCCGCACGCCCGCCTTCACGCGCTCCGCCAGCTCCCGCAGGTGGTAGTTGCAGGGTCCGATCTCGGTCCAGGTGTTCGCGATGCCAATGATGGGCTTGGCCAGATCCTCGTCCGTGAACCCGATGGCCTTCAGCATGGCCCGGGCCGGGGCACGATGAGCCCCCTGGGTGATGACCCGGCTGAGTCGATTCAAGGGTTGGTCGGTGGGCGTCATGGTGGTCCTCGTGGTTCGGAATGGAATCAGCCCCGCTCTTGAGTGCGGGGCCATCGTCGATATGCAACCGATCAGGTGGCCCCTAGTCCGTCAGCCGCAGGACGAGGCGGAGTTCCACCGGCCGAATCACAACGGTGAGCCCCGTCCAGGAGCGCGGGACGACTGGCAGGGAACTGGAGCGGAGACGTGGCATCAAGGCATCCTGTTACAACTTGGACCGGTGGCCTTCCGGGGAGCCGCACCAAGCATAGGCGGAATCCACCAGACGGGGGGTCTTGGCACGGGGTGGCCGGATGGCCTCGCGGATGCGGGCGCCCAGGGAGCGGGTGCCGTGCGGATGCTTGGCGCCCTTCAGATCGCCCGTGCCATGGCCGCCCTGGATGACGCGGGCCACGGCGGATTCCAGTTCCTGCGCTTCGGCCTCGAGCTTCAGGGCGTGCCGGAGCAGCATGGCGGCCGACAGGATGGTGCCGATGGGATTGGCCCGATCCTGCCCGGCGATGTCGGGCGCTGAACCATGGATGGGTTCGAAGAGGCCCACGGAACC
>JANYAZ010000241.1 GCA_025361045.1 Geothrix sp. | reverse complement strand
TCGCCGTAGCGCTGTTTGCCGCGCGAGAGGAGGTAGATCAGCAGGGTGGTCCACTTGTCGGCGATGAGATCCAGGGCCTGGCGCGTGGGGCACTGGGCGCTGAGGACATTGGGAGCGAGGCTGCAGGTCTTACGAACCATTGGGTTCCTACCTTCCAAAAAGGTGCCTACTTTCATTTCGATTGTAAGCACCTAAAGTTTGGGTCACGGGCCATTCGAATGCAAGTGCCCGATGAGGAGGCAGCATGACTCAGATCGCCATCGTGTTCCACAGCGGCTTTGGCCACACCAAGGTGGTGGCGGAACGGGTGAAGGCAGGCGCAGAGTCATTGCCTGGGACCCAGGTCCGTCTCGTCCCGGTCGAAGAAATCGACGCCCACTGGACAGACCTTGAGGCGGCGGATGGCATTGTCTTTGGCAGTCCCACCTACATGGGCAGCGTGAGTGGCCCCTTCAAGACCTTCATGGATGCCAGCTCCAAGCCCTGGTATGAGCGGAAGTGGAAGGACAAGCTGGCGGCGGGCTTCACCATCAGCGGCAGCCCCAGCGGCGACAAGCTGAACACCCTGCAGTCCCTGATGATCTTCGCCATGCAGCACGGCATGATCTGGGTGGGCAACGCCGAGATGCCCTACAACGAGGAGGGCATCAACCGCCTCGGCAGCTTCACGGGTCTCATGGCCCAGGCGGGTCAGGTGGCTCCAGAGGTCGAACCCAACGCCGCCGACCGCAAGAGTGCCGAGCGGCTTGGTCAGCGCATCGCCACTGCCAGCGCGCGCTGGGCCAGGGTTTCCTGACCTCGGCATCCTCGACCCGGGAGATTGTCATGACGGAGAAATCCGCTAAATCCGTTAATCTGGACAGCTGAAATAGGAGTCCCCGCATGTCTGAGCTGATCCAGCACCTGACCGACACGACCTTTGCTGAAGCGGTAGCCCACGGCACCACCATCGTGGATTTCTGGGCCCCCTGGTGTGCCCCCTGCCGGGAAATCGCACCGATCACTGAACTCCTGGCTTCAGAGTTCAAGGGCAAGGCGACCTTCGCAAAGCTCAACGTGGACGATTTCACCCCTCTCTCCGAGCAGTACGATGTCCTGAGCATGCCCACCCTGGTGATCTTCAAGGACGGTCAGCCCACCGACCGAATCGTGGGAGCTCTCCCCATCGAGCAACTTCGAACCCGCATCCTGAAGTCCATCTGACACCCAACACACGCCACATCTGAGGAATCCATGAGCCCCATCTCTGGCGAAAGCCTGCTTCAACAGCTCAACTGGCGCTATGCCACCAAGAAGTTCGACCCGACCAAGAAGATCTCCGCTCCGGACTGGGCAGTGCTGGAAGAGGCCCTGATCCTCACCGCATCGAGCTATGGCCTCCAGCCCTGGAAATTCGTCGTGGTCACCGACCCGGCCCTTAAGACCAAGCTGCGCCCCGCCTCCTGGAACCAGTCCCAGGTGGAGGATTGCAGCCACCTGGTGGTCTTCACCGCCAAGCAGGACATCACCGAAGCAGACCTGGACCGCTTCATCGCCCGCACAGCAGAAGTGCGTGGCACTTCGGTGGAGAGCCTCGCCGGCTACAAGGGATACATGCTAGGCGACCTCGTCAACGGCGCCCGCCACGCCGTCATCGGTGAATGGGCCGCCCGCCAGACCTACATCGCCATGGGGAACCTGCTCACCTCCGCAGCCCTGCTCGGCATCGACGCTTGCCCCTTCGAAGGCATCGAACCCGCCAAGTACGACGAGATCCTGGACCTCACGGGCTCAGGCTACGCCACGGTCGCCGCCTGCCCTTTGGGTTACCGTGCGGCCGATGACAAGTACGCCACCGCTCCCAAGGTTCGCTTCGCGGCCAAAGACATCATCGACCACCGCTAAGCCTTTACCGCTCAGGCCCGGAGGCGGCTCGAACCGTCCCCGGGCCTCATCATGGATGGAGGAGGTCCCCATGCAGACCCGCACCCTCGGAACCCAGGGACTCACCGTGTCGGCCCTCGGCCTCGGCTGCATGGGGATGTCGGACTTCTACGGCCAGCGGGATGATGCTGAATCCACGGCCACGATCCACCACGCCGTGGCACGGGGCATCACCTTCTTCGATACGGCCGACATGTACGGCCCCCACACCAACGAGATTCTCCTAGGAAAAGCCTTGGCGAGTGTCCGCGACCGCGTGGTGATCGCCACGAAGTTCGGGATCGTCCGTGATCCGAACGATCCAGGTGTGCGCGGTATCTGCGGCCGCCCTGACTACGTGAGGAATGCCTGCGAAGGCAGTCTTAAGCGTCTGGGCGTGGATGCCATCGACCTCTACTACCAGCACCGAGTGGACCCTCAGGTCCCCATCGAGGACACCGTGGGCGCCATGGCCGAATTGCTGAAGTCCGGCAAGGTCCGGTTCCTGGGGCTTTCGGAAGTCAGCTCCACCACCCTGCGCCGAGCCCATGCCGTTCATCCCATCAGCGCGGTCCAGTCCGAATACTCGCTCTGGACTCGCGATCCCGAGGAGAGCCTGCTGCAGACCTGCCGGGAATTGGGCGTGGGCTTCGTGCCCTACAGCCCCCTGGGACGCGGTTTCCTCACGGGCCAGATCAAGCGCTTCGAGGACTTCGAGCCCGACGATTACCGCCGCAACTCGCCCCGCTTCCAGGGCGAGAATTTCCAGAAGAACCTGAATCTGGTGGCACGGCTCAAGGATATGGCCGCGGCCCGCGGCTGCTCCCCCGCGGAATTGGCCCTGGCCTGGGTGCTGGGCCAGGGTGGCGATCTGGCCCCCATCCCCGGCACCAAGCGCAGGGACCGCCTGGATGAGAACCTCGGCGCCCTAGACCAGATCCTTTGTCCTGGGGAACTGCAGGAGCTCAGCGGCCTCTTCCCGGCCGGCGCAGCCGCGGGAACCCGCTATCCCGAAGCGATGATGCACATGGTGAACCGCTGATACCCCAGGCCTGACGGCACCCGTCGTTCGTGGGAAACTAGGGGGTTCCGCTGGAGCCACCATGTCCACTGCCTCTGATTCACCCGTGATCACCGCCCCCCGCGGCAGCCACTTGCATTGCAAAGGCTGGGTGCAGGAGGCGGCCCTGCG
>JANYAZ010000146.1 GCA_025361045.1 Geothrix sp. | reverse complement strand
CTCTCACTCTTTCTTGCGAGGCATTCTCATGACCTTTGACGGTGGTCCACCCCTCGGCGGCTTCTGCACTCCTGTCAAGAAACGGACATCCTCCCCTGAGAAGGCCGTGCAGCGAGCCATCCAGGATGCCTTCCGCCTTCGCTACCGCATCGCCCTCGTCCATGTGGACTCCGGGGCCGCTGGGATGCGCAAGGGGCAAGGTGCGGGCATGGGGGGCCACTCAGCCACCCCTGCGGGCTTCCCTGACCTTGTGGGCGTGGTTCCGCCCTCTGGCCGGGCGGTCTACATCGAGGTCAAGGCGCCAGGGAACGTGCCCACGGCTGCCCAGACCCAGATGCTGGCCATGCTGGCGTCCAAGGGCGCGTTGGCGTTTTGGGCCGACAGCGTGGACTCTGCCCTCGCTCAGTTCGTCCAGGCGCTCCGCGTCGTGGCCGCATGAGCGATCCTGTTCGCAAACTAGGAAAGTCTGGGAATCCCAACCCACAGGGCAATAAAGGCAAGGGCCGCAAAAAGGGTGTGCCCAACAAGCTCACCAAGGGTGCGCGGCAGGCCATCGAAGAAGCCTTCAAGGGCCTTGGGGGGGTGGCTGCGCTCAAGCGTTGGGCCGAGACAGACCCTGAGTCGTTTTACACCAAGGTGTGGGTGAAAATACTGCCGCAGGATATCAACGCCAAGGTGGCGGCCCGCACCATGACCTCAGAAGAGGCGGACGCCATTGTGGATGAGGCGCTGGGTCGTGAGTGAACGGCGTCGCCTGGCGGCCCAGGTAGGCACCCTGATCGGATTTGCCAAGGCGAGCTGGGGTGGCTATCGCGCCGCGCCGCACCATCGGGCCATTGCTGACCGCCTGCGCCGGGTGGCTCGTGGTGAGATCAGGCGGCTGATGATCTTCATGCCCCCCCGCCACGGCAAGAGCATGCTGGCCTCGGAATACTTCCCCGCGTGGTATCTCGGGCGAAACCCGACGGCCCAGGTCATTGCTGCCACCTATGCCCAAGGACTGGCTGACGACTTTGGCCGGAAGGTCCGGAACCTCGTGGCGGGGGACGTGTTCTCCGAATCCTTCCCCCAGGTCAGCCTGTCAGGGGACTCTCAAGCGGCGAATCGGTTTCACACGGCTCAGGGCGGCGCGTACTTCGCCGTGGGCGCTGGTGGTCCCATCACTGGCCGTGGCGCCGACCTCCTGCTGATCGACGACCCAATCAAGGGTCGGGAGGATGCAGAATCCACCACTTTGCGTCAACGTCTCAAGGACTGGTACACCAGCGTTGCTCGCACCCGCATGATGCCGGGCGGGGCCATCGTGGTGATCCAGACCCGCTGGCACGAGGACGATCTCGCGGGGTGGCTGCTCCGTGAGCATTCACACGAGGGTTGGGAGGTTTTGAACCTGCCCGCCCTGGCCGAGCCAGGGGATCAACTGGGTCGCGTCGAGGGTGAGCCACTCTGGCCGGCGGCCTATCCACTCGCGGAATTGGAGACCATCCGTCGTGCCATCGGCTCTCGAGATTGGGCAGCCCTTTACCAGCAACGCCCTGCCCCCGTGAAGGGGGGCCTGGTCAAGACGGCGTGGTTCCAGCGCTACAAGGCCGCACCTGCGAATCCCTACCGGATTCTCCAGTCGTGGGATACCGGGCTCAAGGCTGCTGAGGTCAACGACCCAAGCGTTTGCACTACCTGGGCCGAAACCGATACGGGGTATTACCTGCTGGACGTTCTTGCCCGTCGGTTGGAATACCCAGACCTTCGGCGCGCCGTCCAGTCCATGGCCGAGAAGTGGGAGCCAACCCTCGTCCTGGTTGAGGACAAGGCCAGCGGCCAGAGCATCGTCCAGGACATCAGGCAGAACACGACGATCCCCGTGTTGCCCATTGAACCCAAGGGTGACAAGGTTGTGCGGCTCATGGCGGTGTCTGCCTTGATCGAGTCTGGCCGCGTATTCCTGCCTGAGTCTGCCCCTTGGTTGGCGGATTACGAGGCCGAGCTGGCGTCGTTCCCGAACGCAACTCATGACGACCAGGTGGATAGCACCTCGCAGGCGTTGAATTACTTGCATAACGGAGGCCCCGGCGAGGGCCTGCTTGGCTACATCCGCGGACTGAAGGCAGCGAAGGAGAAGACGGCATGAGGTCGCTTTTGACACCTCAGGAGGTCGCCCTCACCAAGGAGTGTGCCACCCTCGGCCCCGGTAACACGGAGGATATCGAGGCCATCCTGGTCAGGCTGCACCCAGGCTTTGACGTGCAGGCCTTCCGGCTCGTGGCGGGGGGGCGACTGTGGTATGTCCCGAGCCCCAGCACTACCGCGCGAGCGGCGCGGCGCCAGGCCGTGTTGGCCGACCCATCTGGGGACGTGAGGGAGGTCGCTCGGCGCCATCACGTCAGCCTCTCGACCGTCTACGCCTGGCGCAACCAGCACTGAAAAGGTTTTCCAGCGGATTTAATGACACCGGAACGGTTGGGATCAACGCTGAGTCATGGCCAACCTCGCCCAAGCCCTGCCCTGGGTAATCCTCCATGAGGGCGGCTGGTCCGACGACCCCAGTGATCGCGGCGGCGCCACCAACAAGGGCATCACCCTGGCCACGGCCCAGCGCCACGGCATCGGCACGGTAGATAAACTGTGGCAGATCACCGATGAGAAGGTGGCCCAGATCTACCGTGCCGATTACTGGCGCTTCGACGGCCTGGACGACCAGCGGGTCGCCACGAAGATATTCGACATGGCCGTCAACATGGGCCTGCGCACCGCCGTCAGGATGGTCCAGGCCCAGATCAATGCCCTTGGCGCGGGGCTGGCCGAAGACGGCATCTGGGGCCCGGCGACCATGCACAGCGCCAACGCCGTCGAGCCGAACCACCTCCTAGCGCTGTTGGTGGAGGCCAGCGTCGGCCACTACCGCGCCATCGTCGCCCGGCGCCCTGAGTCCGGCAAGTTCCTCCTGGGCTGGCTGGCGCGCGCCGCGGAGGTGCCGGCATGAGGTATCTGGCCCGCTTTCTGGATGCCACGGACCCCGGCGCGAGTTTGAAGCACCTGGCTTATGGCCTTGTGGTGGCCGCTGGATGCTTCTGGCTGACATGGGATTTGGTCCGAGGTCCGATCAACGCTGAATGGGTCGCGGCGTTCGCCCTTCTGTTGGGCGCGGTCACCACCGGCAAGATCGTGGGCTCTGGCCCAGCGCCTGCCCCCACTACTGGCGCGGTGCCCTCGACCATCGTGGAATCTGTGCCTCCTACGCCTCTGGCCCCGCCAAGCGCACCCCAGGGGGGCTCTTTATGACGCCACGCCTTTCTCATATCCTCGCCGGCGCCGGCCTCGCGCTGGCCCTGCTGGCCGCCGCAGTCATTGGCGTGGATATCGTCCGGAAACATGTAGGCAGCGCCGCTGAGATCCAGTCCGCCGTCCACCAAGGGGAGGCAAATGCCCATGTCAGTGCTGCCCAGGCCATCCCGGATCATGCGGCAGAGCTTCAGGGCGCCAAGGATGATGTGGCTCGGGCACGGGCCGAAGTGGCGCGAGTTAAGCTTCTCCTGGCGGCCCAGCAAGGGGCTGCCGTTCTTGATCCAGCGGGTACGGGTTCGACCGTGCCTCCGTCTGTGGATCCTGATCCAAGAGATCAAGTCATCGCCAGTCAGGGAGTGCTGATAGAGGAGCAGGACGGCCAGATTGCGGCGCTGGGTCTGGCCCTTGAGGATGAACAGCGCCGGT
Source organism: Geothrix sp. (assembly GCA_025361045.1). Classification (GTDB taxonomy): domain Bacteria; phylum Acidobacteriota; class Holophagae; order Holophagales; family Holophagaceae; genus Geothrix. The sequence continues at coordinate 22,814 of JANYAZ010000146.1, read as the reverse complement.
CTGCGGAGTTTAAGGAGGCATTCGAGGCGGAGCGCAAGGCTACCGCTGCTCAGGCCGCAGCCACGAAGGCGTGGAAAGAAGCTGTGACCACCTCCCGGTGGCGCGGACGCATTGAAGGATTCGCCTCCGGGGTTGCCCTGGGTTACCTAGGAGGCAAGCGATGAACCTCGCCACAATCGCCATGATCGTCGTCGCCACCTGCGGGGTGTTGATCGTCAGCATGGCCGGTCTGATCAAGTCGATGGTGCTCGGGAAACTGGACCAGATCCAGGACCAACTATTCCACATGGGCGGGCGATTGGACAGCATCGACGGGCGTGTGATCCGGCTTGAGGAGTGGCGCGAGAACACCAATGGCGGTCATGCCTTCGGCAGAAGGAAGGCCGACGCATGCTCCTACTCCGAATGCCCCCACGAGATTGACCGGTGAGCCTCTCTCCCCGCGAAGTCCCGATTGCCCCCGGCTTGGTTGAGCGGGTGGCCGCGGGCCTGCGGTACGTGACCAGCGGGGACGCCAGCGCCTGGAACATCTGGTTCGGCCCCGGCGTGCCGCCGACCCCCCAGCAGCCCGAGGTGGGCGGCCGGCAGTTCGACTTCGCCACCAGCGTCAACATGAATTGGCAGCCCCGCGCCACGGATGTGGTGGGGTTCCAGACACTGCGGGACCTGGCGGACGGCTACGACCTCCTGCGCCTGGTGCTCACCACACGCAAGGACCAGCTGGCGAAGCTGGAGTGGTCGATCAAGCCCAAGGACCCGAAGGGCAAGGCGGACGACCGCTGCCGCAAGATTGAAGACTTCCTGCAGCGACCCGACCGGATCAACAACTGGGACCAGTGGAACCGGATGTTCTGGGAAGAGGTCTTCGTCCCGGATGCGCTGACGATCCTGCCCAGGAAGACCATCGGCGGGCAGCCCTACGCCCTGAACATCATCGATGGCACGACCATCAAGCCCATCGTGGGTATCGATGGTCGCCGCCCGCTCGATGGTGCGGCGTACCAGCAGATCATTAAGGGCATCCCGGTGGCTGACTTCACCGCCGAGCAGCTCTACTACCGCCCGCACGAGGTGCGTGCCAACAAGATCTACGGCTACTCGAAGGTCGAGCAGGTCATCACCACGGTGAACATCGCCCTCCGGCGCCAGCTCTACCAGCTGCAGTACTACACCGAGGGCAGCGCCCCGGATCTGCTGTTTAGTGTGCCCGAGACTTGGAGCACCAAGCAGACCAAGGAATTCGCCGAGTGGTGGTGGGGCGAGATGGCCGGGAACAGCAAGGCCCGCCGCAAGGGCATGTTCGTGCCCACGGGCGTTAAGCCGCTGGATGTGAAGGAAAATGCCCTCAAGGACCAATACGACGAGTGGCTGGCTCGGATCATCTGCTACTGCTTCAGCGTGCCGCCCCAGGCCCTGGTCAAAGAGCAGAACCGCGCGACCGCTGGCACCCAGAAGGACATGAGCAAGGAGGAGGGCCTCATCCCCCTCATGCGCTACCAGAAGGGCGTCATGGACGGCATCCTGGTCGACTTTTTCGATGCGCCCGACCTGCAGTTCTCCTGGGACCAGGAGGCGGCCACGAACCCACTGGAGCAGTCCCAGATCGACGCCAGCGACGCCCGCGAGGGTATCCGCACCATCAACGAGATCCGCGTGACGCGCGGCCTGGACCCCATCAACGAGCCGGAAGAGATCGACCCCACGCCGATCGACGACGCCCCCACCGCGGGCGAAAAGCCCCAGGACCTGGCACTCAACGGCCAGCAGATCACGGCGCTGCTGGGCGTGGTGCAAGCCAAGATCCCCAAGGATACGGCGGCGGCAGTCATCGCTGCGTCGTTCCCCGGGCTGTCCCCCGAGGCCGTCTCGGCGCTGGTGGCTGGCATGCCGACCGAGCCTCCCGCAGTGCCCCCCCTCCTTCCCCAGGCCCCTGGGACTGTCCCCACGCCCCAAGGCCAGCCCGCGGCTGCGCCACCTGCTGAACCGTCCACCGTGCCGGGGGAACCCTCTACCAAGCTCCGGAAGAAGGCCATCAAGCCCATCATGCGCGACCGCAGGGCCATCTTGAAGCTCGAGGCGAAGATCAAGAAGACCGTCGTCAAGTTCCTCAAGGCCCAGATCCGGCCCATCTCCGAGCAGATCTTCTCCGTGATGCCAGAGAGCGCCGAGAAGCTAGCCAAGATGAGCCGCGAGGAAGCCCTGGCCATGCTGCAGGCCCTCGACATCGACTGGCGAGACCTCGGGGATGACCTGGAGTCTGTTCTGGCCGCCATCGCCCAGGATGGCGCGGCCCAGGCCCTGGCTCAGATCGGTGTCTCGGCTTCCAACATCGTGGACCAGGTCAACGAGAAGGCCGTCACCTGGGCCGAGCAGCACGCCGCTGACCTGGTCGCCCAACTCGCGGAGACCACACGGGAGCGCCTGCGCAGCGAGATCGCTGCCTCCATCGAGCTGGGTATGAGCGTGGATGAGATCGCCGCCGTGCTGGAAAAGGACTACCAGTTCAGCGAGGCCCGCGCCGAACTCATCGCACAGACCGAGCGAGCCTACGCGGACGTGGCGGGAAACATGGAAGCCTACCGCGAGTCTGGTGTGGTGGCGGGCAAGGAGTGGGTGCTGGGATCTGAGCATCCAGACGGCCTGGACTGCGACTGCGAAGACAACGCTGCTGCTGGCGTGATCGGGCTCGATGACACCTTCCCGGGCGGCGATGACGCCCCCCCCAACCACCCCGGCTGCGTCTGCGATGTGTTGCCAGTCGTGAGCGACTCCACCGACACCACCGAATGACCTCATGAGGAGGAAAGGATGACTACGCGCTTATTGCCACCCGCCACCGGAAACGCCACCCACGCCGTCTGCGGCCGCATCTATGTGGGTGTGGTCGGAACGCCCCAGGACGTGCCCGACTTCGATAGCCCCGTTCTGCAGGCCAACGGCTGGCAGATCGTTGACCCTCACGGATCCGGGACCACCACCACCCGACCCACCAACCCAACCAAAGGCATGCGCTACACCGACACCACGCTGGGGATCTCAATCCTCTTCGACGGCAGGGTGTGGCGCAATCCCGTCACCGGAGCGCCAGCATGAGCCGAAAATTTAAGCTCTACGGAGAATTCGAGAAGGTCGAGGAGCAGGAAGACGGCACCCTGAAGGTGTCCGGCATTGCCAGCTCTGAGGCCGTGGACAGCGACGGCGAGACCATCACCGCCGAGGCGATGAAGGCCGCCATCCCCGACTACATGGCCTTCGGGGCTCTGCGCGAGATGCATACCTCATGGGCCGCCGGGACTGCCATCAAGTGCGAGGTGGGCGCCGACAACCGGACCTACTTCGAGGCCCTGGTGGTCGATGCTGAGGCCTGCAAGAAGGTCCAGACCGGCACCTACAAGGGCTTCAGCATCGGCGGGAAAGTCACCGGTCGAGACCCACTGAAGAAGTCCACTATCACTGGCATCAAACTCATCGAGGTATCCCTGGTGGATCGGCCGGCCAACCCCGAGGCCGTGTTCAGCTTGGGCAAAGTCGAAGGCGACGAGCCCGAGGCCACCCTTGGCACCCTGTGCAAGGGCCTCTGGGCCGTGGCGGACTTCGCGGGAGTGCTCCAGTCCCTCGCCTGGATGGCCCAGGGAACCGAAGATGAGGCCGAATATGAGGGCGATGCCAGCCCGATTCCCGCCGCCTTCGGGCAGTGGGTGGCGGACGGCCTGGCGCTCCTGCAGGCCATGACCGCGGAGGAAGTGGCCGAACTCTTGGCCCAGCTGCCGAAGGCACCGGCTGATGTGATGGCCATGGCCGCCACTGCCGACGGGCTGAAGAAGAAGGGCGCCAAGTTCAGCAAGGCCACCGCCGAGGCACTGGCGGGCGTTCACAACATGATCGGCGATTGCCACAAGGCCATGGCCGACCTCGGCTTCAACAGGCCCAGCAACGTCGAAGAGGACGAGGAGGACGCCGACAAAGAGGATGCCGACAAGGCCTCGAAGTTGAACGTCTCCGTCACCGTCGCTGTGTCCGATCTGCCCGAGATCCAGAAGGCCCTGGGCCTCGCGGACGATCTGGCCAAGGTCACCAACGAACTCACCCTCACCAAGACCACGAACGAGACCCTCACCAAGCGGGTGGCAGAACTGGAGGCTCTGCCCGAGGCCACGAAGGCGGTCTCCGTGGTCTTCGACCCGGACAAACAGTCCGAGATGTTCCAGAAGCAGGCCGAGGCCGAGGACGAGAAGGCCAACGACCTAAAGAAGTACACCGCCACCACCAACCCCCAGGAACGCTACCTGGCTTCCCTCAAGTTCACCCACAAGTACGGGCACAAACCCGAGTAGGGCGCCCTCCTCCACAAACCTCCTTTGCGGGATCGAACCCGCCCGGAGCATCAAATGAGCCTTTCCGTTACGGAAACCCTGGCCCTCCATAAGGCTATGATGGGTGAGAGCGTCGTCAATGACCTCCAGAAGACCATCAGCACCAGCACCGGCCTCGTCAACTACGACCTGCAGGCCCCTGAAAAGAACCTCTACGCCTTCCTGGCTCCCATTCGAGCCCGCCTGAAGCGCGTCCCCGGCAAGGGCGGCATCGCCACGAACTGGAAGGCCGTGACTGGCTTTACTGGCTCCGGCGTCAAGTCCATGCCATGGGTGCCCGAAGGTCAGCGCTCGGCCCGCATGAGCTACACCACCGCCGTGAAGGCCGCGAACTACGTGACCCTGGGCGAGGAAGACAGCATCACCGAGGAAGCGATCAACGCCGCCGAGGGCTTCACCGATGCGCAGGCCGGCCTCGCGTTCCGCCTCATGCAGGGCACCATCACCAAGGAAGAGTACGCCCTGATCGCGGGCAACGCCTCCCTGGCCCTGGGCACGGTGGGCACCGTCACGACCTCCGCTTCTGGCACGGGCTCCACCCTGCCCGGCGCCCCCACGACCTATGACGTGGTCTGCGTCGCGCTGACCATGGAAGGCTACCTCGCGGCCAGCCTCTCCGGCGGCGTCCAGCAGGTGGTTGCCGTCACCGGCGCCGATGGCAAGAGCTTCAACCTCAACGGCGGCTCCAGCATGCGCTCCGCCACCGCCACCCAGGCCATCACGCTGGGCCAGCACCTCTTCGCCAGCGTTGCGCCTGTCGTGGGCGCGGTCGCCTACGCCTGGTACATCGGCACCGTCGGCGCCGCCAAGCTCGAGGCCATCACCACGATCAACAGCCTGGATTGGTCCACCCCCTTGGCTGGCACGGGCCAGTTGTTCTCGGCTGTGGCCGCGGACTGCTCGAGGAATGCCAACTACGCCTTCGACGGCCTGCTGACCACCGCCTTCACTAGCGGCGGCATCGCCTACACGAAGGTCATGGCGACCGGCGTGTCCGGCACCGGCACCCCGCTGACCGCTGGCGGGCGCCGGAACGTGACCGAGATCGACGTGATGCTGAAGGCCATGTGGGATAACTCCCGCCTGAGCCCCACGGTGATCTTCGTCAACAGCCAGGAGATGCAGAACATCACCAACAAGGTAATGAACTCCAACACCTCGCCGATCTTCGCGGCCAATGCCAGCGAGCCCTATGCCGTGACTGGCAACGGCTACGTGACTGGGTATTTCAACCCCTTCACGGCGGGCCAGGGCGGCGTGGTCATCCCCATCGTTCTCCACCCCTACCTCCCCGCGGGCACGTTCCTGGCCCTGTGCGAGAACCTTCCCGCGCAGTTCCAGAACTCTGAAGTGCCCAACGTCGCCGAGGTCCATGTCCGCAAGGATTACCGCCAGACCTTCTGGCCCCAGGTCACCCGCAGCCGTGACGTGGGCGTCTACGTCGAGGAAACCCTCGCCGTCTACGCGCCTTTCGGCATCGGCGTGGTTTCGAATATCGCGAATGGTTGACAAGTAATGAAAAGGATAGACTTCTGGTCCATGGTCGGGCGCTCCGGTTCTTCGGCGTGCTGGCCATGGGCTGGGTCAGAACCAGATCAGTCGAATCGTGCGCGGTGAGAACCGTGCCCACCCCTGAGGTTTCTCATGGCTAAGATCAAATCCGACCCGCGCAAGATCGCCGACGGCAACGTCCTGCTCCTCGCCCCTGACGGCGCCACCAGCTGCACCGTGGACGGCGTGGAATACCTCGTCGCCGACGGCCTGCTCGAAGTCGACCAGGCGCACGCCCCTATCCTCATCGAGTCCCACGGCTTCGTGGCGGCCGAGTAACCCATGCCTGTCCACGCTTTAGACCCCACCGATCTCTGCCTCCTGGCAGACCTGAAGGCCTGGCTGAACATCCCCGGCGCCACGGACGATGATCTGCTCCAGCGCCTTCTGACCTCGGTCTCGGTCTGCATGCAGAACTGGATGAACCGCACCATCCCCACGGCGACCTACACGGACACCCGGGATGGCAACGGCTCGGACACCATGTCCTTGGCCTACAAGCCCGTGACAGCGGTCACCAGCGTGACGGTGGGCGGCCAGGTGGTGAGCGCGTCGCCGGACGGGATCCAGCCGGGGTTCGTGTCCAGCGACACGGCGGTCTACCTCAACGGCTCCAGGTTCTACTCGGGCCGCCGCAACGTGAAGATCGTCTACACCGCAGGCTATGCCACGATCCCCACCGATCTGGCCCAGGCCTGCATCGAACAGGCGGCCTACCAGTACCGCGCCAAGGGCCACATCGGCCAGACCGGAACGGGCATGGGGCCGGAACACATCAGCTTCAGCGAGCACGACTTCACACCGGGCAGCAAGCGGCTCATGCAGCAGTACAAGAGCGTGGTGCCCTTATGAGCCTCGACGTTCGGATCATCGGCGACCAGGGCGTCCTCGCAACCCTGAGGGGGATGACTCCCCAGGTGGTGAGCGCAGCCACTGCCTCCATCCGAAGGTCCACCATGCGGGTGCTGGCTAGAGCCAAGGAAAAGGTCAGTGGCGATGTCCTCAAGAACCGAACCGGCACGCTTCGCCGGGCCATCAATCAGCGGGTGGAAACGGGCGGTAGCCGGGTTGTCGGCACAGTCGGCATCAAGCTCACCTACGCCGCGGCCCACGAGTTCGGGTTCAAGGGCACTGTGAATGTGAAGTCGCATCTCCGCATGATGCGCGTCGCGTGGGGGCGGCCGGTGGCCAACCCTCACAAGATCACCGTGAATGCCCACCCCACGAAGATGAACCTGCGGGAACGGTCCTTCCTGCGCTCCAGCCTCAAGGATTTGCGGTCGGACATCATCGCCGACCTACAGGCGTCCGTGACCAAGGCGGTGAAGCCATGATCGCCCTTGAGCCCGCCTACGCCGCGCTGTGGGCCAAGGTTTCGGCGCTGCCCGCCTTTAGCTACACCACCCGGCGCCCCGTGGTGCCCGCCAACCTCTCCGACGGTCAGTTCCCGTCGCTGATGATGGACCAGGGCGACATCGAGATCCAGAACGACGGGTCGGGTTCCGGCGCCATCGTCACCATGCCCGTCACCCTGCTGATCTACGTGGCCAGCGGGGATCCCAACAGCGTGCCCGTGTCGACTGCGAACGTGCTGCTGGATCAGGTCCGGGCCGCCCTCTGGCCGAACATCCCCGGGTTCAAGCAGACCCTTGGCGGCCTGGTGGAGAGCGTCTATGTCACTGGGAAGATCGAAGTCTTCGAAGGCAACCAGAGCCAGCACTGCATCGTCATCCTCCCCGTCACCATGATCGCCGCCGAGCACTAGGAGCCCCCATGGTCAAAAAAACTGAAGAGACCCAGCCGGATCCGGAAGCGCCTGTGTCCCTCGCTGGTAAGTCCGACGAGACCCCCGCCCCCGCGGGCGAGGCCCAGGCGCCCGCCCCCTGGGAAACCGAACTCAACACCTTCTGGCAGAACCTTCTCGCCAACGTCTCGCCCTACGTCGAGACCTCCATCCACAACTTCCTCCACTCCGAAACGGAGGCGCTCCGGGCCCGCCTGAAGTCGCTCTTCTAGTCCCTCAACCTCCTTTGCCGGTCACCCCGGCCCCCTGGAGACTCCAATGGCACAACCTCTTTTTGGCACGGGCATCCTTGCCCTCACTGCCGCAGGCACCACCCCCACGCCGATCCAGGTCGCCGTCCTCAAAGACATCAGTGTGGACATCAGCTACACCAAGAAGGACCTGATTGGGAACCTGCAGTTCCCTGTCGATTCCGCCAAGGGCGAGGGCAAGCTGACCGGCAAAGCCAAGTCCGGCTGGTTCCACGGCGGACTCATCGCCGCGATCCTCAGCGGCTCCACCACAGTGGTGGGCTCGAGCGTGGGCGTCTTCAACGAGGCCGCCGCTGTCCCCACCACGCCCTTCCAGATCACCGTGGCTGGTTTTGCCACGTGGGCGTCTGACCTGGCCGTGTTCGACACGACCTCCCAGAAGTTCCTGACCCGGGTGCCCAGCGCTCCCACCACGGGGCAGTACAGCGTGGCGGCCGGTGTCTACACCTTCGCCGCTGCCGACACCGCCCACATCATGTCGATCACCTACGACAAGACCGCGGCATCGGTGGGCACCACGATCAAGCTCACGAACCAGATGATGGGCGCGAACACCGCCTTCAGCCTGAAGCTCTACAACAACTACCAGGGCATGGCCGGCGGGGCGAACAGCTCCGGCATCTACCTGCCCAGCGTGGTCATCCCCAAGCTGTCCTTTGCCTTTAAGAACAGCGACTTCATGGAGAAGTCCTTCGACTTCGAGGCCACCGCAGACGCTGCCGGGAACATCGTTTCCGTCTTCACGGGGAATTGATCGTGGATCTCAGCCAGATCAAGCCCCTCACCTATGGTGCCATCAAGAAGAACAAGACCACCGTCGATGCCCTCACGGCTTCGACGGAAGGGCTCACCCGGGCGCAGTTCACCGAGCGCTCGGTGGACTTCCTCAAGCTGGCCTTCGCGGAGGCCGCCGACGAGGACTTCGAGGTCTTCGCGCCGGGTGTGCTGGAGCATGCTGCCTTCGCCATCTACAAGGCGACGTTCAGCCGCCCGGAAGAACCCGCTCCAGCTCAGTAGATACAGAACCCCTGAACTGGAGCCGCACCACCGGGCTCATTGTCACGACCACGGGGTGGACCATCCACCAATTGGACGCCACCCCGTGGCCCGAGATCGCAGACCTCCTCGACTACTGGTTCGAATCGCCCCCGGTACACCTCCTAGTGAAGGCCTACATGGAGTACGAAGCCAAAGATCCCGACGAGACGCGGCCCATGACCGAGGACGAGCTCCGCGCCTGGGCAGGACAGGTGACTCATGGCTGATAACCAAGAAATAAGCGTCAAGATTTCGGCCGATGTGAAGTCGCTGCTCCACGGGATGAAAGAAGCCCAGGAACGCACGGAACAGGCCGTCTCAGGGATGAAGGGTGACCTGGGGTCACTCGCCGCTTCCTACAGCGCCCTGGGCCCGGCGGTGATCGCCGTGGCTGCCCTCGGGTTCGCGTGGGAGGCGATCAAGGAGGCAATGGCCTTCATCCCAGAGGCCATCGAGCACACCAATGAGTTGGTGGAGAGCTACCACCAACTGAGCATCACCGCAGGCCTGACCGCCCAGGAATTCAATGGGCTCAACGCTACGATTCAGATGGCCGGGGGGAAAACCTCCGACCTGAATGCCCTCGTGCAGGGCATGCAGCGGGGCATCAAGGCCAACGCTGAGACCCTCGTGGAGAACGGGATCGCCGCGAACAAGGCCGCGCTCTCCCACATGACGCTGGGCGAGTACATCGCCGCTGTGACGCATAAGATGGAGACCTACGGCGCCGCCACGGACAAGGATCAGCTGCTGATGGCTGCTTTCGGGCGGTCCGGCATTGCCTTCGCCGACACGCTCGAAAAGCTCAACAAATACATGGCCGAAGGAACCAAATACGGCATCGAGAACGCTGTGGTCACAGAGGAAGCGGGCAAGGCGACCGAGGAATTGAAACGGGTCAAAGGCCAGCTCGCAGCCGCAGAGGACACCCTCAAGGCCAGCGTGGCAGGGGTCACCATCGAGTACGCCATTCAGATGGAGCAGATGAAGCTGAGCACGGTCGAGTGGGTCAACAACATGACCATGGCCAAGAAGATGGCGAAGGAGGGCAAAATCGCCATCCAGACCGAGATGGTCATGGACAACGAAGGTCAGCAGATCGAAATGGAGAACTGGGACGCGATGATCGCCGCGGCCAAGGAATACTTGCATGTCCAGGCGGCACTGGCGTCACAGTCTGCGGGCAAGGAGCGGGGTGAGAAGACCGGGAAGTTCCACTCTGGCGGCGAGAACAAGGCCGCCGAAGAGGAGCGCCTGGCCCTGCGCAAGGCGGCGGACGCAGAGATCATCCGATCCGCTGACTACGTGCTTCAAGAGCAAACGAAGAACGACAAGGAACTCGTGGCTATTAGTGCCATGACCTTTGCCGAACTCGAAGCAGACATGCGTCAGAACTATAAGGAGCGCCTGGACACCGTCATGGGAGCCCTGAAGGACGAGGAGAAAGCTAACGCGAAGAAGCCCGTCGACCTGATGGCCACCCTAGTAAAGGAGAAAATGGCCCAGGAGAAGTACGCGGCGGATCTGCTGGACATCGGGCGCCAAGGCTCTGCCGATGGCCGTAAGGAGCAAGAGAAGGCTGATGCCGATGCTGAGAAGGCCCGCAAACAGAACCTGGAAATGGCGAAGCTCGCGGCCCAAGACGAACTGAACCTCCAGAAGACTCTGCTCGAGGAGAAGGAGCAGGCACTGAACCAGGACCTTGCCTTCGGACGGATCAACGAGGCGCAGTGGGTGGCCATGAAGAAGGCCGGGGTCGCACAGGAGTTGCGCGCCCAGTTGGATGCCCTGAACCAGGAGCAGAAGGCCGCCAAGGATGATTTGGTGGCCTGGACCAAGATCGAGAACCAGAAGAACGCTTTGTCCCGAAAATCCCACGCCGACCTGGCCAAACTCGACATCGACGCCGTGAACCAGTCCAAGGCCCGATGGAACTCGTTCTTCGGGTCCGTGACCGGCGGCTTCGACACCGCCATCCAGGGCCTCGTGAAGGGCACCATGACCTGGGGCAACGCCTTCAAGGCGGTCACCGACCAGGCGCTCAGCGGGCTGATCAGTTTCTTCGTGAAGTGGGGCGAGGAGGAGGCCATCAAGTGGGCCACAGGCCTGGCCATGGGCGAGACCGGGCGTGTGGCTGAGGCCACGGGCGCCGCGGCGGTCTACGCCGTCAACGCCATGGGCTCTGTGGCCGCCATCCCGTTTTACGGCTGGGCCATGGCCCCCGGGGTGGGCGCTGAGGCCTATGGGGAAGGCTTGGCCATGGCGGGGCTGGCCTCGGCCGCCGGCGGCTGGGACCGGGTGCCGTCGGACCAGGTGACCCAGCTCCACAAGAACGAGATGGTGCTGCCCGCCCACATCGCTGAGCCGGTGCGGCAGATGGCGGAGCGCGGCGGTGGCGGGCAGCCCATCCAGATCACCATTCAGGCCCTCGACGGCCAAGACGTTCATCGCGTGCTTACGAAGCACCAGGACAGCCTCTTCCGCGTCATGCGTGAGGGCGGGAAGAACGGGCGGCTCTGATGTCCAACCTCGTTTTCCCAACCCTCGCGGGCTTCGACATCAAGGTCACGCGCAAGGAGATCTACAGCACCCTGACCCAAGCCGCCGCCAGCGGGAAGGAGCTTCGGGCCTCCCTGTGGAGCACGCCCAGGTACCGCTACTCACTGAACCTGAACTTCGTGCGGCAGGGCGGGTACTCCGTGAACACACTCTCGGATGAGGTGGTCACCCTGAACGCCTTCTTCGATACCCACCTGGGGACGTGGGACAGTTTTTTGTTCAACGACCCCGTAGACGGCGTGCAGCGGCGCGTCCGCTTCGCCTCGGACGAACTGACCCTCGAGCGCATCGTCAACCTGGCTTGGTCTGGTGGCTCCATCGATTTGATTTCGGTGAAGTGATGCGCTACGCCTCGGGCCCGCTCATCGCTTACCTGAACGCCAACACCGTCATCAAGGCGGCGTGGTGCTACACCATCACCTTGCAGAACGCCACGGCCTACCGCTGGACCGGCTGCGACATGCCCCTGACTTATGGCGGGAACACCTTCACCGCCCAGGCGGACAACAGCACCAGCCAGCCTGCCATCCGGCGCGGGGCCATCCGGAACGCCCGGGGCATGGAGGTTCAGACGTTGGACCTCACCCTGCTCTCCGGGGCGTCCGTCCTCATCGGTGGGATTCCCCTACCGCTCTTCGCGCACAACGGCGGGTTCGATGGTGCGCGGGTCAAGGTTGAGTGGCTGGTGATGGGTCCCTCTGGCTGGGGGGACGCCTCATTCGGGCCGGTGGTGATCTTCGAGGGCGCGGTGGCCTCGGTGGATCCCGAGACCTTCCAGGTGATGCTACACATCAAGAGCGACCTTGAGCGCCTGGCCATCCCCATGCCGCGCGTGGTCTTCCAGCCTGGGTGCGCAAACGCCTTTGGGGATGCCGGTTGCGGCAAGGACCTGGGCCTCCTCGCGGTCAGCGGCACAGCCACCGGCGCGCCAACGTCCACCAGTATCCCTTCGGCTCTGGCGCAGGCGGCCGGCTACTTCGCCATGGGCACGCTCACCATGACCAGTGGCCCAGCCGCTGGGGCGCGCCGCACCGTCAGCGTGTTCAGCGGCGGCACCCTGACCCTCTCGACGCCCCTGCCTGTCGCGCCCGTAGCCGGGGACACGTTCAGCGTCGCGCCCGGGTGCGATCGCACCTTCGGGACCTGCGGCACGAAGTGGGCCAACCAGCCCCGCTTCCGGGGCTGCCCCTGGGTTCCGCCGCCGGAGACGACGAGATAACCATGCGATTCTTCGAGAAAATCCACAAGAACCCTGAAGGATGCTGGCAATGGGGGTGTCGATGACCCCCGCCATCATGCTCTCCGCGCAGGCCGCCCTCAGCCATCTCGACCCCGAGGAGCAGGCCCAGCGCCTGGACGTGGTCCAGGAGGCACTTACCTGGCTGGGGACTAAATACCACCACGCGGCCCGCATCAAGGGCGCCGGGGTGGACTGCGGCATGTTCCTGGCCGAGGTCTATGAGCAGACCGGAGTCATGCCCCGGGTGGTCCCCGACGAATACCCCCCCGACTGGCACATGCACCAGGACGGGGAGCGGTACCTGGCCCTGGTCCAGCAGCACGCTCACCGGGTGAATGCCCCACTGCCCGGGGACATCGTGCTCTACCGGTTCGGCCGGTGCATCAGCCACGGCGCCATCGTCACGGTGTGGCCCCAGGTCGTCCACGCCTACATCCGGCTGGGCGTGGTGCTGGATGAGGGCGAGCGCAACACCGTCCTGCGCGAGGCCCAGGCTGGTTTCTGGTCGCCCTGGCCTACCCCCGAAGGAGGTGCCTGATGGGCGGCCTCTTCGGTGGCGGGAAGACCACCAGCACCACGGACCAGGTGCTGGCCGGGATGCAGCTGCAGACCAGCTCCTACGGGGGCGTGCTCCCGATCCTCTACGGCACCACCCGCACTGCCGGAAACCTCGTCTACTATGCCGATTTCGTGGCCACCCCGCACACCACCAGCACCACGGTAGGCAAGGGTGGCGGCGGCGGATCCACGCAGACCAGCACCACCTACACCTACACGGCCTGCGTGATCCTGGTGCTCTGCGAGGGCACGGCCACCGGTATCAACCGGGTCTGGCGCGACAAGGAAACCGGGAGCCTCAGCGGCTACGGGTTTACCTTCTTCTCGGGCGCCCGCACCCAGTCGCCCTGGAGCTACTTGACCTCGAACCACCCGACCCAGGCCACCGGGTACAGCGGCATGGTCGGCGTCGCCAACGCCGCCATCGACCTGGGTGGGTCTGGCTCCCTGAAAAACCACTCCTTTGAGGTGCTCGGGGTGGCCGCCACCCAGCAGGACCCATCCGCCACGGCGGCCTACGACGCCAAGCCCTCGGACATCGTTGTGGACTTCCTCGGCAACGCCTTCTACGGCGCCACCTGGGACCCGGCCAAGATCGGCGACCTCGTCACCGGGGCATCGAGCTATGCCACCTACTGCCAGGCCTGCGGGTTCGTCCTGTCCCCGGCCTTCGACAGCCAGAAGCCCGCCCGCTCCCACCTACAGGATGTCTTCGACGCCACAAACTCGGATTCCGTCTGGCACTCCAGCGCCACCAGCATGGTGCTGACCGTGGTGCCCTACGGGGACACCGCCATCACGGCGAATGGCACCACCTACACCCCGAATACCACCCCGCTCTATGACCTGACCTATGACGACTACCTGGGTGTGGTGGATGCGAACGGAGTGCCCACTGGTTCGAGCCCCATCACGATCACCCGGGCCTCGAACCAGGACGTGTACAACAGCGTCCCCGTGGAATACCTCGACCGGCTCTCAGGCTACAACGTGTCGGTGGTGGACGTGCCCGAGCCCACGGACGTGGCGGTCAACGGGCTGAAAAAGGCCTCTCCGATGAGCCTCCACATGATCACCCGGGCGGCAGTGGCCCAGGCGATCAGCACCATCAAGGGCCAGCGGAACGTCTACGTCCGGAACGAATACACCTTCAAGCTTGGCTGGCGCTACTTCCTGCTGGAGCCGATGGACCTGGTCACCCTCACGAACGCCATCATCGGCTTCAACCACAAGGTGGTCCGGATCCTCACCGTCGACATCCCGGATGAGAGTGGCGAGGAGGCTGGGATCACGGTCACCGCGGAGGAGTGGCCCTTCGGCGTGGCCACCGCCACGGTCTACACGGTCCAGACGAGCGACGGCACGGCCCCCAACGTGAACGCCGACCCTGGCCCGGCGGCGGCCCCCACCATCTTCGACAGCCCGGCGCTCTGGTCTCAGACGAGCGGCTCGGAGATTACCCTGGCCTCGGCCGGCGGTTCGATCTGGGGCGGCGCCGAGGTGTGGGTGAGCGCCACGGGATCGAGTTACGCCAAGGCGGGCTACCTGAACAACCCCTACCGCTTCGGGACGCTCACAGCGGCACTGGCAGCCTGGGCCAGCGGCACGGCGCAGGACAACACCAATACCCTGGGCGTGACCGTCCCCAACGGCGGGGCTCTCGGCAGCATGGACAATGCCAGTGCAGCGGCTGGGCAGAACCTGATCTGGGTGGATGGCGAGATGATCAGCTACCAGACGGCCACGCTCACCGGGACGAACGCCTATAACCTGACCGGGCTCTACCGCGGGCTCTACGGCACCAGCCCGGGCAGCCACCTGAACGGCTCGAAGTGGGTGAAGTGCGACACCAACGTCTTCCGCTACCCGGTGCCGGCCACGCAGGTCGGGACACTCCTCTACGTGAAGCTCGTCTCTTACAACATCTGGGGCGGCGGCAAGCGGCAGATCAGCGCGGAGACGGCCTACACCTACACCCCAGCGCTGCAGACCGTTCCCGCTCCTTTCAACGTGACCGTCACCGTGAGTTGACCCATGCAGATGATCAAGTCCATTGACGATCCTGGGGACGCTGGCAACGGCGGAGGCAGCGTCACGCCGGGCGGCGGGGGCACTCTCTACAACCGCAAGACCCTCACCATCGCCTGGTCTTTCCCGTCGAACTCACCAAATCCAACTGCCTTCGAGGTGGTGGCCTACACCGGGACGGACGTGACGGACACCACGCAGTACCTGTTCGCCCCCGTGCAGGTTCTGGGGACGGATCGAGAGTTAAAACGACAATTTTTCCCGAAGAACAGCCTGACCATCAATGCATCCGTGAGGTCTGTCTATGTCTAAGAGCCCGTGGGCAAACTCCGGCGCAACTGCCAGCGCAACACCCAGCGGGACTGGCATCGGGTCGCAGGCTGGCGTGGATGCAGCGAACGCGGGCATCGGCCTCATCAACGATCCCGACACCCTGAGCGTGGATGAGAAGCCTCAGATCCTCCAGGACTATTCGACCCTCACGGGCGAAAATGCCGGTCTGGTGGCCAAGGCAAATTCTCTGAGCGTCTCCCATTCGGCGTACGACACGGCCTACACCGCACTGGTGACCACCTATCTGCCGACGCTCACCAGCCCCACGGCCTGGAACTCCCTTGCCGGAGTGACCTCGCTGGGAGCGGGCAACCGGGTTGCCCTGTGGAATCCGAAGTGGCTGGCCCTCCGGAGCGCGGCCAACGACCTGAAGGCTGCCCTGGCCTCGGGAGCCTTCACCCTGGCCACCGCTTCCGCTGCCACGGATGCCGCAAACAAGGCCCTGGACGCGATCAACAAGAGCCAGCTGCATCAGGTGGCCTGGGCCTCTTCCGCGCTCCCGGCGCTCCCCAGTAGCACCTATCCAGCTGGCTACCTCGCGCAGACCACTGACAACCGGAAGTTCCAAGTCAACGCGGGCGGCACGGCCTGGGGTGAGATCACACAGGCGGCCATCGGGATCTTCGGGCAGTTGGTGGCGAATCAGTTGACTGTTGCCAACTTCGACAACCTGATTCCGAATCCCAACTCAGAACAGGCCGCGCCTGCGGGTGGGTGGCCGAGCGGGGCGTATGAGGGTAGGGGTGTGGTCCCTTATGGGTATCGGACTGGGACCAAGTGCAGAACCCTCTGGGGGACTGGTGGATACCCGTCCCTAGATATTACACCGCTGATTCCATGCAGTGTCGGTGATAGCTACCTGCTGCTTGGGTATGGGTTTAGGGCAACACTCGGAGCAGGGAACGCAAGGCTTTATCTGATGTTTTTGGCCCCCGATGGAATTACCGTGACGGGATTCATAAGCACTGAAGCGACTACAACTTGGTACCCTACAAACCCAAATGTATGCTCTATGTCAGCTCCGGCAGGTTCTAGTTGGGTCATTATCCGTATGGAGAATGATCTTGTTCCCAATCTAACCGACGTTTATTGGGATGATCTCTACCTCCGCCGCATGGCCGATGGCAACCTCATCGTGGATGGCGCGATCACCGCCAATAAACTCGCAGTCGATCTGGCCACCGCAAACGTCATCCGCTCCGCCAACTGGGACGGTTCATCCTCGGTCCAGTCCACCCTAGGCTACAAAATCAGCGGCACGGGGTTCACGGCGAAAGCTGCGGACGGCAGCACCGCCACGGTCCAGGCCGACTTCGCCAGCGCCACGATGATGGGCGGATACCTGGTGGGCGGAATTACGGCGCGAGCCATGACGGCCTTTAACCGGATCGTCAACGGCATCTTCTATCGGGACATGACCGGATGGTATCTCGTCGGCGTCATGAACTGGAGCGCCACCAGCTATGACGGCATCACTGGTAGCGGAAGCGCCGCTCTCATTACGACTAATTCCGTTAACGGTTATGATTACGGGCAATGCTCCCAGGCATTCAGTGTCCCGCCTCCCACGGGAACGGTTAACTTTACCTGCAATACAATGCTCCGGGCTGGCATCTACGATGCAGACGGATATGTCACAGTCACGCTCACAAACTGCGACACAGGGGTGGATACGACCCTGGCGACCTGGACCTATGGGGCCAAGGACAATGCCTGGACGGCCCGATCCGTGAGCATAACCTCCCTTGTCTCTGGGGGCGGGTCATTCCTCCTCAGCATCTGGCTCCGGGCCAGGACTAATAACGCCGGGAGCGGAATGTATGTAGACAACGTGAAAATTATCCTTTAGGAGCCACCATGGCTGACACCCTCCAAACTCTCGCCCTCCTAAACGGGAAGGAACTCGCACTCACCCAGGCCAAGACTCTGGTGGACAAGGCTGGCCTCGCCATCGCGGCGCTTCAGGTGGCCAACGCCGCCGAAAAGGCCCCCATCGTGGCCTCTCTCCAGGGCGTGCCCGGCATCGGGATCAAGTCGCAGCTCACGCAGCGGGCGGAGGCCGAGCGCCTGGTGGGCATCGGGGCACTCATCGACGCGATCAAGGCCACTCCGACCCTAAGCACGGCGGCTGCGCAGACGGCATGGAAGGTAGCGGTAGCCGCCGCGTTCACCACCCCACCCATCGAAGATCCCGTTGGCGTGGTGAGCGCCATCATGGCCATCGCGGGCACGCCGGACTGGACCGCCTTCCTGGCCCTGGTGGTCGCTGGGAACAAGGCCGATCTCATGGCGGCTGTGTCATAGCGGGGCGGCAAACGTAGAACATCCTGTGGAACCTTCGGGCCAATTTCGGGCCAATCAAAAAAAACGGGGCGCAACTGCCAGCATTTACGAGCAACGAAAAGCAATAGAACTATGACGCAGATCAATCCAAGAACGACGAAGCCCCCTGAAAGTAGGGGGCTTTGCTTGGTGGTCCCGGAGCGATTCGAACGCCCGACCCTCAGATTCGTAGTCTCCAAGAAGTGCAGCAACGGTGCGGGTTCGCGTAAGTCGTGGGCCGTTTTTGGGCCAGTCTCAATTAGAGCCCCATCATCCCGGCTACCTTTTCCTGCTGCTCCGTGGCCTTCTCCGTGTGGGCTTCCAGGTAGAGCATCGTCGTGGTGGCGGACTTGTGACCCAGCAGTGCCTGGATGACCTGAATAGGGGTTCCGGCCTCGCTATGCAGCGTGGCGAAGGTTCCACGCAGCCTGTGGGCGCTGATACCGGGCGTCTCCAGGGTGGCGTTGGCCCCGGCGATGGCTTTACGGGTGAAGCCTGCGGGGCGTTTCTCGCCGAGCACCAGGCCGAGGTCTGCCTTGTTTGGCAGCAGGTAGGCCAGCAGCCAGTCTGGGACCGGGATCACCCGCGCCTCGAACCCCTTGGCCTTGCCCACGGTGTAGGTCTTCCGGTCCCAGTCGAGCCACTCCCATCGGGCCCCCAGGGCTTCCTGCTCTCGGAGACCCAGCCCAATCATCAGGCGCAAGGCCAGCCCGATCTGCTGGCGGTGGGACTTGAAGGCGGTGGCCTCGGCGGCGTCGATCCAGCCCCGGATCTTCGCAGCGGCCAGTGTCTTCCGGGGCTTCTTCTGCACCTTTTGGCCGCTCACTGTCCATGGCAGTGCCGGGATCATGCCGCGCTTGATAGCGTAGCGGCCCAGCAGATTCAGGGTACGGACCCATAGGTTCACCGTGGCGGGCGCCCTGCCCTTCGCGTGGGCATCGCGGGCGATCTCCACCAACTCCGTGGTGCAGCGACTCACAAGGACGCCTTCCAGCCCGTAGGCTGGCCAAGTGTTGACGTTGTTCCAGTGGCCAATGCTGGCAGTAGTCGAGTGCCCGGCCAGCCAGAGGGTCTTCAGTTTGCCCAGGGTGACCACGGGCTCCTTGCCCTGGGACCGTAGGACAGCGGTATCCCAGAACTCTCGGGCCTTTTCCTCAGCCTGCCCCTTGATCTTGGTCTTGGTTGAGTGTTTCTCACGGATGCCGTCCGGGGCCGTGAAACGCACTCTCCAGATACCGCTGATCTCGTCTTTCCACAGATTCATCCAGCCCGCTCCACCGTGAAGGTCTCAAGATACCAGCGCCAGCAAGCCTCAGGGTCGAACCAGATTCGGTGGGGGCTGGGTTGACTGTAGGGCATCCCACGCACCATCCACGCCTGAATGGTGTGGTAGGACATGCCCTCGCCCCGCTTCTGCTCGAAGTGGGTGGACAGGGCTTGCCACTTGACTTGGTTCATAGGTGTGGGTCCATGTTGAATCGCTTCACATATTCGATGAGTTGATCTTTACTGATCCGGATGGGCTCCATACCCTCAATCCGCTTGATGGTCCCGCGCAGAACCAATTCAAGGACAACCGCCCTATTGGTGTTTAGAACCTCAGCAATCCTCTTAACGATAAACGGGCCTGGTTCAATCGGAATCCGTGCCATGACCCGATCCGTGCTTGTGGGTTCGTCGCATGAATGGATTGGGGGCCTAGTCCTAACGATGTTGTATTTCGGGTTCTCGTTATGGATGACTTGAGTCTCTGCCCACTGAGCATCACTCCTGGAGTTGAAGTGCTGCACCGTGATGGTTGCGATCTGATTGAACCACTTTGAATCCGTTTTGTGCTGTTCGAGTCTTTGGATAGCGCTCAGGGAGATCCCCACATAGAGCAAGTTCCTATTCTTGTCGAAATGGCGGTATAGCTGCGTTTTCATCGGAGCCCCTGGGAGCGGAGCCAGACGCATAGGGCCTGCTGGGTGAGAATCATGGGTGGCTCCTGGACATCAGCTCATCAGTTCTGGGTATTCCGTGATCTCTCGCGGCGTTGGCTTTCGCTTGTCGTGCTTCCAGCCGTTGTAGGGTTGCCATCGGACTTTGAAGACGGTCACGGCTTCGCGCCCGTAGTAGGCAAGCATCCGGCGAACACTTCTCCAGTCCTTGCAGCAGCAGGCATGGATGTAGAGATCCCCGGCCCTGCGGCGGTCTAAGTCCTCGTTAAAAACGAGGTCGAATCGGAATCGGGGCATCGTGGCTCCTGGACATGCTCAAAATAATTCAAAGGCATCGAGTTCCCTAGCCCAAGATTCAGCCATTTCACCGGCATTAATGAGTTCCTCGCCATGTATCACGGCTTCAGGATGGCCGGTGCAAACCATGTTAATTCCGAGTTGTTTCATATCGATGGACAGGTTGCGGAGTTTTTGCGGGATGGTCATGGGTGGCATTACTGATTGATTGGTTGGCGATGGGTGCCGCAGGTTTGGCGGTAACTGCCATCGGGTATCGGTGTTCCGCAGGTGACTTCCTTCCAGCATCCAGGCTCATCGCAGACGATTGTGGTGGAATCGACGGACAGGCACTTCGGGCATCCGGTAACGGTGTCTCCTGGGTCAAACGGGTTCTGCGCGACTAGGATCTGATCGGATGTGCCTCGCCAGTAACATACCCCGCAGGTTCGTTTGTCGGTCTCGATCATGGGTGGCTCCTGGAGAGGATTAATCATGGGTTGTGGGATAGCCGCGCTGAAGAGTCTGAAGGTGAATCTGGCAGCGCGACATGAAATGGATGGATTTGAAATAAGGCTTGTCGGGATTCATGAAGTCCAGCATGTCTGCCTGGATCGCTTCCAATGCCTTCCGGTATCGCCTGGCCTTTTGGTGCTCCACTTCGCGTTCCTGCTGCATGTAGTCCAGCCGTTCAACGCAGGAGTCTAGGGCTTTCCTGGCTTCCCGGATTTCATACCACTCACTAGTGCAAATTTTGTCGGGTTCGGTCATGGCTTGCTCCTGGGCGGCGATGCCCCACAGGCGGGACAGGGTTTGTTAAGACGGTCTCGGAGTTCGGCCTTGATTCGCTCCAGTTCTTCGATATGGGCTCGGAGATCCCGCTCGATGCGCCCAAACTCTGCGCCGCCTACCTCACAGCCTCGCATGTAGGCATCGGCTACTTTCGCTTCCGCCGCCTCGGCCCTATCTTCTTGGAAACACCTGTCGCAGCGGTTCGTTCCCCAGTGTTCATTCACCGCGTAGCTGTGACAAATTATCCCATTTCTTTCCTTGGTGCATGATTCCATGGTTGCCTCAGAATTGTGGTCAGATACCGATTGTCGTTAGGCGCTACCTCGGGGCATCGCGCTGAGGGCCGCCGGGTTTGGTAGTGGATGGAACTTCCGGAGGCGTGAACCCTTCGCCGATGATTTCCAGTCGCGCCTCGTCAAACCACTCCCCGGCACGCGCAAGGCCCTTTCCATCCACCGTGGGCACCAGCACGGCCTGACTGCAACTGGTGAGGTATTGCGCCCTGCCAACGATGATTCCCTCGAACCCGGTGATCTTGTCCCTGGCTTTCATTCCCAGCTTGATCATTTCGTTTCTCCACGCGCCCAACCGGTCGCCCAACTCGGGCCCTTGGGGCTTTGGTTTTCGTTCATCTCATCCTCCGTTGGCCCAAGGGCCGGTTAGCTCTGCGTTAGCCGGCGCCCTTCAGATCCACGACGAGGACAGATTCGGCCCGCTGAAATTCGTTGCAGCGGCGCTTCCATCCCCAGTCCTGATCCATTGGGCTCCGTGGCTGGAAGAACCGAACCTTGTGCCCCTTGGCGCAGTTCGGCTTCCTGATCCAGGCGAAGGGCCCAGTCTCGCTCGTCTCCCCAAAATCGAAGTGCTGGCATAATTCGCAAGACTGAGCCTTCTTCATGGCCTATTCCGCCTCGGTGAAGTCGAGGTAGAACTTCTGCCCCGGCTCGAACTGGTCCCACAGCGCGGGGTTGGTGATGGTCAGGCTGAGGCTGCCACTGGGCGACCACTTGGCGAAGGTGTTGTCCTCGTCAAGGCCGTCTTCGGGGTATCCGCCCGATTTGCAGACGGGGCTCATGGCCAGGGT
Organism: Geothrix sp.; assembly: GCA_025361045.1. Lineage (GTDB taxonomy): Bacteria > Acidobacteriota > Holophagae > Holophagales > Holophagaceae > Geothrix. The sequence continues at coordinate 665 of JANYAZ010000146.1, read as the reverse complement.
TTCGTAGGACTTGTTACCATCGGAGTCCTTGAAGCTGCCGATGGACTGGACGCTGAATTTGGCTCGCATGTTAGCCATTGTTTCTTGCTCCTTTTCTGCCAGGCCTCGGTGGTCGCTGGCTAACCATTGCGCTCAGCGTCGGACCCTATCGGGCCGAGCTAGCTTGGGCGTTAGGGCTCTTTGATCCAGCGTTCGATTTCTGCTTTGAATGAGTCGCCAACATAATGCGAGGATTTCCAGAGCATCGTTTTGGCTTCTTCGACTTTTGCCTCTGCCTTCATGCGCCGTCGGCGCTCTGCTTCACGCTCACGGGCCAGTTGCACGAAGCGCAGATCAACAGATGCCAGTTCGCGACGAATTTGTTTCGTCTCCCAATGTTGGTTCATGCTGGTGTAGAGATTGTTGCAAGCATTGCAGTCTTCATAGATCGAGACGCCGTGTTCACAGTTCATCGTCGGCCTAACCCTGCGCACAACTCGGACCCTTGGGGCTTTGCGTCATCGTTCATGGTTCCTCCAGTGGTCGGGTGCTACTTGGGGAAGTTGGAGTGCTTGCTGGTGTCGGTCCCGAATAAGTGGCGCATGAGCGCAGCGGCAGTTCGGTTGGCGTCAAGGTGGGAACACTCCAGATTGTCCATCAGGGGCACGGCAATGTTGCAGTGCCAG
>JANYAZ010000144.1 GCA_025361045.1 Geothrix sp. | reverse complement strand
ACAGCGCACCATCTCTTCCAGGCTCGCCCGGTCATCCGCTTGAAGTTCGATCCTGCCCGAGTGAAATCCCATAGCCGCCTCCAAGTATTGGATGCGGCCATGAGGTCAATAGATACATCTATTTTAGGCGAACTACACTAGGTTCTCTGTGTTCCGCCCTTTTATCCCAGAAACAAGCGGTACGCGGGATTGCCACCTTCCTCAACGAAGGGGTACCCCAGGTCATCCAGGAAGGCCTGGAAGTCGACCTGGTCTTCGGGCGGCACCTGGATGCCTGCGAGCACGCGGCCGTAGTCGGCGCCGTGGTTGCGGTAGTGGAAGAGCGAGATGTTCCAGCCGCGGCTCATGCGCTCCAGGAAGCGGAGCAGCGCGCCTGGCCGCTCCGGAAACTCGAAGCGGTAGATCCGCTCATTGGTCACGCCCGGCGCGCGGCCGCCTACCAGGTGCCGCACGTGGAGCTTGGCCATCTCGTTGTCGCTGAGGTCCTCCGCGGCCAGTCCCTCGGTCCGCAGGCGGGTGAGGAGGGGCTCCAGTTCAGAGCGGTCGGCCATTTGCAGGCCTACGAAAATGTGGGCCTGTTGCGGATCCGCCAGGCGGTAGTTGAATTCAGTGATGGAGCGGTGGCCGATGAGCTCACAGAAGGCCTTGAAGCTGCCGGGCCGCTCGGGGATGGTGACGGCGAGGAGGGCCTCTCGCCGCTCGCCCAGCTCGGCCCGCTCGGCCACAAAGCGCAGGCGGTCGAAGTTCGCATTGGCGCCCGACAGGATGGCCACCAGGTTGCCGGTGTCTGCGTTCGATCCTTGCCGTGCGGCCCAGGCCTTGAGCCCCGCCACCGCCAGAGCTCCCGCGGGTTCCAGCACGGAGCGCGTCTCCTCGAAGACATCCTTGATGGCCGCACAGATCTCATCCGTGTTCACCAGCACCACCTCGTCCACGTACTGCCGGCAGAGGTCGAAGGTGAGCTCGCCCACCTGGCTGACGGCCACACCATCGGCGAAGAGGCCCACGCGCTCCAGGCGCACCCGGTGGCCCGCCGCCAGGGACTGGCGCATGGCGTCCGCGTCCACGGGCTCCACGCCGATGATGCGGATGCCCGGCTGCAGGCGCTTGAGGTAAGCTGCGATGCCCGCAATGAGCCCGCCCCCGCCCACGGGCACGAAGACCGCTTGCATGCCCCTGGGCATCTGGCGCAACAGTTCCAGCCCGATGGTGCCCTGACCCGCGATGACATCGAAGTCGTCGTAGGGGTGAATGTAGACCCGACCCTCGGACTGGGCCAGGGCCTGGGAGTGGGCGAACGCCTCCTCGAAGGAATCCCCGTGCAGCACCACCCTGCCCCCCAGGGAGCGCACCGCATCGACCTTGATCTTGGGTGTGGTAATGGGCATCACGATCAACGCTTCGCAGCCCAGTTTCCGGGCGGCCAGCGCCACACCCTGGGCGTGGTTGCCCGCCGAGGCGGCGATGACGCCCCGTTCGCGATCCGTGGGCGTGAGGTGGGCGATCTTGTTGTAGGCGCCTCGCAGCTTGAAGGAGAAGACCGGTTGCAGGTCCTCCCGCTTCAGCCACACCGGGCTGCCCACACGCCCGGACAGCTTCGGCGCAGACTCCAGGGGCGACTCGATGGCCACGTCGTAGACCAGGGCTGTAAGGATGCGTTCGAGGAGGTCGCGGGAAGGGGTCTGGATCATGTCTGCGCTCAAGGTGGGCTCCTTCGGTAAATCAAAACCCCCCGACCTTGCGGTGCGGGGGGTGGCTTGGAATCAAACTCGGATCCGGCCTACGCCCCTTCGCGCGACATAATAATCGCGATGGCGGGGTGGGTGTGGGCGATGGTAGGTGTCATGGCAGTTGACTGGAAAACCAAGCTAGCACCGGCCTTCAGGATGCACAAGGCGAGCGGGGCCAGTTCGGGCTTGTCTCATCGTTAAACGATGTATATTGATTGAACCCGTTATCGGAGTCTTTGATGCCCATGGTTCGCGCGCTCCTCTCCCTGCTGCTTGCTTGCGCTCTAGGGGCGCAGGAACGGCTTCCCCGGTTCGTCAGCACCCCTGACGTGAGCGGGGACAAGGTGGTTTTCACCTGGGAGGGCGACCTCTGGCTGGCCTCTCTGCAGGGTGGCAGCGCCCGTCGCATCACCACCCATCCTGGCCTGGAGGGCAACGCCCGCTTCAGCCCCGACGGCAAGTGGATCGCCTTCACCGGCCGCTACGACGGCCCATCCCAGGTCTACCTCATCGCGGCGGAGGGGGGAACGCCCCGCCGACTCACTTGGGGCAACAACACCACCGTGCTGGGCTGGACGGCGGACAGCAAGAAGGTGCTCTACCGGGAATACCGGGAGATGAAAGCCAATCCCGTGACCCGGATCTTCGCAGTGGATCTGGACGGCCACGAACCAGAGGCACTGCCATTAAAGAAGGCCACGGAGGGCTCGTACGGGCCGGGCGGCGCCTTCGCCTTTAGCACCAAGGGCGACCCCGAGTACTACTGGAAGCGCTACAAGGGTGGCCAGGCCTCGGATCTCTGGATCGGCGATTTCAGCTCGCGCCGCTACGAGAAGCTCACGACCTACGAAGGCAAGAACGGCCATCCCATGTGGGCCGGGAACAAGGTGCTTTTCACCTCGGACCGCGGGCCCTCGGGACTGATGGACCTCTACGCCGTGGATCCCGCCACCAAGGCCGTCGAGGCGCTGACCCAGGCGAAAGACTTCGACATCCAGCAGCCCGGCACTGATGGCCGCACCGTGGTCTTCGTGCAGGGGGGCTACCTGCAGGCCCTGGACCTGGCCACGCGCCGGACCTGGCGTATCGAGGTTCGGGCCGCCAGCGACGCCTGGAAGCTCCTGCCCCGGACGGTGAACCCCAAGGACTGGATCCAGTCCTTCTCCCTCACCCAGGGCCAGGCCGTCCTGGAGGCGCGCGGTGAGGTGTTCCTGCTGCCCACGGATGCCACCCAGCCGGCCGTCAACCTCACGAAGACGCCCGGCGTGCGGGAACGCTTCCCCCGCCTCTCGCCGGACGGCAAGCGCTTGGCCTACTTCAGCGACGCCAGCGGCGACTACGACCTCTATGTGCAGCCCGCGGAGGGCGGCACGGCCGAGCGCATCCCCACGGGCCTGAAGACCACGCTCTACCGCCTGGAGTGGAGCCCGGACGGCACGAAGATCCTCTTCGGCGACAAGAGCTTTGCCATTCACGTCATGGACCTGGCCACCCGCAAGCTGACCACCCTCGATACGTGGCACGAGTTGAAGAACGACGAGTTCACCTGGGAGGCCAGCGACTACACTTGGTCGCCCGATTCCAAGTGGGTGGCCTACACGGCAGTGGAGCCCTCCCGCAACGGGCGCATCTGGCTGTGCAACGTGGCGACGAAGCAGAAGGTCGCCGTGACCAATGGCTTCTTTGACAGCCTCAACCCCTGCTTCGAAGCCGACGGCAATGCCCTCTACTTCCTCAGCTACTCCCACTTCGGCACCCGCCTGGATCCCAGCGAGGACAACCACATCCAGCACGAGCCCGTCCAAGTCATGCGGGTAAGGCTGGCCGCCGCCGAGAAGGTCGATGGCTTCCGCATTGATGCCGACGGCCTCCAGGACCGGGTGGCGCCGCTGCCCGTGAAGGCCGGGAACTACTTCCATCTCAAGGCGGGCAAGGGCATGGTGGCCTGGGATGAGGTGGACGGCTGGGACGACGCCGTGGTGGAAGAGGTGTGGTACCCCACTGGCCAGGACAAGTGGAAAGTGCACCTCTACGATGTGGCTGCGAAGAAGGAGGCGTTGCTTGCCGAGCCGGTGGGCCGCTGGGACTTCGGCACCGACGGGAAGAAGCTCATCCTGCGCAAGGCCGGCGCCCTCCATGTGGGGGAAGCCGCGACCCTGTTCACGTCCAAGGCCCTGCCGGAGCGGCTCGATCTGGAGCGCCTGAGCCTCACGGTCTTCCCTCGGGAGGAGTGGAAGCAGATCTTCGAGGACTGTTGGCGCTGGTACCGGGACTTTTTCTACGATGCCGGCATGCACGGCCATGACTGGCAGGCGGAGCACGACCGCTTCGCCGCCTGGCTGCCGGAGCTGAATTCCCGCAACGAATTGAACTGGCTGCTCTCCCAGATGGTGGGCGAGCTTTGCGTCAGCCACACCTACGTGGGCGGCGGCGACACGGGGGCCCCGTTGGCTCCGAATCCCGTGTCCACCGGCTACCTCGGCGCGGACCTGGCCGTGGCCGAGGGCCGCTACCGTTTCGCCAAGGTGTTCGGCCCCACGCCCTATGCCCGGGACCTCAAGGCGCCCCTGGCGGATCCAGAACCCAAGGTCCGCGCCGGCGAGTTCTTGTTGGCCATCGACGGCCGGCCCATCCTGCCTCCCGAAGCCATCGGCGCTCGACTGCAGGTGATCAAGGGCCAGAAGCTGAAGCTCACTGTGAACGCCAATCCGACCATGGATGGAGCCCGGGTCATCGAGGTGGAACCGGTCCAGGGGGACTGGGATCTGCGCTACCACGCCTGGGTGGCCGGCAACATCGAGGCGGTGGAGAAGGCCAGCCACGGCCAACTCGGCTACATGCACATCACCCAGATGGACGCCGCCGGCGTAGGGCAGTTTGACAAGTACTGGCGCGCGTTTCGGTACCGCAAGGGCATCGTTGTGGACGTGCGGGGCAACCACGGCGGGTGGACCCAGTACTTCATGATCGACAAGCTGGAGCGCAAGACCGTGGGTTACGATATCCTGCGCGGCATGGGGCCCTTCCGGGTGCCCGTGAACGCCTCCGACGGCCGCTTCCTCTTCCTCAGCGACGAGGAGAATGGCAGCGACGGCGAGGCCTTCCTGTCCCACGTGAAGGGGCTGGGCCTGGGTACCATCGTCGGCGTGCCCAGCTGGGGCGGCCTGGTGGGCATCATCAACACCCAGCTGACCCTGGACGGCGGTCGCGTGGAGCAGAGCAACAATGCCTTCTACGGCCGAGAAGGAAAGTGGTGGGTGGAAAACCACGGCGTGGACCCGGACCTCACGGTGGAGAACGATCCTGCCAGCCTGCAGGAGGGTCGGGATCACCAACTCGAGGTGGGCATCGCAACCGTGCTGAAACAGCTGAAGGAGAATCCGACACCTGCCTTCCCGGGGATCCCGGCCTATCCGAAGCGTTAGCGGCTTGAACCGGGGAATGACCTCCCAGCAATGCACGACCAGGACGAGACGTCGTCCGGTTCGCGCCTTTGTGGTGGCCCGGACGTCGCTCGGATGAACCCATGTTCTCTGTGCTGATGCTCTTCCTGCTGCCCTTCGGGGGCGGCATCCCTGCGGGAGTGCTGCTCGCCCAGGCCAAGGGAATCGCCTGGCCCGCGACCGCGGGACTCTACCTGCTCTCCGATGCCGTCCTAGCCCTGGCCTTCGAGCCCATCCTGCGGCTGCTGGCCCGGGCTTGTCGGCGGGTCCCGGTGCTCGTCCGGTTCGGGGTGGCGATGAAAGAGGCCATGGCCCGCAGTGCGGCCCTGTTCGGCGGCCCAGGGACGGGGCCCATGACCCTCGTGCTCATCGCCTTCGGCGTGGATCCGATGACCGGTCGGACAGCCGCCCTGGCGGCGGGCCACGGCTTCCTCGTCGGGTGGGCCTTCGCCATTGCAGGCGACCTGCTGTATTACGCGGTCATAGCGCTGACGACTTTGCGGCTGAACGCCTCTGTGCGGGACCCAGGTCTGACCGTGGGAATGGTCCTTGCGGGGATGATCCTGGTGCCCGCGCTCATCCAAGCCTTCCGTGCGCGACGGCGCTCCCTGCCAGGGTGAAGCCGCTCAGAAGGCCACGGTGTAATCGCCATCCCGCATGAGGGCGACACTGCTTCCATTGGTCATCGCCAGGTCCACGCTCACGACTTTCACCTCGGGCTGGGTCTCGGGGACGTAGACGCGGTCGATGTGGACGACGGCCTCGGGGGCGGAGAACTGGGCGGGGCCTACCTGGCCGCCGAAGTGGTCGCTGCGGCCGAAGGCCAGGTGCAGGCCCAGCTTCTCATCCAGCAGGATCTCGCCGATGGGCTTGACGCCGAAGGCCGAGAGCACGCCCAGGCCCAGCTCGGCGAGGTTGCCGTAGGCAGGTTCCTTCGCCAGCAGGGCGGCCTCCTCAAGCGATTTTGGCCCTTCGCTGAGCACCTCCACGGCCTGGTTCGCCACGATGCGGTAGCGCACGATCTCCGCGCCGAACTGCACGGGCATCACGCCCGCCGTGCGGCTGGGATCCTCCGGCAGCTCGCCCTCGTAGGGCACGATGTAGGCCTCGCCGGATGGCAGGTTGCCCGCCACGCCGGGCGTGGGCAGGAGGCCGCCTGAGGCGTGGCCCGTGCGGTGGCGCAGGTCCACGTGCAGCTCACAAGGCCCCGCCGGGGTGTCGAAGCAGAAATCCGCGCCCTCGGCGCGATCCAGCAGGTCCTTCAGCAGGTTCACGCGGCGGTTCACCTCGGTGTAGTCCAGCCGCAGGGCGGGAATCATGTCGGCGCGGAAACCCGGCATGGTGGCGGCGCGGATGGGGTGCTTTTTCGCGGCCAGCTTCAGGGGCGCCGTGGCCGAGAATTTGGTGATGGCGATGAGGATGGGGTGGGCGTTGTAGAGGTCCGCGAAGCTGATGGAGGCTGCGGGATCCAGCGCCTCCGCGGAGGGAAGGGCGCCGCCTGCATGGAGCCAGGCTCGCTCGGGCAGGTCGCCGTTGTTGGTGCGGACGTTGGGATAGACCACCAGGTGCGTGTCCAGGCCCAGCTCAGACCGGTGGGCCTGGAGTTCCTCCACCCACTCGGCGGCGATGGCGCGCCGTTCGGCCCAGCTGGCATCGTCCGCGACCTTCGCATCTGGGAGATCCACCAGGATGGCCAAGGCGCTTTCGCCCGGCTGGGGCTGAAACACCCGCTGCACCAGGGCCACCAGTTCCATGCCGCTCAACCGTTCACCCATGCCGCCCTCCAACCGGGAGGATGCCGTGGATGGGCACCGGTTGTCGAGGCGTCCTCAGGTGTGGGCCCTCAGGGTCAGCGCCCGAGCGCAGGCCTGCAGCTGGGCGAGATCCTCAGCGGGGATGCTCCCGGAGGGACGCTTTTCATGAAGGGTCGCCTGGACGAGCGTGGCCAGGTCGATCCAGGTGGGCGGATGCTCCAGATGCAGGGTCACCAGGGCCTCACCAAGGCGCCGACGGAGCGGCCAGGACGGTTGTCGGCTGTTCCAGGCGACCCGGGTGGCCTTGACCAGCGCGGGGGCGTACGCCACCGGCAGAGGGTGCTGTGCCGTGCCATGGGCCTGGGCCAGGGCCTCCACCACCACCACCTGCAGTTCGGCCGACCCCGATGCCGAGGTTCGCTCGCAAAGGGTGATGGCTCCAGTGGGATCACCCAGGTCGCGCAGGGCCATGCCGATGGCAAGCTGGATGCGGGGGTTCAGCTCGGATTGCAACAGGGCCAGCAGGGGGCCCACCGCCTGAGGTGATCCAAGGGCACCCACGGTATCCAGGACGGCCGTGAGCACCTCCTCCTGGGGGCCAGCGATCATCAGTTCCAGCAGGTGGGGCAAGAGGGTGTCCAGCTGGTGCATGGCGATGAAGCGCAGTGCGACTTTCACTTCTTCAGGGTCCGCGAGGGCGAGGCGTTCCAAGGCGAGACCTTCGGGACCCGGCAGCTGACCCAGGTGCCAGAGGGCCCGCTGGACGAGATCCGAGATGGGATCCCGCCGGAGTTTGAGCAGGGCAGGGCGGAGGCTGGGTTCCCGCCGCTCGCCCAGCACCTCCAGGGCCGCAACTCGGAGGGCGCCATCCTGCTCGTCCAGCAGCAGGTCGAGCAACGCCTGATCCGAGCTGGGGACCAGCCGAGCGAGGGAGGCAGCCAGACCCGCGCGCGCCGTGTTCCGTCGCATGCACTCGGCGAGGGCAGGCAACACCCGCCTGGGATCGATGTACCCCTGTTCCGAAAGGTCAGCCAGACCCTGGGCCGTGGCATCCAGGGCGAAGTCCAGGCGGCGGGCCCGCTGGGCGGCCAAGTCACCAGCCTTTCCCAGCTGCCTGGCCAGGTGGTCCGGCTTGTCCTCCTGCGAGGCCATCAGGGTGTCGAGCAGGAAGGTGTCGAAGAGCCCCGGGTCGGTCTCGCGGATGGTCCGGACGGCACTCTGGATGCGGTCCAATTGCCCCGAGGCCAAGTCCACCGAAAGGACCGGATCCCGCTCCTCCCAGTGCTGAACCAGGAGCAGCAAGACGCGGGACTGCACTTCGGGACGGGGCAGGGTGCGGAAGGCATTGAGCTGGGTTCGGATCTCACGATCCGCCAGGGCGTCCAGGTGGGCCTCTTCCAACAGCGCCAGGAGGTACTCTGCGGCTCCCTTGGAGGGGACCTGTCCCAGGAGTCGCAGGGCGTGTCGATACACCAGGAGATCTGGATGACTCGCCAGGGTCTTGAGGGGTTCCAGGCTATCCGGCGTGAGCAATTTGGCGAGCTGGTAGGCGCCTTCATTGGCGTCGGCCGGCTGAGCGCTTCCGTGGAGCAGGCGGGTGAAGTGGTGGTGGAAGGCCTCGGCTGGATCCGATTCGCGGAGCACCTGGTCGAGGATCTCGCGGAAAGGTTGGGTGCCACGGGTGAGGGCCAGCTCGCGCACGGCATCCAGGGCCTCGGGCGTTCCGATGCGGCCGAGGGCACGGGCCCCGGATTCGAAGATGGCCAGATCCTTCTCATGGCGGAGGAGGCGGCTGGTGACGGGAACCCACTCGGGCCATGGGTGATAGAAACTGGCCTCGAGGACCAGTTGTCTCAGGGCCGCCGGACAGGAGGCCTTGAAGACGCGCTCGGAGAGCTCCTGGACGGCCCCACGGCCCACCTCCGCGAGGGTGCGGAAGAAGGCGAGCTGGTCCCCTCGCCAGGAGGGATCCAGTCGGTCCAGGAACAGGTCGAAGGGGTTCTGTCTCATCCCGGGGCCCTTCGGTGTGCAACCCGTTGTGTTGGCCCCATGGTCACTCCCGGTCCAATTCGGCGACCACGTGCTGGGCGATCAGTCCCCGCACGAAGGGCGTGATGTCCTGGAATTCCACGCCGATGAGCACATACCCGGATGTTTTGCCGGCCACCTTGCCGAGCATGCGGAGGATCGAGGCGGTGAAAGGCACGTAGGGTAGATCCGGATGGTCGAGGACCAGAAATTCAACGAAGTCCCCGACCTCCAGGTGAGCCGCCTCCTGAATTTGGACTTCCAGGCCACAGCCACCGGCACTGAGGTCCGACATCCGTCCATCCAGGATGTCGACACCCTTCGTCCGGAACCGGACGCCATAGGCCCCGCTCGTGGTGCTCAGACGGGGGTATTTCCGCTTTTCCTGTTCAATGGCCATTCCGGCGGGTCTCCGTGTCCCGAACCCAAGGAAGGATGACGACCCCAAGTTCTGATGAAGACCTATCGGCCTCGGGGCTGGCAGACTGAATTGTCAGGATGGGAATGAATGTGATGGCGAAGAAGCGCGGCTGGATGGGACGCATTCTGTGGGGCCTGGGCTGGGCCCTGGGTTTGTTTCTTGTGTTCAACATCCTTCTGGTGATGGCCTTCCGGTTCTTCCCGGTCCCTGTTTCGGGGTTGATGATGCAGCGGCGGGTGGAGTCCTGGACCAGTGCCAAACCCTATTCGTCCCGCCACCGCTGGGTACCCCTGGAGGAGATTTCCCCGAGCCTGGGCGTGGCGGTGATCGCCGCGGAGGATCAGACCTTCACCGATCACTTCGGCTTCGACTGGCAGGCCATCGAGCAGGCCGTCCAGCACAACGAGCACAGCCGCCGCAAGCGGGGTGCCTCCACCGTGTCGCAGCAGACGGCGAAGAATCTCTTTCTGTGGAACAGCCGCTCCTGGACCCGGAAGGGACTGGAGGCCTGGTTCACGCTGCTCATCGAAATCGGCTGGTCGAAGAAACGGATCCTGGAGGTCTACCTGAACATTGTTGAATTCGGGGATGGCGTCTATGGCGCCGAGGCTGCGTCGCGCACCTACTTCGGCAAACCGGCGAAACGCCTCACACCCTCCGAGGCAGCTCTGCTGGCAGCGGTGCTGCCCAACCCCCGGAAGTTCAAGGCGAATGCCCCCAGCGAGTACATCCGGGGGCGGCAGGCCTGGATCCTCAACCAGATGCGCCAGCTGGGTGGCGACCAGGTGGTGAAGGACCTGGGCTCCTGAGTCTCCACCCGGGTGCTGATGGACCTTGGTCACGATTCAGGACCTGCTGGTTTTCAGATCCCCTGCGAGGTATAGAATGGGCCAAATCTCCCAGGAGGATCCCGCATGAAGACTCCCGTTCGCGTGGCCGTCACCGGTGCTGCCGGTCAGATCGGATACAGCCTGCTCTTCCGCATCGCCAGCGGCGCGATGCTTGGCAATGACCAGCCCGTGATCCTCCAGCTGCTGGAGATCACCCCGGCCCTGAAGGCGCTGAACGGCGTCGTCATGGAGCTCAACGACTGCGCCTTCCCGCTGCTGGCAGGCGTCGTGACCTCGGACGATCCCATGGTGGCCTTCAAGGACGCCGACTACGCGCTGCTGGTAGGTGCCCTGCCCCGTAAGGCGGGCATGGAGCGCGCCGACCTGCTGAATGCTAACGGCGGCATCTTCAAGCCCCAGGGCCACGCCCTCAGTGAGGTGGCCAGCCGCAACGTGAAGGTGCTGGTGGTGGGCAACCCCGCCAACACGAATGCCTTCATCGCGCTGTCCAACGCGCCCAAGCTCAAGGCCACCCAGTTCCACGCCATGGTGCGCCTGGACCACAACCGCGCCATCTCGCAGCTGGCCGCCAAGACCGGCAAGGCCGTCACCGCCATCAAGAACATGACCATCTGGGGCAACCACAGCGTCACCCAGTTTCCCGACCTCTACCACGCGGAAGTGGATGGCAAGTGCGCCTATGACCTGGTGAATGACCACGCCTGGTACGAGACCACGTACATCCCCACCGTCGCCAAGCGTGGCGCGGCCATCATCGAGGCCCGCGGCCTCAGCAGCGCCGCCAGCGCCGCCAACGCCGCCATCGACCACATGAAGAGCTGGGCCTTAGGTACCCCCGAGGGCGACTGGACCAGCATGGCCTTCGTCTCCGACGGCAGCTATGGCGTGCCCGAGGGTCTGGTCTATGGCTTCCCCGTCACCGTGAAGAACGGCCAGGTCGAGGTCGTGAAGGGTCTGGAGATCAACGCCTTCAGCCGCGCCAAGATGGACGCCACTGCCAAGGAACTGGACGAAGAGCGCCAGGCCGTGAAGCAGCTCGGGCTCATCTAGCCCTTTCATCTGCATCCGCGCGCAGGGGGGAGACTCCCTGCGTTTTTTTGTGCGAACGCTCGAACCGCGTACCCGGGCTTGACCGGGCCGGGGGCTCGCCTAGGCTTGCCCCACCGACAGGACGGAGGGCTCCGGATGGTGACTCAATCGGATGGAACGGACCGGCCACCCCGCCGCTTCGGACGCAGCACGGTCGCCGTGCTCCTGGGTCTCCTCCTCGTGGTGGCGCTCTCGCTCGGTACCGACCAGCTGCGGAATGCGTCAACAATTTTGAGACAGTTTGTTGCTTGAGTTATCGCTCCGACCCACCCGCTGCGGAGAGCTGCCGGGGCCATGGACAGCCTGCGGATTGCCTGGCGGCAACGGGCCGAGGGCCCGCCCTTCGGGTCCTCAGCCTGACCACAGCCCCTTGGAAAACGCTGCGCGTTTCCCACACCTCTCCGCAGAAAGCGATCAGCAGCATCATGCGGCGACTTCCTTCTTCGGTGAGTTGATCCAGGCTGCTTCTGGCATCTTCGGCGGCTTGGGGCATCCCTTTGAAAATCGCTCAGGGTGGGCCTGGAAGGCCCTATCGAGCACGACCTGACGGGCAGCGTAGATCTCTTCGGCACGCCCTTCGTGGACGCTGGCAGGCGTCATCATCCCGATCCCGCTATGGCGGTGCTGGTGGTTGTACCAGTGGAAGTAGCGGCGGCAGAAACTCCGCGCATCCTCAATGGATCCGAACCGCTCGGGAAAGCCAGGGCTGTATTTCAGCGTCTTGAACTGCGCCTCGGAGTAGGGGTTGTCGTCCGAAACATGAGGCCGGCTATGGCTCTTCTTGACGCCGAGGTCGGTCAGGAGGGTGGCCACCGTCCTGGATACCATCGCGGCTCCCCGATCCGAATGCAGGGTCAGATCCCCCGCCTGGATGCCGTGCTGGATGAAGGTCTGACGGTGAAACTCCTTGGCGAGGTCCTCGTCCTCTCGCTCCTGCACCGTCCAGCCCGCCACCAGCCGGCTGAACAGGTCGATCGTCACGTAGAGCTTGAAGCGGCTGCCCCGCACCGGTCCCTTGAGGTCCGTGATGTCCCAACTCCACACCTGGTTCGGCGCCATCGCGCAGAGCTCAGGCTTCACATAGACCGGATGCCGTGCCTGGTTCCGCCGCTCCCTCACTTCCTGGGTCTCGTCTAGGAGGCGATACATCGTCCGGGACGAACACAGGTAGACGCCCCGATCCATCAGCGTGGCCTGGATGGCCCGAGGCGCACGGTCCACGAACTCCTCCGAGTGACACACCTCCAGCACCGCCTGCCGCTCCTCCTCCGACAACGACCGTCTTGGCTTTGGGCGCGGTCCTGATGGGCCTTTCCCCTGGCGCTCCCGGTAGAAGGTCGCCCGAGACACCCCCATCGCCTCGCAGGCAGGTAGGATGCCGATCTCCCCAGACAGCTCCTTGGCCGCCGTCATTCGCTGTCCTCGGTCTCGAACTGATGACCCAGCGCCATCTTCTCCATCAGTTCCGCACCTTTTTTTGAGATCTCCAGCAGCCACTCGGCCCGCTTCAGCCGTCGCTTCAGCGTCCGGTTCTCCTTCTCCAGCTCCTTGTTCCTGGTCTCATGGGGGTCCTTCGGCTTGGCCTTGGGTCCGGGCTTCACCGGAATCAAAGCACTCAAGGCCCCGCTCTCACGTTGCTGACGCCAGCAGGTGAGGTTCGATGAATAGATCCCCTCCCGTCTCAGCAGCGCCGCGATCTGCCCCGGTAGCGCACAGGCATCCACCTCCTCCAGGATCTTTACCTTGTACCCGACGCTGAACCGCCGACGCTTCGGGCGGGTCAGATCAACCTCCCCATTGCCTAATTTCATAACCTTGCTCATTCCCTGTCCTTCCATGCCCCAACGAGTGAAGACTTCCCAGTTTCCTCTGTCTCATCATTGTTGGCGCGGGGGGCTGCTGCACGTGCTCAGGGTCTATCCGCCCTGGGGGCAGCCCATGCACGACCCGGGACGGCTGCTGCTCGCGCTGACGGACCGCAGTGTCTACGCGGTGCTTGGCAGCTTCGTCGCGGCCCGGTGCGCCCCCCACCGGCCCATGCGCCACGCCCTGGCGCTTGGCCTGGTGGGGTTGGCGCTGAGTCTGGTGGGGGCGAGCGTTGCGATCACCAGCCGGGCCCTGGGACCCGCGTGGTACCCCATCGCGCTCGTGCTCACGGCCTTGCCCTGCGCCTGGCTGGGAGGCGCCCTCCAGGCCCAGCTGGCCAACTGAATCCTGTTTCCAGGCTGGCATCCCCACCGGCCGGACCTATCTTGGATCACCAGCCGGAGGTGGACCATGCTGAGTCCCGTGGAACGGCGTCAGGTGTGGAGCAGGATCGTCGGGGTGGAACGTCGTGCGGCTCCCCTTCGGGAGCTGGATGGCCATCCGCTGCCCGATCCCACGCGCCTCGAGGATGAGGAATTCCTCGAGGCCCAGGCGCAGGCCGACCGGGAGAAGCAGCGGGCCCTGGCCCGTTTCGAGCGGTGGGACGACCCTACCCGCTTCGAATAGGCTTCGCTCTCCTCCACACCCGGGAGCACTTGCTGTCTTGACAGATACCCCCGCCCGGGGGACAGTGGCGTGGCCTTCAGGAATGCCATGCCCCGAGTCGCGTTCACCCGCAACCTCCAACGCCATGTCGCCTGCCCGCCCTGCGTGGTCGCTGGCGCGACCGTACGGGAGAGCCTGGAAGCGGCCTTTGCGTCCTATCCAAAGCTCCGGGGCTATGTGCTGGACGAGCATGGCGTCCTGAGGTTCCACATGGCGGTCTTCGTGGACGGTGTGCCCATCGAGGATCGCCGCGGCCTCGGCGATCCCGTGTCCGAGAGTGCCGAGATCTGCGTCATGCAGGCCCTTTCAGGAGGTTGAGATGAGTGATCAGTTGCTGATATCGACGCGCAAGGGGCTCTTCTCCGCCCGCCGAACCGGGAAGGGGGCCTGGGCTCTGGAGAATGTCTTCTTTCTGGGCGATAACGTCTCCCTCACCATGCAGGATCCCCGTGATGGCGCCTGGTATGCGGCCTTGGACCACGGGCACTTCGGCGCGAAGCTGCATCGCTCGAGGGATCGCGGTGCCACCTGGGAGGAGATCGGCGTGCCCGCCTATCCCGCGCCGCCCGAAGGACATGTGGAGAAGGATTTCCTGGGCCGCGAAATTCCCTGGCGCCTCATCCGCTTCTGGTGCCTGACGCCTGGCCTCACCTCCCAGCCTGGCCTGCTCTGGGCCGGCACGCTGCCCGGCGGCCTGTTCTGGAGCGAGGACCTGGGCGCCACTTGGCAGATGGTGGAATCGCTCTGGAACATGCCCGAGCGCCGCAAGTGGGCCGGCGGTGGCGCCGACGTGCCGGGGATCCACTCCGTCTGCGTGGATCCCCGGAACGGCGACCGCGTGGTGGTGGCCGTCTCCAGTGGCGGCGTGTGGGTCACCACGGATCTTGGCCAGACTTGGACGGCCCGCACCAAGGGCATGCGCGCCGACTATGCGCCGCCCGAGCTGGTGGAGGCACCGGAGTCCCAGGATCCTCACCGCCTCGTGCAGTGCCCCGCGCGGCCGGATCACTGGTGGGTGCAGCACCACAACGGCATCTTCCGGAGTACGGACGACGCCATGAGCTGGACCGAGATCACGGACGTGAAGCCCTCGGTCTTCGGCTTCCCCGTGGTGGTGCATCCGAAGGATCCGGACACGGCCTGGTTTGTGCCGGCCATCAAGGACGAGAAGCGGATCCCCGCAGAGGGCAGGGTGGTGGTGAACCGCACCCGCGATGGCGGCCGCAGCTTCGAGACCCTGCACAAGGGCCTGCCACAGGGCTGGGCCTACGACCTGGTCTACCGCCATGCGCTGGATCTGGATGCCAGCGGTGAGCGCCTGGCCTTCGGCTCCACCACGGGCTCGGTGTGGATCAGCGAGAACCAGGGTGACGACTGGCTCACCCTCGCTGAGCACCTGCCGCCGGTGCATGCCGTGGCTTTCGTATGACGGAGCGCCGACCCTGAAGAGTGTAGAATCAAGCTTCAGTGGGGCGGGCACTCTGCCCTTCGCAGCACCCGCCACTGGAGGACCCCATGACCCGATTGGCCCGCACCCTGATTGCAATGATGTTCGGCGGTTCCCTGCTGTTCGCCCAGCTCCCCAACCCCTTGGGTCTCCCAGACCCCCTCGGCCTCTCCAAGAAGCCCGAGCCCTCCCGCACACAACCCCGCTCCCCGCGGGAAGGTCGGCGCGTCGAGCGGCAACCCAGGCGCGACCGCCACGACAACGGCAAGCACAAGGGCGAGGAGAAGCGCGAGAAGCGTGACCGGGACGAGCACAAGGGGCACGATAAGCACTAGGCGTGATAAACCCGAAGTAGCCTAGTGACATGGTGCTGGGTGACGAAATGACTCACCTTCCCGGTGGGGTACCCTGCAAGAAAGAAGGAGGGCGGAGTAAGTCCCGCCCTCCTTCTTTGTTACTAAACTGCGGCGAGAATGTCGTGGAACTTGCTTCCGCCATCACGCTTATAGCCAGGACGGGGTTGTACGAAAGTTCCTGAGAGTACCTGCACACCTGAAATCTCGGAGAGGAGATACTCCCGCCAATAAGGTGTGGAGCGGGATTGGCTGTAGCCGTCGGTCCACCAAGCGCTTAAAGACAAATGATTGCGCTCATTGTGGGCCAGCATGTGAGGTTCAACCACCCGTAATTCACCTTTGTAGACGAACTGAACCAGTCGCATTTCTGCGATGGCCTGAGAAAGCTCTTGGATCATGTCGAAATTCCAATTCGGTCGCTCACCTTGGTATGAATTTTGGGGAATTGCGCGAAGGGCCAAGGCGAGCGACCATGAAAGGCAGATCCCCTTCGTGCGATGAACAAGCTTGATCGGGAAATTTCTGGGCGTTTTCGGGTCGACTCCGAAAACGCCTTTTCGCTGTGA
>JANYAZ010000136.1 GCA_025361045.1 Geothrix sp. | reverse complement strand
TCCACCTTCTTGCCCATCCTGCGCTGCACCCGACCCAGGCCGAAGCTCGGATGGTCCATCCAGGAGCCCTCTTCCCAGGGTTCAGACACACGGTAGGGTCGCGCCTTGGCGCCCCCCTGCTCCTGGGTCAACACCTGCTGGAATTGGGAGACGAGGGAGCCGGGGCGGGGACCACCGGCCTTGGCGGCGACGGGAATGCGTGGAACACGGGGGAGAGGCTCGGGCTTGGCCACTCGAAATTTGTGCACCGAGCGGCAATTCCCGCAGATCAGCTTATCGGGCACACCATTGGTCACGTTCAGGATCTGGTGGCGGGTCTCGCCGCCACACCGTCCGCAGGGCGCGTCCACATCCTGGCCTGCGTAGTAGAGCTTCGTCATCCCAACAGCCTAGCAGGCCCTCGACAACGGATCCCGGTTGCTCGGATGGCAATACAGGGGCGCCATGGGTGCGTATACCTTCGTCTGAGAAGAGGCCCGTGAAAAAGGGATGGACTCACCTTCCGCCACCTATCGGATATCGGATATTGAAGATGGCCCTTAGACTGTCCTTATCCCCACCCGGAGCCAACCCTGAGCGCACGGACGCCCACTGTCTTTCTCGATTCCCAGAGCCGGGAACCGATCTATCTCCAGATCGCCCACTCCCTCATGCAGGAGATCCACCGGGGTCGCCTGCATCCAGGCGATGGGCTGCCCGGCTATCGCACCCTCGGCGAGCGTCTGGGGGTCAGCCGCAACACGGTCATGGCGGCCTACCGGGAACTGCAGGCCGAGGGCTGGGTCGTGTCCACCCCGGGGGAAGGCAGCGTGGTGTCGCCGAACCCCCCGACCCGGCTGCCCGGCCAGGCAGGTGCTGCCAGTGCGCCTTCGGATGGCGCCCCCATGGGTTTCGATCTGGTTGGGGGCATCGAGGTGGAGGCCCCCAAAGGTGCTCCGAGCCTGCTCAAAGTGGCCAGCGGCCTGCCGGATCCGCGACTCCTCCCGGGCGCGGAACTGGCCAGGGCCTACCGCCGGGCCCTGGTGCTGAACCGCCAGCAGAACCTCGAGCTGGAGGACCCTCAGGGGCATCCCATGCTGCGCCAGTCACTGGCCCGGATGCTGAGTGAGTCCCGTGGCATCGCCGCCTCTCCCGACAACATCCTCGTCACCCGCGGCAGCCAGATGGCCCTGTTCCTGACAGGCCAGGCCCTGCTTTCGGCCGGGGATGCCGTGGCCGTGGAGGCTCTGGGTGACCCTGGGGCCTGGGAGGCCTTCGCCCGGGGCGGCGCCCGCTGTCTGCCAGTGCCGGTGGATGCGGAGGGCATGCGAGTGGGAGCCTTGGACCAGCTCGCTGAGTCCGAGCGCCTCCGTGCCGTGTTCGTGACCCCGCAACGCCAGTACCCTACTACTGTGCCCCTGTCGGCGGAGCGGCGCGCCCGGCTGATGGTCCTCGCCCAGGCCCACCGCTTCGCCATCATCGAGAATGACCAGGACAGCGAGTTCCTGTTCGAGGGCCGACCCAGGGCACCGCTGGCCGCGGAGGATCGCGCTGGTGTGGTGGTCCATGTGGGGACCCTCAGCAAGATCTTCAGTCCCAACCTCCGGCTGGGCTATGTGCACGGACCTGCACCCCTCATCGCTCGCATGCGGGCACTCCGGCAAGCCTTCGACCGCCAGGGGGACATGGTGCTCGAGCGGGCCTTCGCGGAGCTGCTGGACGACGGCGCCATCCATCGCCACCTCAACCGCATGCAGCACACCTACCGGGTCCGGCGCGATGTCCTCTGCCGTGCGTTGAACCGTGTGCTGGGGGAGGAACTGCGCTTTCAGTTGCCCGAGGGTGGCCTCGCCCTATGGGCCCAGGTGGCGGATGGGGTTGATGTGGATCGCTGGGCGGCCCGGGCCCTGGAGCATGGCGTCGCCTTTCAGCCTGGGCGGCGCTTCGCCTTCGACGGTGGTCCAGTACAGGCGCTGCGTCTGGGTTTCTCGAATTATCCGGAATCGGATCTGGAGGAGGTGGCGCTGCGCATGAAGGCCGCCCTGGTGGAGGGCCGATGAGCCTGCTTCTGACCGTGCTGGATGGACGCATCACCCTCAGGGGAGTGCTGGGAATCGGGGGCATGGGTGAGGTGCACCGCGCCTGGGATGCCGGGTTGGAGCGGCCGGTGGCGGTGAAATTCGTGCGGAGCTCGGATCCGAAGGAGGCTGATCGCCTGCTCCTGGAGGCCCGGCTGCAGGCCCGGGTGGAGCATCCGCATGTGGTGCGGGTTCACGATACCGGCACCCTTGCAGGACGCCCCTGCATTGTCCTTCAGTTGGTGGAAGGCCAGATCTTCGCCAACCTCCTCACCGAAACCGAGTGGCGTGTGAAGGTCGGCCTCGCGGCCCAGGCGGCTCGGGGCCTGGGGGCGGCCCACCGCATGGGCCTGGTGCATCGAGATGTGAAGCCCGCCAACATCCTGGTGGAGGATTCCGTCGAGGGACCCCAGGCGCGGCTATCCGACTTCGGCCTGGCACGGGACGACGAGGGCGGCCTCACCCGCTCGGGCCTGATGATGGGCACCGTGGATTTCATGGCTCCCGAGCAGGTGACCGGTGCGTTGCCGGTGGACTTCCGGGCCGATATCTATGGTCTCGGAGCGACCCTCTACGCGGTCTTGGCGGGTCAACCGCCCTTCCGCAACACCCCCGGAATCACGGCAGACGGCCAGAGCACCCGCGACCTGCATGGGGTCACGCCCGAGGGCGAGGCGCACCCAGGAGATCTGCTCCGTCGGGTCCTGGAGCAGGAACCCCGTTCGTTGACCGCGGTGGTGCCGGGGCTCCCGAAGGACCTGGCCGTCGTGATCGCCAAGGCCATGGAGAAGGACCCCACCCAACGCTACGTCACTGCGGAGGCCCTGGCCGACGATCTGGAGCGGGTGCTGCGTGGTGAGGCGATCCTGGCTCGGCCTGTGAACGCATTTGAGCGCAGTCTGCGATGGGCCCGGCGCAATCCCATCTCGGCGCGCGTCATTGGTGGGGTTGCCGCTCTGGCCCTGATGGCCCTCGGGTTCGCGTTGTGGACCTCCTTCCGGGCCAGGACCCAGTCCCTGGAGGCCGCGCGGATGGGGAGCATGGCCGCGGGCATGGAGAGTACGCTCCGCATGGCCTACCTGTCGCCACCCTTCGATCAGAAGCCCATCCTGGCTGGCATCCGGGAACAAGCGGAGCGATTGCGCGCTCAGCCCATGGGAAGGGTGTCGCCGGCTGGCCTTTTCGTGGTGGGGAAAGGGCTGGAGGTGCTGGGTGATGATGAGGGGGCCCAGCCCTATCTTGAATCCGCCTGGGCCAGGGGATTCCGCACTCCGGAAACCGCGGAGACCTTGGGTTTCCTGCTTGGCCGTCTGTATTTCAAGGCGATGGATCGAGCCCGCGAATCCCTGGCTGCCAAGGCACGTGAGCGACGAGAGGCAGAGGCCAAGGTCACCTTCCTTCAGCCGGCGACGGCTCTCCTCCAACAGGCCGCAGGCTCTGGCTGGAAGCGGGTCTACCGCGAAGCCCACCTGTTGTACCTCCAGGGTCGTTTCGACGAATGCCGCACCAAGGCCGCACTGGTATTGCGCGAAGATCCATCCCGCTACGAGGCGTTGCGGCTCCAGGCCACCGCGGATGAGCGGGAGTTGAGCACGGCCTTCCAGCTGGGGAAACTGGATGGCATCCAGGCCCGGATCAAGGCCATGGGGGACCGCGTGGACGAAGGCCTCCGCTGGGGCCGGAGCGATCCCACCCTGTTGAAGTTGAAGGCCAGGAATCTCCACTTCCAGGCCGTCGTCCTTCGTTCCAACGGGAAGGATGGGTCCGACCTGCTCGCCCAGGAGGAGGTCATCGTCCAGCAGCTCCGCGCTCTCGAAGGCGACAGCTACGGGGCCCTCGTCACCATGGGCAACGTCTGCAACGAGCGCGCGAACGCGCTGGGGGACAAGCATCGGGAACTCATGTCGGATCTCTATCGGCGCGCGGCTCAGTTCTACCGCCGTGCCGCAGATCTCGCCCCCGGCGATGTGCAGATCCGTAATAGCCTGGCCGATCTCTGCGCGACCTGGGTCATGTTGTTGAGAATGCAAGGTCAGTCCCGTGAAGAGCCCCTGCGCATCGGGTTGAAGGCTGCCGAGGAAGGGGAGCGGCTGGGGCCCAACATGGCCCGTTCCCGGTTTGTGGCCATGCAGTTGAATCGAGGCGAAGGGGAGGCCCTGGATGACGAGGGCGGCGATTCAGAGCGCGCCTATCGCAACGGCATCCAGAAGGCCGAAGCCCTGAAGCTCACGGAAGGTCCGGACGCCCTGCAGCTGGATGCCCACCTCTCCTATCTCCATGGGCAGCTGAGCCGCGTCGTGTTCCGGAAGGGC
This sequence comes from Geothrix sp., assembly GCA_025361045.1. Classification (GTDB taxonomy): domain Bacteria; phylum Acidobacteriota; class Holophagae; order Holophagales; family Holophagaceae; genus Geothrix. The sequence goes on along the minus strand of JANYAZ010000136.1, from coordinate 1,357 downwards.
GGAGATCCCAACCCGGAAATCGCCAAGGCCGTTGAGGCCGCGCAGCACCTGCGGGAGCACCTCGACCTGAAGCGCGTCGATGCGGTGCTGAACTGGAACGAGGTCGTCACGAATGTGGCCGACGCCATGGTGGAGTTCGGCGGTGATCCCAAAGCGCTGCTCGACCTGGCTCGGACGACCTCGGATGAGGCGATCAAGCTTCGCCCTGACGCCATGGTCCTTGTCATCGCGAAAGTGCCTCTCCTATCCGTGGAAGCCTCGCGCCGCATCCAGGCTGGGGAGGATCCCGCCCCGATCTTCGCCGAGATGACCACCCGCCTGGAGCAGACCAAGGGGCCCTTCGGCAGCACCATCGTCCACTGGCAGACTCGGGCCTTGCTTGCCGTGGTCGAGGGCGAGGCCCTCGCCAAGCAGGGAAAGGACCCCGCCAAGGCCTTCCAGCGGGCCAAGCCCATTCTCGAGGAGATGGTGCGGAAGTTCCCGGGCTTCCCCTGGTCCGCTGCCTACCTCGTCCACCTGCCGGTACTCGAGGCGCGCTGGCGGCACGACCAGGGCCTTCCCTATGCTCACCTGGCCCGACCCTCCCTGGCCTCGGCCGAGAAGCTTGTCCTGAAATTCCCCCGCCAGGTCCAGACCTGGGTGGACTTGGCAGCTCTGCGGGCCATGGCCGGAAATCCAACGGGAGCCAAGGGGGCCTGGGATAAGGCCCTAGCCCTGAACCCCAGGGCCCCAGACCTGCCGGACTACAAGGGCGTCCGTGAACTCGTCTTCGCGGGCGACGGTACCCCCTCACGGGCATCGACTTCCAGCTAGCAACCAAACAGGAGGCCCCCCTGGCTCTGCCCGGGGGAGGTCTCACTTCCTGACGCTCGGCGTGAAGGTCCACGTCCACCCCGCCTGCTTGTGGATCAGGGACGTTCGGTCCTTCGAAAGGCTCAGATTGGCCGAGCCGGGTACTCCGGCAGTCAGCAACATCGGGGAGGGCACCACCATCTCTTCGGGCCTCGTCCGGCTGCTGGCGGGCACCCTGACACGCGCACCAGTGCACATCTGCGCCACGTCCACCACCGGGTAGTCCGTCCGCACCTGCATCTCCAGGGCCCCAGCCAAGCCATTCTTGATGCCCAGCAGTTCGAAGTGCTCGTAGTCGCCGTGGAGGATCGGAGGCAGGCACTTGGGCTCCGGGTTGCGGAAATTCTGGGTGGTGGCTTTGAAGTTCTGGATCACCGGTGTGCCCATCAGCATCGATTCGCCGAGCTGCCAATCCAGCTCGATGACCACTCGATCCGTGGCATCCGCATAGCCGATCCAGGTGCTGCCCCCCACCACATTCACTTTCCCCTGGAAGAGGCCCTCG
>JANYAZ010000133.1 GCA_025361045.1 Geothrix sp. | reverse complement strand
CCGTGCAGGACAACCTCTTCCCTGGCGGTGAGGATCCCATCGGCAAGACCATCCGGCTCGGACCGTTGCCTTTCGAGGTGATCGGGATCCTGGAGCGCAAAGGCGGCGGGCCCATGGGGGACCAGGATGATACCGTGCATGCGCCCTATACGACCGTCATGCGGAAAGTGAAAGGCTCCGACCACATCAACAACATCATCGCCTCGGCCTTAAGCGAAACGAAGTCCAAGCAGGCCGAAGTGGAGATCACTTCGCTGCTCCGCCAGCGCCACAAGCTGGCTCCGGGCACGCCTGACGACTTCACCATCCGCAAACAGGACGACTGGATCCAGGCCTCCGCGCAACAAGGCGCCATCCTCACGATGCTCCTGGCGGTGGCCGCGTGCATTTCCCTCATTGTCGGCGGTATCGGCATCTCGAACATCATGCTGGTGAGCGTCACCGAACGCACCCGGGAGATCGGCGTCCGCCGGGCGCTGGGCGCCACCCAGCGCAACATCCTTTGGCAGTTCCTGGTGGAGGCCATCGTGCTCTCCATCCTCGGCGGGCTCATCGGCGTGGGCTTTGCCATGGGTGCCATCGGCATCCTCCAGAAGTTCCAGGTACCCGCCGTCACCGAGAGCTGGGCCGTGGTGCTGGGCCTTGGCTTCAGTGGCCTGGTGGGCGTGGTGGCGGGTTTCCTTCCGGCCCTGAAAGCCGCGCGGCTGGATGTGATCGACGCGCTGAGGTATGAGTGATCCTTGGGTTCCTGCTGGAGCCCTGGAGGTCTATAGGACAATGGTTCCCTCACGTCCTGGAGGAGCCATGGTCCTGGTGGGGAATTCAGGAACGACTGCTCTTTTGGTGCCTTTGGCCGACGACCCCGGCCAGGTCATGGGACGGGTAGGGGGTGGCTGGTGGCTCTGATGGAATGTCTCAAGATGGCGCTCTCGGCCCTCACCCGGAACAAGGTGCGAGCCTCGCTCACCATGCTCGGCATCATCGTGGGCGTGGGCGCCGTGATCGCCATGATCGGCATCGGTGAGGGTTCCAAACGGGCCACCCTCGCCCTCATCCAGAACATGGGCTCGAACATGCTGACGATTTTCCCGGGGGCACCGGGAACCCATTCCCACCACGGGCCACAGGCCATGGGCAGTGCCGCGATTCTCAAGGATGACGATGCTCTGCTCATCCATGAGGAGTTGGCCGACTCCAGCATCCATGCCGCGACGCCCCAGGTGTCGACCACGCGACCGGTGGTGTACCAGAACCGCAGCTACATCAGTCAGCTGCAGGGCACGGGACCGGAATTCCTCCAGATCCGGGGCTGGGAACTGGAGCAGGGCCGGTTCTTCACCGAGCGTGAGGTGCGCGGTCTGGCGAAGGTGTGCGTCATCGGCAAGACCGTCCAAGCCAACCTCTTCCCCGATGGCGAGGATCCCGTGGACCTCACCATCCGCATCGGGGATCTGCCCTTCCGAATCGTGGGCGTGCTCGAGCGCAAGGGTGCGGGCATGTGGGGGGACCAGGACGACCTGCTGGTGAGCCCCTACACGACCGTCATGCGAAAGGTCATGGGTCGGGACACCATCCAGCGGATCCTGGTGAGCGCCCATGAAGGCGAGGCCGCCTTGGCCGAAATCGAGATCATCTCCTTGTTGCGCCAGCACCTGAAGGTGGCGACCCAGGATCCGGAACCCTTCCAGATCCGCAAGCAGGATGACGTGATGAAAATACAGTCCGAGCAGGCCGGCATTCTCACCGCTCTCCTCGCCGTGGCCGCGAGCATCTCGCTGGTGGTGGGCGGTATCGGGATTTCCAACATCATGCTGGTGAGCGTCACCGAGCGGACCCGGGAGATTGGCATCCGGCGGGCCCTGGGGGCCACGCAGCGAAGCATCCTCTGGCAGTTCCTCACCGAAGCCGTCGTCCTGGCCACCCTGGGTGGACTGCTCGGTGTGGCGCTGGCCCTGGTGACCATCGCCATCCTTCAGAAGGTCCAAGTGCCAGTTGCGGTGGAGACCTGGGCGGTGATGCTCGGTATCGGCTTCAGCTGCGGCGTGGGCGTGATCTCCGGCTTCCTCCCCGCCTTGAAGGCGGCGAATCTGAAGGTCATCGACGCCCTGAGATACGAGTAGCCGGTGGCGGAGGAAAGAAGGTCCGCGCTCGATCCCTATGCGGTCCTGCGGAACCCGGACTACCGCTGGTTCATCGCCTCCATGGGGCTGGTCACCCTCGGGTTGCAGATGCAAGGCGTGGTGGTGGCCTGGCAGGTCTATGCCCGCACGGGTGATCCCCTGGCACTGGGGCTGGTGGGCCTATCCGAGGCCCTTCCCTTCCTGGCCGTGGCGCTCTTCGGGGGCCATGCGGCGGATCGATTGAACCGTCTGCGACTCTGCATGACCTCCACGCTCTGTCTCGCCTGCTGCTCAGTCCTCCTGCTGTGGTTCACCTGGCAGTCCATGTCGGGGCCCCGGGTTGCGACGGTGGCACCCATCTACGGCATCATCTTTCTCACCGGAGTCGTGCGCGCCTTCTACCGGCCTGCCAACGTGGCGCTCGGTACCGACCTATTGCCCAAGGAGCTCTATGCCAATGGCTCCACCTGGCGCGTGTCCGTGTTTCACACGGGCATGGTGATCGGGCCGGCCATGGGCGGTCTGGTCTATGCCTGGCTGGGGCCCATCGCGGCCCATCTGGTGGTCCTGATCCTCTTGCTGGTGGGCTTCGCGGGCCTGCTGCCGATCCACTACGCTCCGAAACCGGTCCGCCCCCGCGAGGGCTCCATCTTCACGAGCCTGGGAGAGGGCCTCCGCTTCGTGTTCTCCCAACGCCTCCTCCTGGGTGCCATCAGCCTTGACCTCTTCGCTGTGCTGTTCGGCGGGGCGGTGGCCGTGCTGCCCGTCTTCGCCAAGGAGGTCCTGCAGACCGGACCCCAGGGCCTTGGGGTCCTGCGTGCCGCACCTGCCGTGGGTTCGGTGCTCATGGGTCTCACCCTGGCTCACCTGCCGCCCCTGCGCCGGGCGGGACGCACGCTCCTGATCTGCGTGGCGGCCTTTGGCGTGTTCACCATCGCCTTCGCCCTGAGCCGGAGTTTTCTGCTGAGCTGCCTGCTGCTCGCCGCCAGTGGGGCCGTGGATAACGTCAGCGTGGTGCTGCGGGCCACCCTGCTCCAGACCCTTACGCCCGAGCACATGCTGGGCCGGGTGTCCTCGGTGAACCAGGTCTTCATCGGCTCCAGCAACGAGATCGGCGCTTTCGAGAGTGGCGTGGCGGCCCGCTTCCTGGGCCTGATTCCCTCCGTGGTCTTCGGCGGCTGCATGACCCTGCTGGTGGTGGCCTTCACCACCTGGAAAGTGCCCGAGCTCCGCAAGATGGACCGCATCGGATGAAAAAGCGGCCCCGCAGGGCCGCTCATCGAAAAGGAAGATGGGTTACAAAACCGCCAGGGCCGCGTTGTAGTCGGGTTCCTGAGCGATCTCTGGGACCAGCTCGGTGTGGACGACCTGGCCGGACTCATTCACCACCACCACGGCGCGGGCCAGCAGGCCCTTCAGGGGGCCATCGACCACGGTGACGCCATAGGCTTGGCCAAAATCCGCACTGCGGAAGTTGGACGCGGGCACCACGTTGTCCAGGCCCTCGGCGCCGCAAAAGCGCTTCTGGGCGAAGGGCAGGTCGGCGCTGATGCAGAGGATGGTCGTGTTGGGCTTCTCGTTGGCGCGCGCATTGAACTTGCGCACGCTGGCCGCGCAGGTGGGCGTGTCCAGGCTGGGGAAGATGTTCAGCACCACCCGCTGGCCGGCGAGATCCTTGCCGCTGATTTCGGAGAGGTCGGTGCGCACCAGCGTATAGGCCGGGGCCGCAGTGCCGACCTTCGGCAGGTCGCCGGAGGTGTGGATCGGGTTGCCTTTGAGGGTGATCTGGGCCATGTCAAGGCTCCTTGAAAGAACCTCCAGGTTACCGCCACCTGTCTCGGTCGTCTGGGAGGATGATCTCGATTCCAGGCGGAGTTGCCTGGAGGCGGGGGGCCGATGGTCAACGGCCTGGGATTGGTCGCTCGTGCAATACTCACCAGACCATCCCACCGCTTTGCCATTCCTGGTCCGCCAGCCGCCCCCGCCTAGCCTGGATGCACAGAGGTGCTGAAATTCGGGAAGGGCACCCCGGTTTGCTCTGGCGGAATGCTCGATCACGGTGTACTTTTCTTGTCCCTCTGAACCTTCCAGGAGATTCCTAATGGCGCCATCGAGTGGCCAGCCCAATGGTCCCGGTGAGGGGTTCGAGGGTGCGATTCAAGGCCTGGCCCTTTCAGACATGGTTCAGTTCCACTCCCAGAACCACTTTACGGGGTGCCTTTCTTTTCATAGTGGAGAGTCCACTGGCCTGGTCTTCTTCCTTGCGGGAGCGATCGTTCATGTGGAGCATGGCGACACCTTCGGCGAAGAAGCCTTCTGCGACATCCTGGAATGGCCGAGTGGACAGTTCGGGCTTCACCCAGGTCTCACATCCTCCCGCACCACCGTGGAGAAATCCTGCCAACACCTCCTCCTGGAGGCCAGCCGGATTCTGGACGAGCGTCGAGCCGGCACTCCCGCCCAGCCTACGCCACCCTCACCCAAGGAACCCATGGACAAAGCCCTGAAGGCCAGCGAGATCATCGAGAAGGTCAAAGCTGTGCCCGGCGTTCTGTATGCCGTGCTCCAGACCAAGGATGGCAAGCGCGTCGGCGACTTGAGCTTCGAAGCCGAAGTCCTCTCCGGTCAGGGTTCCTTCCTCGCCATGGTCAGCACTCAGCTGTCTTCTGTTTTTCAGGCAGGGGAAATGGTTTTTGCCGCGGTGGAAGGGAAATCTCGCCACCTCCTGCTCTTCGGCATGAAGAACCACCTCCTCTGTGTACTGGCCAGCGGGGAGAGCCCGGCCGGTGCCATCGAGGCGCAGGTCAGGCATACCTTCACCGGGAATCGCTGAGTTGAGCGCGGAGACCCCCATGCAGACGGTGCTGAACCAGATGAACACGCTGCCTGGGATTGTCGGCAGCATGGTGTATGACAAAGAGGGGCAGGTCCTGGCCCAAGCGTTTCCCACCCTCTTTGATGGGGAGGCCCTTGCCAACGCCGCCGGGATCCTTCTGTACGGAGCCTCAGGCCTCGAAGTCGCTGCAGGATCCATTTCCATGCTCGACTTCCGTTTCCGGGATTCGCGCGTCGTCGTTCGTCCAGTCAAGGGTGCCACGCTCTTCCTGCTGTGCACCGCCCAGGCCAACCTGCAGTTCCTCAACATCTCGGTGGGCATGGCCATCCCCAAGATCGAGAACCTGGTGGCCAACCAGGCCGCCCTTCCCAAGCCGGTCCCCCCGAGCCGGGCTGCCTTGGATGCGAAAGCTCCTGCCAGCAAGGGGATCGAAGGAAATGCCGAAAAACTGCAAGGATTCGAAAAGGTCTTCCTGAAGATGGACTCCTGGATGCGCAAGAAGAGCGACGAGTAATCCGGCCAGGCAGAGGCTTTCATCGCCCCCTGCCAGGGGTCGCCCTGAACGGGAAGGAACCGCGACTGAGGTAGGCTGGGATCGTTCATCCCGGAGGTTCGGTGCCCACCCTGCTTCAGAAGATCACCGCCCGAGACCAGCGACTCGCCGGCTTCCGGCACTACGAACTGTTGGTCCACATTTACGTGGTGGTGCTGCTCATCAGCAACCTGCTGGGGCCCAAACCCACCCAGATCGGGCCCTTCATCTTCAGCGGCGCCCAGCTGCTCTTTCCCATCACCTACATCTTCGGGGACATCTTCACGGAGGTGTACGGCTATGGCGGCGCCCGACGGGCCATCTGGGTGGCCTTCCTGGCCAACATCCTCATGGGCTTCTTCGCCCTGTTCATGGTCTGGCTGCCGGCGGCACCGGACTGGCCGAGGGAGAACCAGCGGGCCTTCGAGATCGTCTTCGGCGCCACCACCCGGGGCATCCTGGCCAGCCTGGCCGCCTTCTGGATCGGCGAGTTCGTCAACAGCTACGTCATGGCCAAGATGAAGCTCTGGACCGGCGGCCGCTGGCTCTGGACCCGCACCCTCGGCAGCACCGTGGCCGGGCAGGCGGTGGATAGCCTGGTGGTCACCTTCGGCCTCTTCGCCTTCACGCTGCCCGTGAGGACCATCCTGATCATGGCGGTCAGCGGCTACCTCTTCAAGGTGCTCTATGAAGCCGCCGCGACGCCCATTACCTACGCCATCGTGGGCTTCCTCAAGCGCACGGAGGGCGTGGACGTCTACGACGAGGGAACCAACTTCAGTCCCTTCGTCAAGGACGTCTAGAAGATATCCACCGTCGTCACGCTCAATGCGGGCAGGGTCAGGGTCAGGGAGGAACCGGAAACCGACTGGGTACCTGCGGCAACGGGCTGCACGGGGCTTTGCGCCTGCGCCGTGGCGGCGGTCATCTGGTAGAGGTGGGCGGTGCCCGACAGGGGCTGGCCGCTGATGGTGGTCACCTGCGGAGCGGTGGACCGGTTGATGGCCACCATCACCACCCGCCCGGGCCGGGTGCTGTCCGTGCTGACGTAGACCACGACGTTGGCCGCGTTGCTGGAGGCGGCCTGTACGGCGGTGTCGCCGAAGTGCGAGTTCGCGCCGTCGAAATCCCGGTAGGCGCGGAAGCCTGCCAGCAAGTAGGACTGGCTGCTCGCCAGGGGCCAGAGGTTTGCGGCGAAGAGGCCCTGCGCGCCGAAGATGCCGAGGTTGTCGGCTTGGGCGAGGGTGCCGGCGATGTGCTGGGCACCGCCGTTGTTGTACTCAGTGATCGCCAGCTTCACACCCGGGTAGGTAGAGGCGATGCGGGACTGCAGCCGGCCCAGAATGGCGATGGGCTGGCCGAGGACGCTGGTGATCCAGGAATTCTCCGTGTAGGTGGTGTCCCAGAGGCTGCGGGGGCTCTGGACGATGGCCTGGACCTGCGCGGCGGTCAGGCTGGTGCCGTTGAGGTTGGTGACGCGATTGCCGGCGCCGTCGGTGGCCTCGGAGTACCAGTGGAAGTCGTAGACATCCACCAGCGGTTTTCCGTAGCTCGTCGAGGCCGTCTTGAGCGCCGCCAGGAACTTGTCCGGGAACCAGTTGCTGCCTGAGGGCGTGGCGCCCAGCTCGTTCTGCCAGTTGTAGATGCCGTTGAAGCCGTAGTGCACCACCCCGAAGACGACCAGGTTCGGGAACTGGTTCTTGAGGGCCGTGGCGAGGCCGATGGTCTTGGCGATGTAGGCGTCTGAGGTGACGGGCCTGGAGCCCTGCACCTCGAGGTGGGTGGAATTCCAGAGCTCCGGCTCGTTGTCCAGCTGGACGAAGACGGGCCGCGTGGTCGGGGCCGTGCCGAAGATGCCCTGACCCGCGAACTTCTGGTCCAGCGCCCAGGCGAACTCGTCCATGTAGACGTAGGCGTCGGTGGTGGGCGGCGTGAGCGTGAAGGCGGTACTTGTTTTCGAACTCTTCTGGAAGGCGACGGTCTTGAACCGCGTCAGGTCTGGCGGTGCCGCGGTGCTGACCGGACCGCTCTCGTCTCCAGAGACGAGCCCCTGCAACTGGAAAGTAACGATGCTGGCCATGCCCCTGGCCTGGTCGCCCGCGATGAAACTGCGGACCGCTTCGGCGGGTATCGTGCTGCCGCTCAGGTAGCTGTCATTCTCGTAGAGGTAGTCGCTGCCCGCGTTGGACGCGTTCGTTTCCCAGTTGTAGGCCGTCCAGCGGTTGCCGCCCGCGCGGTCGAGGGTGAGGGCAGGTGGCATGCCTGTGATTCCCGCCGCGCTGTTGATGCCGTAGATGTAGGGTGAGATCGGGTGCGTGTTCGCTGGGGTCACCGTCACGGTGATATCCGAGGCAACCGGCGGGGGCGGCGGGGGGGTGGTGCCTCCGGTGGATCCGGAGTGCCCACCGCCACAGGCCAGAAGCAGCGCCAGTCCTCCGGTGAGCGCGGGTTTCAAGATCCAACGGGACACCAGGTGACTGGGGAGCACGGGACTTCCTCCGGGAGTGTCAGACATGGCCTGCTGACCATGCCACTCTCCGCACGCGCCCACAATAGTCCGTTTGGAGGAGGTCGCTGGTCGCCTCTACTTCGGCGGGAACTTGGCCAGGATGTCGCGGACGGCCCTGGAAACCACCTCGTTGGCGTCCTCCGGATTCTCCAGGCCGGTGAGTGCTCCGGCGGCCGCACCCTGCCAGATCATCTGGTTGCTCTTGAAGTCCACGATCTCGATGACGATGGTGCCTTCCTTGTATTTGTGGACCTGGCTGGAGGCCACGCCCACCCGGCCGTAGAAGGGCCGGAACCCCCAGCCCATGCCCATGCCAACGTGGGTCGTGGTGCGGACCTTCCGTTCCTGCACGATGGGGTAGTAGGTCACCAGGAAATCCGGGTCCGCCTTGGTTTCCATGGTGAAGCCCTTGGCCTGCAACTCGCGCTCCACCGCTGCACGCACACGCTTGTCCATGAGGCCGGTAGTGCCGCCGGTGCCTTTCTTCGAGGTGTAGTAGTCGAAGGTCTTGTAGCGACCGTACGAGGCGGTCACGTCGTAGTCGTAGGTCACGTTGTAGCTGCTGCAGGCCCCAAGCAGGGCCAGGGACAGCAGGGCGGCGGACAGGGCTACGGCGCGCATGGGACCTCCAGGACACCAGTATGGATGCGGTCATCCGGGCCAGGGTTGAATCCAAAAGGTGGTCTAGGGTGGTCTGAGTATTTTTACCTTCCAGCCCCTGGAGCTGCGACGGTCTGTTCTGGGCTGTGATTTTCAATTCGTTTCTTTGAATTGCGGGGGGTTTCACCCGATCCTGGTGGGGATGGTCCTCGATCCCACCCTCGACCCTGGCGCGTCCAGCCCCCTCTATCTGCAACTGCAGAGGAAGCTCCGTGGGTTGATCCAGCAGGGCGAGTGGCGCCCGGGCACCCGGTTGCCCGCGGTACCCGAGCTGGCGCAGCGCTGGGGCGTCCATCGGCTCACGGTGCTGAAGGCCATCGCCGGGCTGAAGCGCACGGGCTGGATCCAGACCGTGCAGGGGCGGGGCAGCTTCGTGGCACCACGCCTGCCGGAGGCCCCCGGTCTGCGGGCCAGTGGCGAATTCCCCTTCGAAGGCTCGCCCCTGCTGGTGCACGATGGCGAGCTGGGTTCCTGGCTGGGCGAGACGTTGGAGCGGGCCCAGGATAGTCACCTCATCAGCTTTTCCGCCGGCTTCATCCCCTCGGACCTGCTGCCCGGCGAGCAGCTCCGGCGCCTCACGGCCCAGGTGCTGAAGGACCTCGGCTCCGAAGCCTGGGTCTACTCCGCGCCAGCAGGCTACCTCCCCTACCTGGAGGCCGTGGGTCGCTGGCTGGATTCCGAAGGCGAAGCCATCGAGCCCGGGTGGGGCATCCGTGCCATTCCCGGCGCTCAGTCCGGCCTGGCGCTGGCCCTGGAATCCTTCACCGTGCCCGGCGACCGGGTGCTGGTGGAGAGTCCCTGCTACGTGGGCATCCTGGCCCTCATCCGCGCCCTGGGCCGCGAAGCGGTACCGGTGCCCGTGGATCGCCAGGGGTTGGATCCCGAGCGCTTGGCCTCCGCCCTCCAGCGCAGCGAAGCCAAGATGCTCTTCACGGTGCCCAGCTTCCACAATCCCACGGGCATGACCCAGTCCAAGGCCCGCCGGGAACGTGTGCTGGCCCTCACGCGCACCCATGGCGTGATCCTCGTGACCGACTCCGCCTACGGCGATCTGCGCTTCTCAGGCAACTCCCTGCCGCCCTTCCGGCGGCTGGAGGGCGCGGACCACGTCATCCACCTGGGCAGCTTCTCCAAGTCCCTGGCCGCGGGCCTGCGCCTGGGCTACCTCATCGCCAAGGACGACCTGCTGCGCCGCATGGCGCCCATCCAGGAAGTGCAGACCATCGCGCAACCGCCCCTGCTCCAGGCTGTGGTGGCGCGCTTCCTCGACACGGGCGGCTTCCGGCGGCACCTGGCCCGCCTGCGCCGGGC
>JANYAZ010000090.1 GCA_025361045.1 Geothrix sp. | reverse complement strand
CGGAAGCCATCGTTGGTGCTCTTTGCCGGAGGTTCCGAAGTCAGCGCCGACCCGCCGGGCATGCTCGCCGAGGGGTGGCTGGATCTTGTGCTCCCAGGTGAGGGCGAGGAACTCATCGTGGAGGTTCTGGGAAGCCTGTTGGATGGCCGCCCGCTCGAGGAGATTCGTCCCACCATCCAGGCCTCCCTGGTGAAGGATCTCTCGACCCTGCCTTCTCCCTATCTCGATGGGAGCCTGGATCCCTCCGCCTACTCGGGCATGCTCTGGGAGTTGTCCCGGGGCTGTCCCTTCCGCTGTGATTTCTGCTTCGAGTCCCGGGGGACCGCAGGCACCCGCCGTGTCCCCATGGCCCGCGTGCAGGCCGAGTTGCGCCACTTCGAGGCCTGCGGCGTGAGCCAGGTGTTTGTGCTGGATCCCACCTTCAATTTCGACACGCGCCAGGCCAAGGCCATCCTGCGCCTGATTGCCGAACAGGCCCCGGCCATCCATTTCTTCTTCGAGATCCGGAGCGAGTTCATGGATGCCGAGCTGGCCCGGCTCTTCGCTGGCATCCGCTGCACCCTCCAGATCGGCCTGCAGAGTGCCGACGATGTGGTACTGCGCAAGATCAGCCGGACCATCGATCCCGACGACTTCGAGGCCAAGGTGCTGCTGCTGCACGAGGCGGGGGCCACCTACGGGTTTGACCTGATCTATGGGTTGCCGGGGGACACCCTCGAGGGGTTTCAGGCCAGCCTCGACTTCGCGCTCAGCCTTGTCCCCAACCACCTGGACATCTTCCCCCTGTCGGTGCTGCCCGGCACGCGGCTCCACGACACGGCGCCGGATTTCGGCCTTCAGCACCTGAAGGACATTCCCTACACCGTGCTGGCCTCACCCAGCTTCACGGCAGCGGACATGGCCGCAGCGGCCCGAACGGCGCGGGCCTGTGAGCTCATGTACAACCAGGGGAAGGCCGTACCATGGTTCGCGCTGCTGCTGGAAACGCTGGCTCTGACGCCTTCCGAGTTGTTCAGGCGCTTCGCCGACTTCCTGGAGACCCACGCGGACGCCGATGTCACGGCCCTCCAGGTGGCCTTCTTTGCGACCTGTTTTTCGGACCCGGCAGAGGCTTCCATGGCCGCCGACCTGATCACCTACTTCGGCCGCTCCGGAGCCTTGCTGGAGGCCATGGCACTGAATCCAGAGGGTACCCACACCTGCCTGGCCACCTTCCAGCACGATCCCCTGGCGCTCCTGGAACAATTGGAATCTGGCATCACCGAACTGGACGTCCTGGTGGGCCTGCTTCCCGAACGCCACTGCCAGGCCCTGCTCCAGGTCGAGGGCGGCGATGTGTTCCTGCAGATTCTAAGCCCCTAAGCCCCTAGGGTTCGATGGCCCTGCCCGCCTCTGCCTTGAGCAGAATCTCCTTCACCATGATGGTGGCGTCCTCCAGGCTGAGTTGATCTTTCCAGGACGGCATGGAGCGCCCGAAGAAAATGCCCCTCCGGATGGTCCGGATCATGGTCCGAATTTCCCGTTCGGAAGCGGGGCCACTCAAGGTGCGGAAGTCCTGGGCCGCCCGGGTGAAATCCAGCCCTCCGAGGCGCTTGCCTTCGGGGCTCTTGGCGGAGCCGTCCAACCCGTGGCAGCGCGTACAGTTCTGCTGGAAGAAGGCCTTCAGCTCGGGGACGGATTTCGGCGGCAGGGCTGGAGCTTCGGCAGCAACTGGAAGGACCACGAGGGTGCAGAGCAAGGCGAGTCGCAGGAGGGGCCAAGGTCGTGGGCCGCTGGGAAGGACCTGTGTGGAGGCTGGTCCTGGATCGGTGGGCGGCATGGGTGCTCCTTGGAACGGGTTGGAGGACCCACCCCACATGGCAGTCCTGTTCCTCTATGGTCGATGGCCAGGGCCCCACCACCAGATCCGGTTCCCAGAAGGGCTAGGGTCCGGTCGCTTGGGCGGCCCGACTTGGTTCAGGTCTGGCGGGCCTGGACCTCCTTCAGCGCCACCGCCATGCGGGCACAGGCCTGGTTCTGTTCATCAAGATCGTGGGCGGCAAAACCCAGGCAGAGGAAGGGCAGGTTCTGGCGGTGCAGGTCGTAGAGGCTGCCGGGGTAGAAGACCACACCATGGGCATGGCAGCGTTCGATCCAGGCCTCGAGGGGTAATTCATCAGCCACACGGATCCAGAGGGAAAGGCCCTGTCGGGGATTCTTCACGGAGATGGCCGGGTGGAGGTGGAACAGCAGCCGGTCCACCATGGTGTCCCTGCGTTCATCGGTGAGCTTGCGGATGCGCCGCAGGTGCCGGACGATCTCACCGTCCCGGAGGGTCTCCTCGATGGTGGCCTCCTGCACCAGGTTGCCAGGCCAGTCCACGAGCTGCCGCTGCTGGGAGAGGGCCTTGATCAGACTGGCCTCACCGGCCAGGAAACCCACCTGCAGCCCAGGGGCGAGGATCTGCTCGAAGCTGCCGAAGTAGAGCACCCGCCCGTGCGGGTCCTCGCTGGCCAAGGGCAGGGCGGGATTCTTCTCCCGATGGAAACCCAGGCTGGGGTCGCCCTCCAGAATCCTGAACCCATGGGCCCTGGACAGCTCCAGCAGTCGCTTGCGCCGAGTCGGGTCCAGTGTGACCTGAGTGGGATGCTGGGGACTGGCGGTGAGGTAGAGCAGGCGGATGGGCTCCTGGATCAGCAGGGCTTCCAGGGCCTCTACATCCAGACCGTGGGCATCCACAGGAACGGCAAAAAGCCGGGCGCCCGCGGACCGGAAGGCCTCGGCCACCCGGAACATGCCCGGGTTCTCCACCGCGACCGCATCCCCTGGTGCGAACAGGACCCGGGACACGAGGTTGAGGGTGCTCATCAATCCCCGGGTGAGCAGGAGGTTGCCCGCCTCGATGGATAAGCCCCGCATGTCGCGCAGCATCTTGCAGAGGGAATTCCGGAGATCCAGCAGGCCCCTCGGATCCCATCCGGGTTGAAGCAGCCGTTCCGGATGGAGCTTCAGGATCCTTCCGTAGGCGCGGTGGATGGCTTCGGTCGGAGCCAGCCTCAGGTCGGTGGTGTCCGGGATGAGCTGGAAGGACGCGTGGGCGGGGGCCCCGGGCTGGAAGAAGGGTTCGTTGCGAGGCGTGGCGCGTTTCCAGGAGGCGGAGTCCTGGGCCGAGATGCCGGCAGGAACTTCCATGATGATGGGCAATTTCCGGGCGACGAAAGTGCCCCGATCCGGGGCGACCTCGATCCATCCTTCGGCTTCCAGCTCCTTGTAGGCTGCCAGCGTGGTGTTGCGGTTGACGCCCAGGAGTTCAGCCAGGGCCCGGGTCCCCGGGAGGGCATCCCCGGGCTTGAAACGCCCATGTCGGATGCCCTCCTCGAGAGCCTTCACCAGCTGGAGGTACAGAGGTTCCGGGTTGGTTCGGTCCAGCGCGATGGCAAGGTCCCAGCTACCCAAATGGAAACTCCATGGTTCGGATCAGAATCCGGTTGTGCAAGGATCCCGTCAAGTGAGGTCGCGGATTAGTAGCCTCCGCCACCGGTGCCACCACCCGTGCCCTGCTGGTTCGACAGCTGCCCGCGGATCTCGCCGCTGGGGTAGGTGGTGCTATGCACATTCACATAGAGAGAGCCTGCGACCCAGCTCGCGAACTGTGAGCTCGTCAGCCGTGTTCCCGCCGGAACCCCCCAGGTTCCTCCACCGGTGTCGCTGAGTGGCACGATGACGGGCCCTGCGACGCCGACCGCCGCTTCATGGATGTGGGCCCCGGTGCCGGTCAGTCCTGTGGTGGTCAGGCCACCGCAGAGTTCAAGGGTCACCGGATTGATGCCAATGGATCCCGTTCCAGTGGCCGTCGAGGCGTTGGCGGGAACTTCCTTGCTGCCGGCCAGGGCGGTCGACTGACTGATGGGCGCGGCGATGTTCAGCTGCCCGCGAATCTCTCCGCCAGGGTTGGCTGCGGTATGAACATTCACGTAGAGGTTGCCGGTCTGCCAGCTGAGGACTTGAGCACTGGTCAGGGTCGAGCCCGCAGGCACGGTCCACACGCCGCCCCCCGCGTCGGTCAGCGGGATGAGGATGGATCCCGAGACGCCCGTGGCTCCTTCATGGATGTGGGCGCCGGTCCCCACGATTCCAGAGGTGATGATTGAACCTGAGACAACACCCGTGATGCCATTCACCGCGATGGCGCCATAGCCCGTGGCGGTACTGGACGTGGCAGGTGTCTCCTGAGCTCCCGAAAGGATCGCGAAGCTCGCCCGGTACTCGATCTGACCGCGGATCTCCCCAGCCGGGAAGGCGCTGCTGTGAACGTTGACGTAATAGCCGTAGGCCTGCAGGGAGGTAAATTGAGCATCGGTCAGCACGGTGTTGGCTGGCACAGTCCACACCCCACCGGTCCCGCCACTCAGGGCAATCACGACCGGACCGGCGACGCCCTTCGCGCCATCGTGGATGTGGGCGGACACGCCTGAGATGCCGGCGGTGGTCACCGTTCCAGTGAGGACCTTGGTGGTGGGATCCACCGAGAAAAGAGCCGTTCCGGTGGCCGAGGAGGCATTGGTGGGTACTTCCTGGTTTCCCCCCAGCGCCGCGTAGCGGACGTAAGCAGGGGGAGGCGCCACGGTGGCCGCCGGAGAACTCCCACCACCACTGCATGCGAAGGCCAGCAACAGGCCTAGGGAAACGACGAGGGACGCGATGGGACCAGGTCGGGGTTGGACATCCGGGTTTGGGGCTTGCATGGAGACTCCTTCATCAAGGGATCAACCCTGGTGAACCCAACATGGCGCCGCAGGTCAGAGGGGGTCAGATCCGGTGTTGATTTAGGAACGCATCCGGTCCGGCAGGACCACCTTCGCAGGCAGGAGGCATTGGGCTACCATCCAGGGGCCTTGCCCACGCCCTTCGAAAGGACTGATGTCAAACCTCCGATGGACATTCGCCTTGGTGGCCGCCCTCGCCTTTGGCCAGGAAGCCGCGCCCTTTCCCCAGGAGGCATCCTCACCCTGGCAACCCGCCTGGGAAGTCACCCTCAGGGCAGATCAGCTCGTCGATCCCGTTGAATCAGCGGACAGCTTCCGCCGGGTGAACGGCCAGCTCCGGCTGCGCTGGTCCTGGGAAGGGGAGGCCTTGCGATTCGTCATCGGCACCCGCTCGGCCGTGGGGTCCGATGGCAACCAGTTCAACGCTCCCCGCTGGGACCAGCAACCCTCCAATGGCACCCAGATGGATGTGGCCCATGGGGACCTCTCCTGGGTGACCGAACGCACCTTCGGGTCCCTGAAGGTGGGTCTGCAGGAGAACGGACTGCTTTCTTCCCAGGCTCTCTGGGATCGCAACCTCCGCTTCCTCGGGGCAGGTGGGTTGGTGGGCCTGCGCAGCCAGGATGGCCTGCTCCAGGAGGCCGGTATCCGGGTGGCAACGGGACGCGTGCGGAACGTCCTGGGGGGCAAGGGGGACCTGGTGGCTGGGCAGTTGGTCCTGAAGGTGGATACCGGGCCCTGGTCCTGGACCGCCCATGCCGGACGTTGGGACCTGTCCTGGGATCCCGGAGATGAGCGGTTGCGCCGCCTGCCCGGTCACGACCCCTTGGCTCGACAGCGCATGAGGGTGGACGCGGGTGGCGCCTCGGTGAAATGGAACACGGTGCTCCCGTGGGAAGCACGCTGGTTCCAAGCCAAGAACCGGGAGAGCGGTGAGGACAGCGAGGAGGTGCAGATCACCGCGGGCAGCCGGGAGCGGATCTATTGGCCTCAGCTGTCCTTCACCTGGCAGCGGCTCGCATCGACGGGCACCCTCTATCCAGTGAACGGTGATGAGTGGTGGTTCTACCGCCGGGCCCGAGGGCCCCGCTTCGATGCTTCCCTGCCGCTTCCGAGCCAGTGGGTCGTCTCGCTCGTCTACCTGCGGCAGACATTCGACGGGGATGACTATCAGGTCACCCGGAAGATGCTGGTCCTGACGAAGCGGTTCTAATGGCCTAATAGTTCCGATCGTCCACCAGGGGCGCGTAGTCCCGGCCGAACTTGTTCTTGTGGGGCTCGATGGGTGGCAGGGAGACTTCCAGCTCCCAGGCACCTTGGGTGAGGCCGCTGTCCACCTTGATGATCCAGGCCTTCTCGCCCGCTTCGGGATGCCAGAGCCGGAGTCGGTAGGTGCCTGCGGGGACGCGCTCAAAAGCCACGCCTGTCCGGCCGTCGAGGAGCTGGGCGAAGGGTGTGGTCACCACCAGAGGAAGGCATTCATCTGGTGGTGGACGTTGCAGTACAGCTTGACCAGCCCAGGGTTCGACACCCTCACCCTGGGGGTGTCGCCGGGCTTGTACTGGCCGGTGTCAAAGCGGTTGCCCTGCGTGACGCTGAAGACGTTGTGCAGGATGTGGTCGAGGTTGGGGAACGTCACTTCCGTGCCTGGCGTGGTGATGGCGACGCGGGGAAGGAATTGCTTGCCCACGGTCCGGATCGCCACGGCCTTGGATGGGCCCACCATCGGCAGGACAGCATCCACGGGCTCAAGCAGGGCCACGCAGTCCTTGAGGGAGGCCCGGGGCCGCCCGTCCTTCTCGCGGAGCTGGACGGGACCCTGAACCCCGCCCGCAACCATCGGCAGGGTCAGAACCAGGGCCGAGAGGCTGCCTGCATTGGGTCGAATCATGCTTGTCATCCAGGGTAGATTCGAGGCAAGTATACCGATCCCCAAAAGGAAGCCCATGCAGCCGACCATGAGGTGGTACCAGACGCTGGCATGGAGCTACTTCATCCGGCAGGCGGCAGCCATCCTGGGGCTCCTCGCGATCATCCTGTGGGTGGCCTACAACGAAGCCGAGCGGGGCGCGCGCAGCACCGCCCAGGCCAGCCTCTCGGCCGGTGGCTACGTGCTGGAGCGAGCCTTCGAACAGCAGGGCCGGTCGCTGGATGCGGGGCTCGAAGTCTTCGCACAGTACTCCGGCAACGTCGCCCTCATCGAACACGTCCTCGAAGCGGGGGCTCCGACCAGCCTGACGGACACCCTGGTGGAGAACCTTCCCCGGCTTGGTGCCGAGATCGCCCTGGTGGTGAGGCCGGATGGTCAGGTGCTGGCGAGCACGGCCAAGGGGCCGCGTCCGGCCCTGCCTGAAGTCGGGATCCTCCAGATGGCCCTGGCCCCCGACGAGGCCGCCACGGAGGGCCATCCGGGGCCCTTCTACCGGGGCTTCCTGCGGGTGGACTGGGGGGAACGACCCGGCGTCTACCATGCGGTGGCGCGACCCCTGCGCTCTCCCGCGGGCCGGTCCCTCGGTGCGATGCTGGTGGGAGTCCGGGTCGACGACCGGGCCGCGGTGGACCTTCGCCGCCTGGCCATCGCGGGACCCCAGCGCGGGGATCCCACGGCCCACCTGGCACTCCTGAGCCAGTTCCGGGCCCAGGGCAGCACCCTTCCGGAAGCAGAGGCCATCGACCGCCTGCTCTCCCGGGATCCGGCCTTCCTAGCGACCCGTGCCCAGGTCCTCGATGGCCAGCGCTCCAGCGTATTGTCCTTCAGTGTGGATGGGCGGAACTACCTCGGGATGATCTCGCCACTGCATGGCGTGAACGCCCTGGATCTGGAGATGGCCGATGTGCTCATGATGCCCGTGGCGCCCCTGCTGGCGCCCTTCCGGAACCTGCAGAAGGCCATCCTGGCGGTGGGCGTGGTGGGGCTTTTCGTGGCCCTTGGCCTCAGCCTCCGGTCCGCCCGGAAGGTCACGGCCCCCCTCAAGGCCCTCGCCTCGGCAGCCCAGGCCCTGGCGGAAGGGGATCCTCCCGAATCCCTCGGCATCGATCCCACCCCGGACGAGGTGGGCGTGCTCACCCGGACCTTCAAGTCCATGCTGGCCGAACTGAAGGCCAAGGATCAGCTGCTGGCCCTGTTGGACACGGCGCGGCGGGGTACCGGTGGGCCAGGCCCCACCGTGTCCTGGGCTGCCTTCGATGCGCCGGTGGTGCCATCACAGCCCATGCCTTCCATGGATGAACGGACCTGGCGGCTCGGTGCGACCCCGCCACAGGAGGATGGGACCGGCCTTCCAGAGGCGCTCCGCGAAGGGGGAATCTTCGCAGCCCGCTACCGCGTGGAGGGGCTGTTGGGTCGAGGCGGCATGGGGGTGGTCCTCAAGGTCCGGGATCTCCAACTGGACGAGGACGTGGCCCTGAAGATCGTTCGCGCGGGCCTCGCCGCCAATCCCGCCTTTCTGGATCAGCTCAAGCAGGAGATCCGCCTGGCACGGAAGATCACCCATCGCTACGTGCTCCGGACCCACGATTTCGGTGAGAGCGACGGCATCCCCTACGTGACCATGGAGTATCTGAAGGGCACCACCCTGCGCAGCCTGCTGGACGGCCGGGGCCGCCTTCCGCTGGCGCTGGTCCTGCGCATCGCACGGCAGGTGGCCGAAGGCCTGGAGGCGGCCCATGCGGTCGGCGTGGTCCACCGGGACATCAAGCCCGCCAACGTGCTCTTCGACGTCCGCGGTGATGCCAAGATCATGGATTTCGGCCTCGCCGCCCCAGTGGCTGCCGTGGTCGCCGGGGAGGCGGGAACCCTCGTCGGTTCGCCCCGGTACATGTCTCCGGAACAGATCCGGGGCGAGCGGGTGGATGCCCGCACCGACCTCTACGCCCTGGGGATCATGCTCTTCGAGCTCTGCTCCGGCCTGGCCCCCTTCGACAGTCCCCGCATCAACGACCTGCTGACCCTGCATCTCGAGGCGCCCGTTCCGAGCCTGGCGGAAGCGGTGCCGGAGGTTCCGCCGGACCTCGCTGCCCTGGTGCACCGGCTCCTGCAGAAGCAGCCGGCGGACCGGTGCCAATCCGCCACGGAGGTGGCTGAGATCCTCAAGATGCTGGCCACCGGAGGGGGAACCTCACGGCTCTGATCAAACAGGGCAGCCGGAGGGGGAGGAAACCGCAAACCGGATCTGGCTGGCCTGCTGGGTCGGACGGATGGTGAGCCATGCCTGGTGCTTCACCGCCCAGGATGCTCTCGCCGGAGGAGGCCCCATGTTTGAACGTGACACCCCAGATCCCCGCCTGGGTGGCGGTGGACTGAATCGCCGGTACTTCTGCGCCAGCGCCCTGGCCGCGGGCTTCGCCATGGCCTGCGGTGGCGGTGGTGGTGCCCCCGCCCCCATGCCGACTCCGGTCCCTCCCACGACCGGCCCGAAGACGACTTCCGACAACAAGGCCGGCATGCTCGCCTTGCCGGACGGCAGCGCCCATGACTACCGCAACCTCGGGAACTTCTTCCTCCTGAAGGATGCGACCGGCATCTACGCCATGACCACCGTCTGCACGCACATGGGCTGCAGCGTCGGCGTGCCGGTCGGGACCAAGATCACGTGCCCCTGTCATGGCAGCCAGTACGACCTGGGCGGCGGCAACCTGCTGGGTCCAGCCACCCTGCCCCTGGTGCACTTCCAGGTGACGGAAGCCTCCCCGGGAGGAGCGCTCGTGGTGAACACGGCTCAGGTCGTGACTTCCACGACGCGCTTGACCTAAGCCATGCGGCCACTTCTTCCCACCCTCTTTTCCACCCTCTGTTCCACCCACTCAGGAGCTCCCATGACCCGCTTGATCGGAAAGCCTCTCCAGGTATTCAGCCTGCCGCTCGTTCTTGGGGGGCTCCTGGCCCTCATCGGCTGCGGCGGCGGCTCAGGTAGTGCGAAGCCCTCGTCTTCGGCGCCCGCGATGACCATCGCCGGAACCTTGACCGGTACGCCCACCGCGCTTCAATTCAATCAGCAGCCCGTACAGGTGGCCTCGGCTTCCGTCACGGTGAATGGCCACCCGGCCACCGCCACCCGGCTGCAGCCCGGGGTGGTGGTGCAGGCCAAAGCCACCCGTACCGCCCAGGGCCTCACCCTGCAGTCCGCAGACGTCCTGACGGAACTGAAGGGCGCCATCACCGCGATCAACCTGACCGCGGGCACCCTGACGGTACTTGACACCGTCGTGACCGTGAATGCCCTGACCCGGATGGAACAGGAACTGCCGGATCATGCCTTCGCCGACCTCACCCTGGCCGACTTTGCGGTGGGGGATCTCGTCTCCGTGTTTGGCACCCGCCAGGCGGCGGGTGACATCCTGGCCACCCGCATCGAACGCGAGGCACCCGGTACGGGTGGCGAGTCCGAGGCCCGTGGCGTGGTGAGCGCGCTGGACGCCACGGCCAAGAGCTTCACGTTGGGGACACTCCTCGTGACGTACGGGTCTGCCACGGTTACGGGCACGCTCGCCGATGGCGTCCGGGTCGAAGTGGAAGGCGCGCTCTCGGGGACGACCTTCGCCGCCACGAAGGTCCAGGTGGAACAGGAAATGGCGCGCCACGAAGACGGCGAAGTTGAGGCCTCGGGCGCGCTCTCAAACCTGGATGCCACGGCCAAGACCTTCAAGCTGCTCTCGTTCAAGGTGGACTACAGCGGCGCAGTCGTGGAGGGCATCTTGGCGGAGGGCGCTTCGGTGGAGGTCGAGGGTGCGATGAGCACCACGGATCCAACCGTGCTTGTGGCAGTGAAAGTGGAGGTCCGCTTCCCGAAGATGGGCAACGGGGCCTCGGATGGGGAAGCCAACGGAGCCATCTCCGCGTTGAGTGCCACGGACCTGACCCTGACGGTCGGCGGGATCGTCTACTGGACAGACGCCCAGACCCTGATCCTGAGCCACGATGCGTCCATCGGCTTTGCCCAACTGGTGGTCGGGGATCAGGTGGAGGTGAGGATCCTGTCCACCCGTACCAATGCCGCCGGGCAGTCCTATGCCGTGCGCGTCGAACGGAGAAACAGCGGTGCCTGAACGACCCTGCGTCTCGCTGTCGGGCGGGGAGTCCTTTACAGGGCTTCCCGCCCCGGCTCGTGGGATGGTGCGACCGTTCGTCGCATTCCCTGGAGCCCCTTCAGGCCCCAGCGTTTGAATTCACATCTGCATGGCAGCACCAACGAAGAGGAGATGACATGGGCAAGCTGGCGAAAACAAGTACAACCACGGAGGGGTGTTGGCAGGCAGCGCCCGATGTGGAGCAGCTGAGCAGGGCCGCCCAGGCCTGGCGCAGGGAGGAGTTGAGGGACCAGTCTTCAGACCGGCGCTTCCTGGCCACCTTTGCGATCTACCTCGTGAAGCATTTTCGGGCCGAGGAAAGCAGGCTGGAACGGATGAACGCGCCGGGCTGGAAGTGGCACCGGCGGGAGCACCGCCGTCTCGTCAAGCAGCTGCGTGCCGTGATGAACGACCTGGACCTCGGCCTGGAGGTCTCCCCGCGCATTCATGGGTTCCTCGAGGCCTGGCGGATCCACCAGGAGACCGCCTCCCTTCGCCGGGATGCCGCGAGCTCGCGGGGCCACTGAAAGCGGGTCCGTCACACCGTTTTGGGGCCGGTGCGCGTGAACGCAGCGGCCCCGGTTCTTGTTGATGCCGAAGGGATAACCCCTTCCGCGGATTTTGTCAGGCACGCTTACTTGGCATAGGTCCAGCGCTTGGCCAGACCGCAGAAAGCCCCGCTATCGCCGCCGTCGGGAATGAAGAGCCCGGGCCAGCGCAGGTCGATCAACCAGGTCTGCGCGGGGGTCGTTCCCACCGGGAAGGTCAGACCCAACTGGCCGGCTCCGACGGCGTGGGGTGAGCCGGCCGTGAAGGTGCGCGTGGCGGCGTCGTAGCCACCCAACATGGTGGTGGGAGTGATCCCGGCCAGTGATACGATCCCCGCCGGATTCAAGGTCAGATCCGAGGAGAAGGTGAGCTGGAGATTGGTAACAGTAGCCAGGCTGGCACCCACGGCCGGGGTGGTGCCCACGGCCACGTCCGTGGCGCAGGGCAGCACCAGTTGGCGGGCCACTCCGGCGGAGGCTGAGGAAGCGGCCAGGATCATCCGGCCACCCGGATGCACGGGGGGCTGCGTGCCGTTGGGATCGACCTTGAAGTACCGATCATCCGAGGGCGGCGCGTGCACGAGGGCCAGGCCGTTGATGGTCACAACGGTGTCCGCGGGTGGGAAGCCCTTGTCCAGGGTGACGATCACCAACCCTTGGACCGAGGCCTCGCCGGCCGCGGGATCGACCAGGTAGAGGCCGCCACCCACGGCTCCGATCTGCCAGCGCCTGCTGCCAGAACCGCCCACGGGCAGGGGGTTCGGATCGGCGGTAGCCGGCGTGGGCGTTCCGGGTGGCGGTGGATAGGCGGTGCCTCCCGCCGGATTAACGGTGACCGAGACCGTGGCCGGAACGGAGCTGGCGTTGGCATCACTCACCACCAGCGAGAAGGGGAGGGCGACAGCGCTGCTGCCAGGGCTCACGGTGGGGGCCGTGAAGGTTGGATGGGCGGTGGTTGCGCCTGCAAGGGTCACCGGGGGCCCCCCCGCCTGGGCCCAGGCATAGCTCAATGCCTGACCATCCAGATCGCTGCTCAGGGCGCCATCCAGAGTCACTGCCGCACCGGAGGCCACCGACTGGTTGGACCCGGCACTGGCAGTGGGAGGCGGATTGGGCGGGGCCGGAGGATTCACGGTGACGGTCACGCTGGAAGGCGCCGAAGAAGCTTGGCCATCACTCACCACCAAAGAGAAGGCGAGGATGGCCGGTGGCAGGCCGGGCGCCAGGCTGGGGGCCGTGAAGGTGGGCTTGGTTGCGGCGGGATTCGAGAGGGTGATGCCAGCCGGTGCGGTCCAGGCATAGCTGAGGGAAAGGCCGTTTGGATCCGTGCTGGTGCTGCCGTCGTGCATCACGCTGGCTCCGGAGGGCACAGCCTGATCTGGGCCGGCCCGGGCCACGGGCGGCAGAACCACCGGGGCGGTGCTGCTCTGGGTACCACTCCCGCCACCACAGGCGACGAGGAAGAACAGGATCGGTGGCGCGAGGTGGGCTGCACGCATGGAACCTCCAAAGCGCGGGATGGGAAGGGGACGACGCGAACGGGATGGCGAGGGGACAGACCGGATGTCCCCTCGCCAGAGTTCCCTGCCGCTACTGACGTACCTTGGTGAGTGCGGAGGTCCTGGTGCCTCCGAAACTCGAGTTCACCGTGACCGTGGCAGGCTGGGCGACACCACTGAGGATCAGGATGTAGAGCCCATTGCCCTGGTAGGCCATCTGGACGCCGGTGCCGTTGGGGCCGTAACCCGCCAAGGTCAGGACGGGGGTGCCGTCAAGGATGGACGAGGTGGCGTTGACGGTGAGGCGCTGCTGGCCGATGCGGTACTCGGCGACGGTGATGTTGATGGTGTCAGCCACGTTGGCGGTGACAGTCACGGTGACCAGGGCGGCGGCAGAGTTGAGCAGCCCGTTGTTGACGGTCAGCGTGAAGCCAAGGACGGTTGGGGCGGCCGGAGCGGTGAAGGTGGGGCTCACGGTGTTGGCACCGGTGAGGACCACCGGGGTCCCGGATACCTGCACCCAGGCGTAGGTCAGGGGCAGGCCATTGGGATCGGAGCTGAGACTGCCATTGAGGGTCACGGCGTTGGTCACCTTGACGCCCTGGTTGGTGCCCGCGTTGGCCACGGGGGCCACGGCGGGATTGACGGTGATGTTCACGGAGGCGCCGGAAGAGAGCGGGACCGTGTTGGTGGCGGTGAGGGTGAAGGTGAGCACCGTCCCAGCCGCGGACACGGGGGCCTTGAAGGTGGGCGTGGCCGACGCGGGGTTGGAGAGAACCACGGGAGGCTGTCCGCCGAAGCCCGTCTGCACCCAGTTGAGCGTGAGGGGCAGGGCCGGGATATTGGGATCCCTGGTGGCGGTGCCATTGAGCTGGACGGTGGCGCCTGAGGCCACGGTCTGCGCGGCGCCGGCATTGGCGATGGGGGCCAAGAGCACGGGCGGTGGTGCGTTGACGGTGATGTTGACGGTGGCAGCGGTCGAAGCGGTGCCAGCGGAGTTGGTGACGATGAGCGAGAAGGTAAGGGTCACGCTAGGTGCACCAGCAGCCAGGGTGGGGGCGGTGAAAGTCGGCGTGGCCACGGCAGTGCTGTTCAGGATCACGGCCGTTCCGGCGGTCTGGGTCCACGCATACTTGATAGCGAGGAAACTGGGATCGGAGCTGCCGGTGCCGTCCAGAGCCACGAAGGCACCGGAACCGACGGTCTGGGCCAGGCCAGCGTTCGCGATGGGAGGCACGGGCACGGGAGGAGGTGGTGGGGGAGGCACGCCGCAGACAGGTGTCACGGCGATGGTGCTGGGCCACGGGGAGAGCTGGCCAACGTTGACACCGTTGAAACCGCCCGTGCCGTTGTACAGGAAGGGGAATTCTGCGAAGTTGAGGGGCACGGGGGGATTGCCCACGCCGAGGTTTTCGGGGAACAGGAAGTCGAAGATGGGCGCGTTGTACTGGCCGGTGATCAGGCCATTGCCCGACATGACGGGGGCGGCGGCGGTGTAGGCGCCCCGCAGGACGGCGCGCATGTTGCGGGTGGCAGGCAGGAAGGTGCCGGCGGGAGGCATGGTGAGGGTCTTGCTGGGGGGCCGGAAGCGCCACCGACCCTTGACGGCGCCACCGACGCCGGGTCCAGGATCAACGGTGACGGAGCCCCAGGAGCGGTCGCTGGTGGCGGAAGTGCAGCCGTCGGTGTCGATGCCGTAGAGGTCAATGATCCGGGTGATATCAGTGCAGAAGCCCTCAAAGCGGGTGCGGACCGTGGCTTCCTGGGGAATGCCGTTGATGGGCGTGCCGCCGGTGCCCAGGATCATGACGTCCAGGGCGACATAGGCTGGGTTGCTGCCGGGGGCGGTATAGATGCCCAGGTTGGCGATGATGGTGTGGGCCGCGACGAAGGTCGAGGCCAGGCTGGCGGGCAAGGGCCCGGCAGTTGGCTGGGGGCCATCCTTCATGAGGGTGCCGGAGTAGGTGATGTAGTCACCCACCTCGAAAGGCGCGGCCAAGCGGCTGTCGGGCGTGATGCCAACGCCAGGGGCCGGCATGGTGAAGATGGTCGAGAAGAAGCCGGTGGCCGGGTTGATGGGCCGGTTGGTCTGGGGGATCAGAGGATCAGCCGCGACGGCGGGATCGGAATGGGGGAAACCCATGGGGTAGCCGGTCTCGGTGCGGATGGTGGGGTTGTCGGTATCGATGGTAAAGCGGGTGTCGCCCAGGAATTTCGGGGCGAAGCGCCCGATGGGGTCGTTGATCTTGACGCGGGTGCCGGTGGAAGGATCGCCGATGACGCCACCCACGCGCATTTCGTTGTTGGCGTAATCCATGAAGTTGATGAAGCCCTGGCCGCTGTTGAGGGACTGCTGGGACATGAAGATGAGCCCGGCGATGTAGGTATCCCCGATCCGATTGCCCTGGACGTGGACCTCGTAGGTCGCCAGTGGCGTCGGGATATCGTTCATGGCCAGGCCGGTCTGGAAGGGACCGTAGGGCGCCGGGGCCATGCTGAACAGCTGTGCCCAGGTCAGGGCGAAGGCTGGCATCTGCATGATGGTGTTGCGGGGCACGATGATGGTGTTCCCGTTGACCGTGAGCGTGCCACCGGTCAGGACGTCCCCGGTGGGATCCAGGGTGGCGTTCTGGATGAAACCGGTCATATCGAAGGGCGAGCCCACCGGCTGCAGGGGCAGCTGAGCGATGGCTGCACCCGTCCAGACCATGGCTATCGCCAGGAGCATCATTCTGAAAAGCTGGCGGAAGCCGACGTGCCGTACGTTGGGCAGAAAGGGAATCAGGCTGGTCATGGCGGAGTCTCCTTGGGAAATGGGTTCTCCGAATGATCGGCCTAGGCCGGAAGGTCTACAGATCCGGTTTAAAAAAACAGACCCATCCGGTATAAGCACCAATAAATTTCCTACTCGTCTTCATCGCTCTGCTAAGAAATTCATGATCGGCGGTTCGGGCTCAAGGTCGCACGGGCCCGTGAATCCCCAACTCATGGACCATGCGTCCTCCGAGGTGCCCCGTCTGGATCAGTGGAAGCGTGGCTCCCAGGCTGGCCGCTAGCCAGAGCAGGTGAAGGATGAGCATGGGTTTTCCACCAAGCTTCGACTTGAGATGCAGCGCGAGCCCCTGGATCCCAAGGAAGGCCAGGGTGAGGAGGACATAGAGCAGGGCTGTCACTTTCGCCATGTGCTCATGGCTTTCCAGCGTCGTCTGAAGCTCGACAGAAGGACTCAGGGGCCCTGGGATGGCCATGCCAGTGATCACGGCCAGGAGGGCCATGCCGGTTCCCAGCGTCAGGACCGCGAGGGTGCAGGCATGGATGCCCTTTCGCTGAGTGGGCCAGAGATGACCCAGCAGTGCGAGGGGCGGCACCACCAGCAGCAGGGCGATGGGGAAATGGATGACCGCCGGATGGAGGTGGGACCAGGCGGGCATGATGACCTACCGTGGTCCAGCGGAGATATTGGCCTGGGCGCGTTTTAATTCAGAAGGTCCTGCCTGGGCCAGGATGGGCTCTCCCTTGCGCGCCTTTCGGATGATGTCGCGCACCAGGACGAGGGCCTCTTGTTCCGTGAGGTCGCGCTTGAAGGCGGGCATCCCCATGCCGAAGAACAGGCCCTGCCGGATGGTTTTCGCCAGGGCCTCATCGGTGGAACCTCGCATGGCTGCCTGTGACGTGAAATCCCGGCCTTTCAGTTTCCTGCCCTCCTGGGTGACCGCCGAACCATCCGGGCCGTGGCAGATTGCACAAGTGTGCTGGTAGAAGGCGCGGAGCTCCTGCTCGGTCCGCGCGGCCTCGGCTCCAAGGATGGGTAGGGTGGTGGTCAGGAAGGCGGCGGTCAGGAGAACCAGGCTCATTGCAGGGAAGTGGGGGTGAGAGGCCATGGGTGACTCCAGAAAAGGCAGAGACCTGCTTCTCCAGGATTGGGTGATTTTCAGGGCCTCCAAGATCCGGTTCGAAATGTCGGAAGCATCCGGTCCGGCGGTCACAAGCCCTGCGGCAAAGTGACGCAGCCGGTCGAGGCGCGGGTGGCGGTAAGAATTGAAGCTGGAGAATCCGGTGGATAATGGCTCGACCATGACCAATGCAGGCTTCGGCATCTCCCTTACCTGGCTACTCCGCCTGCGCTGGATCACGGCGGTCGCCCAGACTGCGGCGATTCTCGTCACCATGCGCCTGCTGCCAGGCGAACTGCCCGTCCTCCCGTTGCTGGGCCTCGTGGCCTTCGGGGCCCTGAGTAACGTGGCGCTCATGCTGCGCCTGCGCAGACCCGAGCCCGTGCGGCCTGCCTTGCCGGGTCTGGTCCTCGGCCTGGACATCCTCCTGCTTACGGGATTGCTGTACGGCAGTGGCGGCGCGGCCAATCCGTTCACGGCCATCTACCTCGTGCACATCACCCTGGCAGCCGTGGTCATGCGCGGGCTCTGGGCCTGGGCCCTGGGCGGATTATCTGTGGCTGGGTTCGGCATTCTTTTCGTTTGGAACGTCCACATCCATTCCCTCAGCCACATGGATCACGGCGGTGGTGATGGCATTTCGCTCCACCTCGTCGGCATGTGGGTGGCCTTCGCCATCACGGCGATCCTGATCGCGGCCTTCGTGGG
>JANYAZ010000088.1 GCA_025361045.1 Geothrix sp. | reverse complement strand
GAACATGCCCATGAATATAGGCCGTATTTAAGCATAAGCAAGAGCCTAAATGCATATTACATGGCTACGTTTTGGCATACACTTTGCACAAGACCCAACGCTGGCATGCATCCTCAGCGTTCTACGCTAAAAACTTCGGACAGAAGGCGCGGAAGAGGGCACCAGGATGACGGAAGCAGGGGGCGCAGGGCCTTCTGTGATTTCTGCGAATTTCCGCGGCTTCCGCGACCAGCTCTTGGCACTAGCCTTCCCGCCGGATCTCCAGCACTTCGCCGCCGCTGAGGCGCAGCAGGTCCTGGAAGGCGGGTTCGCGGCGCAGGCGATCCTCGGGCCGCTCGGACGCGGCCGCTGGACTGGACTCGTCGAAGCTGATCTCCACGACTTCCAGACCTGGCAGCATGGCGCCAAGGGCTGCCAGGAGGTGGGGGCTGGCCTTTTCGCGCTCGAAATCCTGGAGGGTCTGGCGCACGTTGGCCGGGAACCGGAAGTGGAGGATGGGCGTTTCCCAGCGGAGGTCCGTGGCCATCTGCGGCGCGGTGGCCAGGGCCCGCAGGCCCGGCGCCTCGCGCAGAGCCTCGCTGCAGGCCGTGCGCAACTGGCTCGAGGTTCCAACAGCGGACCGGGAAGTTGGGGCCGGCTGAATGGCCACGACCGGAGGATGGGCTGCCGAGACTGGCCGCCGCGGCCCCTCAGGCGCCGGCGCGGCCTGGGGGGCCCTCAGAGGGTTTGGCGGAACTACTGGCGGGCCTCCCGGCGGAATCCCTGGCCTGGGAGCGGCACCGGCGCCTGCAGCCACGGAAACCAGGGCGTCCAGGGGTGCCAGATGGGGCAGCTGGGCGGCGGTGATCAGGGCCAGTTCCACCACCACCCGGGGCAGGCTGCTATCGCGCAGATCCCGCTCGCGGCCCAGCAGCAGGTGCAGCATGCGGGCCCAGCGCAGCAGCTCCTGGGGCCCCCGGGCGGCCCGGGCCTCCTCCTCCAGGCGATCGCGGAAGGCCAGCACCAGTTCCCGCCAGAAGGTGGCCCAGTCGGCGCCCTGCTCGTTCAATTCGCGGCAGGCCTCCACCAGGGAGGCGGTGTCGCCGATGGCCAGGGCGGACATCACGCCCTGCACCAGGTGGGCGCTCACGATGCCCAGCTGCTCGCGAACGGCCTCCTCCAGCACCTTCCCGTCACCGGCGGAAATGACGCGGTCGAGGATGGTCAGGGCGTCGCGCATGGAGCCCTGCCCCGCTTCAGCCACCAGGCGCAGGCTGCCGCCTTCGGCCTCCACGCCCTCCTGCTCGCAGACGTGCTTCAGGCGGCCTTCGATGAGGCCCACGGGGATCAGGCGGAAGGGGAAGATTTGGACGCGGCTCTTGATGGTGTCGGGAACGTCCTGTAGCTCCGTGGTGGCCAGCACGAAGATGGCGTGGGGCGGCGGCTCCTCGATGACCTTCAGCAGCGCGTTGAAGGCCTCGGTGCTGAGCATGTGCACTTCATCGATGATGTAGATGCGGTAGCGGCAGAAGGCGGGCCGGGTCTGCACCTGCTCCCGCAGCGCCCGGGCGTCGGCCACCGAGGCCCGACTGGCGGCGTCGATCTCGACGATGTCCAGGCTGCTGTCCGGCTGCTCGGCGGCCCGGCAGGGATCGCAGATGCCGCAGGGGGTAGCCGTGGGGCCCTCGGCGCAGTTCAGGGCCCGGGCCAGGATGCGGGCGGTGCTGGTCTTGCCCGTGCCACGCACTCCCGCGAAGAGGTAGGCCTGGTGGATCTTGCCGCTCTCCTTGGCCCGCTTGAGGGCGTTGGCGAGGGCCTTGACGCTGCCCTCCTGCCCCACGAGATCGGTGAGCAGGCGGGGGCGGTACTTGAGGGCGAGGGTCGTCATGGGATGTTCAGTCTCCCACAAGGCTTGAGGCGGCGTCATGACCCATGTCGGATGTCCCTAGCTCACACGATCGAAGAGACCGGGCTGGCGGGCCATGGCAGGCGCAGGCGCCGCGACTGGCTCCGTTCTGGCTTCGCGCTTGCGCTTGCGCGATGGGAAGGCATCCAGGAAGGCGGTGCGGATGCCGTCCTTGTAGTCGGGATCCAGCACCTTGAGCCAGCCGTGATCCGCCAGCAGCTTGTAGAAGGGATCCTGCTTCAGCAGCCGCAGGCCACCGACCCAGGCATTGGCGGCGCCACTGGACTTGGCCCGCCGGGCGAAGGCCCGGGCATCGTGCACCGCCAGCAGCGGCGCCACCCCGATCGTGACCTGGATTCCGGCGGCCGCCAGCCGTTCGGCGGCGGCCCAGCGACTGGGAATGGCGGGGGCGTGAGGCTCCACCACCTGACGCACGGTGTCGTCATCGGTGGGAATGGAGAGGCCCACGGTGAGGCGGTCCCCAAAGGCCTTCAGCAGGTCCAGATCCTGCAGCACCAGGGGCGAGCGGGTGTGGACGATGACCTCGGTGGTGGGACAGAGCAGCAGCACCTCCAGGCAACGGCGGCTCAGACGGTACTGCCGCTCGAGGGGCTGGTAGGGGTCCGTGGCCGAGGCCATGAAGATCCGCGAGTTGTGGAGCTTGTGCCGCTGAGACCAAAGCAGCTCTGGCGCGTTCAGCTTGGGCGCCACCCACCCACCCCAGTCTTCAGGCTTGTGCAGGGCATTGGGGTATTCGCGGACATAGCAGTAGCGGCAGCCGTGGCCGCAGCCCCGGTACGGGCTGAGGGCGAAGCCGAAGCCGTAGCGCTCATCCTTCTGGGGCCGCAGGATCGACCGGGCCTCTTCTGGCTCCACGAGCAGCCCCTGGAAGAGCGGCGGTGGATCCGAAAGCGGCAGCAGCGGGGTCATTGCTTAAGTATTCGTTTTTTATTCGCTTTGTCAAGCCTTCTCGATGGATTTTCTAATCATGCGGATGGCATTCCCGGTTTTTGGCCATTGGGAAAGGTATCGACGAGGCGCTGCAGCAGGGCATCCTGCGCTTCGAGGTGCTTCTGGATTTGAATCGCCTCATGGAGGATGGCCTCTGCATCCTTGTAGGTGTCATCGGCCCTGACATCGGCCGCCGCCCCCTCGACCTTCTGGCCGACCATGATGATGGACAACAGCACCAATTGCAGGAAGGTTTGCGCGATCCAGGAGATGAGTGCGCTTTTCCCTGCGTGGATGGCTTCCGGCAGGCTGATGAATGCAATCAGGGCGAAGGCGTAGGCGCACCACATGGTACCCA
This sequence comes from Geothrix sp., assembly GCA_025361045.1. Classification (GTDB taxonomy): domain Bacteria; phylum Acidobacteriota; class Holophagae; order Holophagales; family Holophagaceae; genus Geothrix. The sequence goes on along the minus strand of JANYAZ010000088.1, from coordinate 7,405 downwards.
CACCTCTTGTGATCCTCTCACCCAGGAAAGCGTTGAAACGGGCGACTGGACCTCCGGGGGGCGCCTTGGGCTTGGGGGCACGCTTCTTCCGGGACTCGACATGGGGGTGTGGAGTGTGTTCGTAGATTTTCATGGTTGCGCCTTGGACTGAAGTCCGTTCCTACTGAATCTCGACCGTGAAGGTAGCGGATCCCAGCAATGCTTCCTGGTCGCCGATGAGCCTCACAGTCCACTCCCCTTCATCACCCTTCCGGAAGGTGCGGTAGGCATGGGTGCGATAGGGCGACCGGGGCACCTTCAGCTCCTGCTTCGAAGTCTTGTCGCCCTTGCTAAAGACGAAGGTCACCTTGGTGTCGGCGGCGCCCATGACCTTGGCCCAGACGAAGATGCGGGTGCCGGCGGCGACCTTGAAGGTGCTGGCCTCACCGGCGATCTCCAGTTTCTCGACGGCGGTGCCGGTCTTCAACTCGGCGTGGGGCCGGATGGCCGTGGCCTGGGCCAGGAGCAGGGTCGGACACAGGATGGCGGCGAGCAAAAAGCGGCGCATGGGAACTCCTTGGAGGAACCGGCCTCATTCTGATGTGGAATGCCGCCCCTGTCACGGAGCGGATCAGCTCCAGGTCTCCAGCCCTTCCAGGATGTCCCGTACGCCCGGTCCGAACCGCGCGTTGCTCAGCCAGTCCACGCCCGTCGGCAGCCCATTCAGGGCGGCCGCCACCCGCGCACGGTGCCCCAGCTCGGGTCGCGGGATGGCCCGCTCGGCCCGCTCGTGGCGTACGGCGACAGCATCCCCCAGGCTGGGGACCCAGTGCTTCAGGCGGGCGAAGATGCCCTCCCAGGCGTCCAGATCCGCAGGTTTCCCGAAGGCGCCGCCGATGAAGCTGCGCAGCTGCATGAGACCGTCCGGGGCGCTCTGGGGATCCATCCAGGAGGGCACCAGGGAGCCGAGATAGCCGCGACCTTCCGGCGGATGGATAAGGAAGCCGAAGCTGTCCTTCAGGGCCGGCAGCGCCGCGTGGCGGCTGTGCCAGAGGTCCACAGAGGTGTAGGGAATGGCCGCCAGCGCATCGGCGCACTGGGGTGCCACAGCCCCCAACAGCAGGGCCGCCTCGAAGGCAGGAAGCGCCAGCACCACTCGGTCCGCCTCGCGCACCTCCCCGCCGCCGCCCACGCGCCAGCGGCCCCCGGGCAGGGCCTCCAACCGTTCGGCACGAAGCCCCGTGCGCACGGTGGGTAGCTTGGATGCAAGCTGAATGGGCAACTGGCCCATGCCACCCTCGGGCACCACCATGTGGCTCACGCCGCTCTTGCGGATGCCGTTCACCAGGCTGCCGGTGGCTTCCCACTGGCGCAGCTTGGGGATGGCGTCCACAGAGAGAATCTCCGGCGGCGCCGCCAGCACACCCGCCACCATGGCCGGCAGCAGCTCGGTGGCAACGCCTTTGCCAAGACGTCGTTCGATGAATGCGGAGAGGCCTTCTTCTGGCTCGCCTGCACGCACGGGGATGAACGGTTCGAGCATCATCCGCAGCTTCGCCCCCAACGACATGAGTGGCGAGAACATCAAGGCCGGGGGCGAGGCGGGCACGGGGATGAGGCGGCCGCCCTTCCCCACCCAGCGGGCCCCGGTACCCGGGGACTTGAACGGCAGGTCGATGGCGCTGAACAGACGATCCACCGCGGTGCCTTTCTGCCAGAGCACGCCCTGGGGCCCGGTCTCGAAGTGCCCGCCCTCCCAGGGCAGCGTCTTCATCCAGCCGCCGACGCTGGCGCCAGCCTCCCACACTTCGACGGCCTGGCCGCGCTGCTGCAGGTGCCAGGCCGCGGCGAGCCCCGTGACGCCGCCTCCGAGAATCAGGGTGCTCATGGGAGGATCTCCAGGACGCGCCGGGTGAGGCAGCGGATATAGGAAGGATCGATGCCCGGGGCGGCCACGCGGCGGTAGGTGCGGATGCCCGCCTTGTCAGCCACCTGGCGGTACTCGATGTCCAATTCGTGCAGGGTCTCGATGTGCTCGGTGACGAAGCTGATGGGCACCACGATGACGTCCTTGCCACCCATGGATTCGAGTACCGTTTTCAGCGGCGGCTCCAGCCAGCGCACCGGTCCCGTGCGGCTCTGGTACGCCAGCAGGTACCCGCCGGGGAGTTCTCCGATCCGGGCCTTCAGCGCATCACAGGTCGCGTGGATCTCCTTTTCGTAGGGATCGCCCGCCTCGATCTGGCGCACCGGCAGGCTGTGGGCGCTGAAGATCACCGTGGCGTCCGGCAGGTCCTTGAGGGCCGTCCGCAGGGGCCGTTCCAGCGCGTCCAGGTAGTCGGGATCCGTGGCGTAGTGGTCCACGCCCGGCAGGATCTCCATGCCGACCTTGGCGGCTTCGATGGCCAGTTCGCGCAGGCTCGATCCCGTGGTGGCGCGGCAGTCGTGGGGATAGAGCGTCAGCGGGACGAGCTTCTTGATGCCCTGGCGCTTCAGGGCCTGCAGCAACCCTTTGGCCCGGGGCGCCGTGCAGCGGAAGCAGAGCTTCACGGCCTCATCCCGCCCCGCAGCGCGCAAGGCCGCCCGCAGCGCCGTGGCCTGAAAGGAGCTTTCCCGTAGCAACGGAGAGCCGCCGCCGATCTCGGCGTAGCGCCCCTTCGCGCTCGGGGCCCGTAATCGGGCAATGAGTTTGGCCAGGGGCGGCTGCAGCCAGGCTGGGCCCGGGAGCTTGATGAGGTCCCGGTCCCCGAACAGGGCTCTCAGGAAGGGCTCCACCTGGCCCAGGTTCACTGGACCACCAAGATTGAGGAGAAGAATCGCTGTGTCTCGCATCGTCCTCCACCTTACGCGAATGGGCCCTCCACTTTCGTCACGGAAGCCTGGACGGGTTGTGACAGAAGGCGAGATGAACGCCGGTTCGTCGGCATCCCATAGACTGTTCCAACACCTGGAGTGCCCATGTCCCTTTCTGCCTTCACCGCCCTGCCCGATGATGCCCGGCTATGGCTGATGGCGCTGACCCGGGCGACTGAGGCTTCCTTGCTGGCACCCGAGGTAGATGCCCTGATGAACCGCTGGCGGCACAAGGGCGTCCAGTACCAGGGAGCCTGGGCCCTGCTGGAAAACCGCATCCTGGCGGTGGCCGAACCCACCCTGGCCGCGCAGCCTTCAGGCTGCGCCATCGACGGCATGCTGCGGGGCGTCAACCAGCTCACCGCGAAGCTGGGTCTGACTCTGGAGGATCCTCAAGCTGTCGTCGTTCGTCTGGTGGACGGAATCCGCGCCATTCCTCGCTCCGAAGTCGAGGCGCGGCTCAGGGATGGCACGCTGGACGGCGCCACGCCTGTGCTCGACCTGGCGTTGCTGACCCTCGGCGACCTGCGTCAGGGCCGCTTCGAACGGTCCCTTGCTGCCACCTGGATCGGCCGGAAGTACAAAGTTCAGGCCCCGGCTGAAACCGGGGCCTGACTCCAGATTTAGTTTGGAAGCTAGAAGATCGATTCGCCGGGCTTGCGGCGCCAGGCTTCGGACCGCTTCTGCCCCTCGGCTTTGGGCTTGGCGTCCTTTGCAGCAGCCAGGGTCTGCAGCAGGGAACCGCCCAACAGGGAGGCCACGTTCTTCGCCAGGGCGGGTGCAGCAGGCACCACCGGGGCAGAGACGGGTCCAGAGGCGGATTCTTCAGACGAGGCGGCCTTCGCGGTGATTTCCTTGAGGCGCTTCTCGTACCAGACTTTTCTCTTGGGATCGATGATCCGGATGTTTCCGACCTTCTCTCCCTTCTTGAGAACCTTCGGCTTTGGCTTTTCGCGGTCTTCCCGCAACACGGAATCGGGCTTTGCAGCTTCTTCAAGGATCTTCGCCAGGTTGCCTAGGCCACGCAGATTCATCATGTGTGGTTATTACTCCAGAAGGGGCCACGGGCCACCGTTGATAAGAGTAGCGGCAAGCCCTTCATCTACATAGTGATTTTAGGCACGAGGTGCCGTTTTTCCGGTCTGGCGGACACAATGATCCTGTGACAATGGACAAGATGGCGACCTCGACTGCTGCCCTGAAGGCCCGCCTGGACGGACTTTGCGACCGTTACGACACGGCCAAGGCGCTGGAGAAGGATCCCCTGAGCATCCTCTTCGCCTATGAGGCCCCCGCCGACCGGGAGGTCGCCGGTTTCGTGGCCGCCCATCTGGCCTACGGGGGGGTGGACCCCATGATCCGAGCCGTGCGGAGCGCCCTGACTCCCCTGGGTGCTCGACCGGCAGACTGGTTGCGGGACCAGCCGGAATCGAAGGTCCGGGCTGAACTGACCCGCGTCCTGGCGTCCTGGGCCTGGCGCTTCCACACTGGTCGCGACCTCGTGGAGTGGCTGCTGGCCTGGAAGCGGCTCGACGTTGAGAGTGGTGCCGGACTGGAAGCTCACCTCCTGCCTGGACTGGGTGAGGAGCCCGATGAGGCCCTCTCACGCCTGGTCCAGCGGCTTCGGGCCGAGTTGCCACCTTCCTACGGGACCCGCTTCTCACTGCCTGATCCCAGGGAAGGGGCCGCCTGCAAGCGCTGGCGCATGTTCCTGAGGTGGATGGTCCGCAGCGGATGGCCGGATCTCGGTCTTTGGTCCCGCTACCCGACGGACCGCTTGATCATCCCTCTCGACACGCACGTGGCCAGGGTTTCGCGCTTCATCGGCCTCAGCCGCAGGGGCACACCCGATGGCAAGATGGCCCGCGAGATCACGGACTCGCTGTGCCGGCTGGATCCACTGGATCCCTTGCGCTACGACTTCGCCCTCAGTCACCTGGGCATCCTGGGCGACTGCCCCGGGATGCGCAAACGTAGTACCTGCGCGGCATGCCCGTTGTATTCCGTGTGCCGGGCGGGGGCCAAGACTGCAGCACCTCCAATGAGGTAGCTGGTTCGAGACCTCACTGGCTAGGCCTCCTCGTAGGCCTTCTCCAGCGCGGCCACGTCCAGCTTCACCATCTCCATCATCGCCGCCATGACCCCCTGGACCTTCCTGGGGTTCCGGTCGGCAATCAGCTCCATGAAACGCCGGGGGACGATCTGCCAGCTGACACCGAAGGGATCGATGATCCAGCCGCACTGGGAGGGCGTGGCTCCCGCACCGACGAGCCTGTCCCAGTACCGGTCGACCTCGGCCTGATCCTCGCAATCCACGAAGAGCGAGAAGCCCTCCGAGAACGTGAAGTACGGCCCGCCGTTGTAGCCCATGAAGGCCTGGCCGCCGACGACGAACTGGGCAGCCGTGATGGCGCCATCCTCGCCTGCACGCGACAGCTGCCTGACCTCTGAATCCGGGAAGGTGGCGGTGTAGAACGCGATCGCAGCCTCGAGCTGGTCGTTGAACATCAGGAAGGGGGTCACTTTGGTCATCGTCGGCTCCTGTTCATTCCCAGCTCAGGCGCGGCGGTCATCCCGGTTTCCAGACTGGAGCAGGGAAGTCCACTCAAGGCCAAGGTGGCGCCCAGGGCAGGTTGGTCGGTAGAGGGTGGTGTCAGGCCAATCGGATTCATGACTGCAAGGCTATGTTCAGCACTCAACCTGTCGAGCCCCCGGGGATGGATTTTTCGTCCGCGGGTCAGGATGGGCCGCGCGAAGGCTGGCCGATGGCGCCGCGTGAGCGACCGGGCCCCGCCGGGCGATCTCCTCGACCGCGAATCCGCTGCGCGCCTCCGCGGGCTGCGGCGATTTCTTTTGCTGGCCATGGGCGCGACCTAAGTGGGTCGCGGAGTAGAGCCCGGGGGGCTCTGCGGAGCGGGGACCCACTGGGAGCGCACGCCAGTGCCGACCCGAGAGCGCAAGCCGTAGGCGCCGCGCGATCGGTTGGCAGGCCTGGCCCTGACGCGCCAAAGGCGCAAAAGGGCCGGGCTTGCCACGGCACTCGGGGGAACGACTTAGGGCTGCTTCTTCCGACCTGACCCGGTTCATCGCACCCCGATGCATGGGGCCCGGCTTGAATTCAGCCTAGCCGCGATGGGATCAGAAACACCACCGATAGAGATCTCTGCCGAGCCCCATCGGCACTCAACGTCACTGGTTTCTGTGGTGTTTTTAAACGATGGAAAAATCCGGTTACACCCCCTTGACACCCCTACATCTTGGGGCCATCCTTTTCTCCCGGCACAACCCCTAGAGGTCACCTTCAAAGTCCCCCACCCCCGGGGAGGGCTTTGTACGCCTCGCGGGAAAGCCATGCACTCCGAACAGTCCTTCTCCACCCCTTGCGCAGGACAGCCAAATGAAGATTGCCCGCCACTTCACCAAGGCAGGTCACGATCCACTGGAAGGAATTCCCTTCGTCCCGCGCACCAGTCGCATCTCCAAGTTAGATGGCACGGTGGTCTTCGAGGCCAAGGATGTGCTGGTCCCGGAGACCTGGTCCCAGGTGGCGGTGGACATCCTGGCCCAGAAGTATTTTCGGCGGAAAGGCATCGACGCCCAGAACAACGGTGAGAAGGATGCCCGGCAGGTGTTTCATCGCCTGGCCGGATGCTGGCGCCACTGGGGCGAGACCCACCATTACTTCGACTCCGCCGAGGATGCCCAAGCCTTCTACGACGAGCTGACCTACATGCTCGCCAACCAGATGTGCGCCCCCAATTCACCGCAGTGGTTCAACACCGGCCTGCACTACGCCTATGGCATCTCCGGACCGGCCCAGGGCCACAGCTTCGTGGATCCGGTCACCGGCGACATGCAGCGGTCCACCTCGGCCTATGAGCGCCCGCAGCCCCACGCCTGCTTCATCCAGAGCGTGGCCGACGACCTCGTCAACGAGGGCGGCATCATGGATCTCTGGACCCGCGAGGCCCGTATCTTCAAGTACGGTTCCGGCACCGGCACCAACTTCTCCAAGGTGCGTGGCTCCGAGGAACCCCTTTCGGGTGGTGGCCGCAGTTCCGGCCTTATGAGCTTCCTGGCCGTGGGCGATCGTGCCGCCGGGGCCATCAAGAGCGGTGGCACCACCCGCCGAGCTGCGAAAATGGTCTGCCTCGACCTGGATCACCCCGACATCGAAGCCTTCATCGACTGGAAAGTCACCGAAGAGCGCAAGGTGGCCATGATCGCCGCCGGCAGTGCGCTCGTCCGCCGACACTGGGACAACCTCTGCAAGGCAGTGGAAGGTTCCACCACCAAGGATGCCGACCCCAAGACCAATGAAGTGCTCCTCAAGGCCTTGGCCAAGGCCAAGCGCGAAGGCGTGCCGGCGGCCTTCCTGACCCAGTGCCTGGGCCGCCTTACCGAGGGGGATTTCGCCCGGGATCTCGAGGGCTACGACACCTCCTGGGACGGCGATGGCTACGCCACCGTGGCCGGCATGAACTCCAACAACTCCGTGCGCGTGCCCGATGCCTTCATGCGCGCCCTGGAGATGGACGGCGACTGGGAACTCAAGCGCCGCATCGACGGCAAG
>JANYAZ010000079.1 GCA_025361045.1 Geothrix sp. | reverse complement strand
CCAAGAGACGAGTCTGCTTGTTGAACATGGTTCTTCCTTTCATGAAGCCCCAGGATTGGGGGAAGGTCTAACTTTACATTAGACGAACTGAAGGATGGTTGGAACCTCGTTGCCGATCTGGTAGCGCCCAACGTGGCGGGAAGGTGTTGGATGGTTCGCGAATGCTCCCATGGGGACCGTTCGTTTTCAATCCATGACCGGCCCCATCGCCCAACATGGGGCGCGTCCATTCAGATCAAAGCCTCCGGCCCGGCTTTATCACCGTTCCTTACTGTCCATCACCGGTTCCATTCTTTTCCCTTCCCAGTTCGAAACACCGGTGTAAAAAAAGCAAAGAATTTTCAGCCGGTGATGAACGGTGATGGACGGTGATCAAGCTAACGAATCCGTCATCCGTGTTCCACTCATGAGCCTGCTTCGCGGTTCTGTCCTTGTAGTGGATCTTTTCGCTCTCCTTCAGCCTCGATCTGCCTGAAAGTAGAAGGGCATGGCTTCCGCTGATCCCCTGTCCCGTCTGCAATGGCTGGTCTTCGCGCTGGTGGGGGCGGTGTTCACCACGGTGTACATCCCCCAGCCGGTACTGCCGGTGCTGCGCCAGCAGTTCGGGGTGGGCGAAGGTGCAGCATCGCTGACGGTGTCGGCGGTGGTGCTGGGCATCGCCCTGGCGAACCTGCCCTTCGGGGCCCTGGCGGATCGCTGGCCCATCCGGCCCATTCTGCTCACCGGCGGGTTGGTGGTGTCGGCGGCGGGGCTGGCCTCAGCCCTGGCACCCACCCTGCCGCTGTTGGTGGCCGCGCGGTTCGTCCAGGGGTTGTTCATTCCCGCGCTCACCACCTGCCTGGTGGCCTACCTGGCCCGCGTGATGCCTGCGGAAAGGCTGAATGTGGTGATGGGTTCCTATGTATCGGCCACCGTGGTGGGAGGGCTCTCCGGGCGGCTCATCGGTGGCTTCCTGCTGCCCGCCGCCCACTGGCGCTGGGCCTTCCTGGTGGCGACCGCACTCCTGCTGGCGGCCACCTCGGCCGCCCATGCCGGGTTGCCCCGGGAGGCGGAGCCAAGTCATGCCCGACCTGAATCGGCACGGTTCAGGGATGTGCTGTTCCGCCACGATCTACTGCGCGTCTATGGGGTGGCCGCGGGCGCCTTCTTTGTCTTCTCGTCGGTGTTCAACTACCTGCCCTTCTATCTGCACGGTGCGCCCTTTCACTGGTCCACCCGGGCAGTGACCCTGCTCTACCTGTCCTACGTCATGGGCATCGTCATGGGCCCGCTGGCGGGCAAGCTGAGCAACCACGTGGGCAACGGCGTGGCCATGGTGATGGGCGCGATGGTGCTTGGGGCGGGCTTGGCGCTCACGCTGGTTCCGACCGGATGGGCCATCGCCCTTGCGTTGGCGCTGGTGTGCACGGGGTTCTTCACGGTCCATGCGGCGGCGGCGGGAGCCCTGAACCGGAAAGTCCAGGCGGGGCGAGGCCGTGCCAATGCCTTCTACGTGTTGTTCTACTACCTGGGGGGCGCGCTTGGCATCACCCTCAGCGGTCACGCCTACCAGCGGGCCGGATGGCACGGGGTGGTGACTCTGGCGGGGCTGGCGCTGCTGGTACCGCTGGGTACCGGCCTGATGGAGGTCCGCCATCGGTCAGGCTGATGCGGGGCCATCCGGCTGGGGTTTGCGGCCACCAAGGCTGTACCAGGCGATGGTGCCCAGGATCATCAGGCCCCCCGCCAGGGCCCAGGGCGTGGGTCGCTCGCCGAGGCCAATGAACACCCAGATGGGATTCAGCACGGCTTCCAGGGTGCCCGTCACCACGGCAACCGTGGCCGACAGGTGCTTCATCCCCGCGCTGAAGAATAGATAGGCGATGCCGATCTGAAAGACACCCAGGTAGAGCAGGATGCCGACCTGGGGCAGGGAGGGGTTGAAGCCTGGCAGGGCCATGGGTGCGCAGAGCACCGCCACCAGGATGTTCCCGAGAATGATCGCGGTGACAGGGTCGGCTTTCGGATGGCTGGTCCTCTGCAGCTTCAACGTGAGGGAAAACAGGGCGAGACACCCCCCGGAGGCCACGCCGAGCAGGTTGCCGACCAGGGTGCCCGCCCCGAGGCGCCCCACAAAAAAGAGCCCCATGGCGGCCAGGCAGACCACCACGGCCCACAGATCCCGTCGCTGCAGGGGCCGTTTCGTTACCCAGGGCTCGAGGAACACCAGGTAGATGGGCGCGGAGAACTGCAGGAAGATCGCATTCGCGGCGGTGGTGAGCTTGGTGGCGGCGACAAAAAGGATCAGGAGGGCGGCATAGGCCAGGGCACAGCCCACCGCCAGTGCATCCGGCCGGGGGAAAGGCCGGCCGCCCCGGAGCCGCACCACCGTGGCGATGGTGAGGGCTGCCACCAGGCTGCGGGCGAAGGCGATCTGCAGGGCTCCCAACGGCAGCACTTTGATGAAGAGTCCGCTGGAACTCCAGAGCAGGGCCGCCAGGGCCACATAGGTGACGCCTCGGGTTGTTTCACGGGTTCGGCTCATCGGGTCATTGGAGCACAGACGGATTGTGATTCCGGGCCGGAGATTCCGAATTATGCTTGGGCCACGAATCCCCAGGAGACCTCCCATGTGCCTCGGTGTGCCCGGCCAGATTCTCGATGTGGTGGAATCGCCCCTGCGCCTGGGCCGAGTGGCCTTCGGACCCACGGTGAAGGAAGTGAGCCTCGCCTGTGTGCCCGACGCCATGCCCGGGGCCTGGGTGGTGGTGCACGCCGGCCTTGCCCTGGAACAGCTCGACGAGGCTGAAGCCAAGTACATGCTCGAGTGCCTCGAGCTGCTGGAGCCCGGCTGGGCCGAGGAGGGCCCGTGAAGTTCGTCGACGAGTTCCGCGACGGCCAGGTCGCCCAGGCCCTGGCCGGGGCCATCCGCCGGAAGGTGACCCGACCCTGGAACCTGATGGAAGTCTGCGGTGGGCAGACTCATGCCATCGTGCGCTTCGGGCTGGACGAGCTGCTTCCACGGGAGATCAACCTGATCCATGGCCCCGGTTGCCCCGTCTGCGTCACGCCCGTGGCCCTCATCGACCAGGCGCTGGCCATCGCGGCGCGTCCCGGGGTCATCTTCTGCTCGTTTGGGGACATGCTGCGCGTGCCGGGCAGTGCGGAGGATCTGTTCTCCGTGAAGAGCCGGGGCGGCGATGTCCGCGTGGTCTATTCGCCCTTGGATGCCCTGGTCATTGCCAGGGAGAACCCAGAGCGCGAGGTGGTTTTCTTCGCCGTGGGGTTTGAGACCACGGCGCCCGCCAACGCGCTGGCGGTCTCGCAGGCCAAGAAGGAAGACCTCCGCAATTTTTCGATCCTGGTGTCCCACGTCCGGGTGCCCCCGGCTTTGGAGGCCATCCTCGCTTCGCCCCAGCGACGGGTGGATGCCTTCCTCGCCGCGGGTCATGTCTGCAGCATCATGGGTATGGAGGAGTACCATCCGCTGGCGGCGAAGTACCACGTGCCGATCGTCGTCACCGCCTTCGAACCCGTGGATCTCCTGCAGGGCATCCTCATGTGCGTCAGCCAGCTGGAAGAGGGCCGGGCCGAAGTGGAAAACCAGTACGTGCGGCTGGTGAAGGCCGGCGGCAATCGGCCGGCCCAGCAGCTGATCCAGGAGGTGTTCCAGGTGGTGGACCGCACCTGGCGTGGCATCGGCGGCATCCCGGACAGTGGCTTCGGGTTGCGCGAGGCCTACGCCGCGTTCGATGCCAGCCGCCGCTTCAACGTCAGCGACGTCGGGGGTCCCGAATCACCGGACTGCCAGAGTGGCCTCGTGCTGCAGGGACTCCTGAAGCCCATGGAGTGCCCTGCCTTCGGCAAGGCCTGCACACCCGATCATCCCCTGGGGGCCACCATGGTGTCTTCGGAAGGCGCCTGCGCCGCCTATTACCGGTACCGAAGGTTCGAGCCTGTGCGCTGAATCACAATCGTGTGGTTACACGATTTGCCCCTAGGCTGAACGGGGATAAGCGTTCCGGAAAGGCGATAGGTCCATCGTGATATTCCAGGTTCGGAACGCCGCTTGACAGGGGATGGGGACCCCGTAGCCTAGGCTTAATAAACACCCAATAAGTCTTTTTTAAGACGCAGTCTCAACCGCGGTCTATAGACCAAGGAGGGAGCATGTCTGGCGAGAAGCACACCCTGTGGGCGGTGATGCGGGAGAAGGGCTACAGTCGGCGGGACTTCATGCAGTTCTGCAGTTTTGCAGCGGCTGCAGCGGGGTTGGGGCCCAATGCCTCTGCCGCAGTGGCCAAGGCCTTCGAGAAGAAGGCGCGGCCTCCCGTGGTTTGGCTGCACTTCCAGGAATGCACCTGCTGCAGCGAATCGTTCATCCGCGCCTCGCACCCGATCGTGGCGGACGTGCTGCTGGACGCCATCTCGCTCGACTATTCAGAGACCCTGCAGGCGGCCTCGGGGCACGCGGCCGAAAAGTGCAAGGCCGATACCCTGAAGGCCTACGACGGGAAGTACATCCTCCTGATCGAGGGTTCGGTCCCGACGAAAGAAAACGGGGTCTACTGCACCATCGGTGGCCGCACGGCCGAGGACATCCTGCAGGAAGCGGCCAAGGGCGCCGCGGCCATCGTGGCCTGGGGCAACTGCGCCTCCTACGGCTGTGTGCAGGCCGCCAAGCCCAATCCGACCGGGGCCACGCCCATCCAGAAGCTGGTCAACAAACCCGTCATCAATGTGCCGGGCTGCCCGCCCATCGCGGATGTGATGGTGGCGCTGGTCACCCATCTGCTGATGTTCGGCCGGGCGCCAGAACTGGACGCCCAGGGCCGTCCGAAGGAGTTCTATTCGCGCCGGGTCCACGATACCTGCTACCGGCGGGCCTACTTCGACGCGGGCATGTTCGTGGAGTCGTTTGACGACGACCACGCGCGCAAAGGGTACTGCCTCTACAAGATGGGCTGCCGAGGCCCCGTCACCTACAATGCCTGCTCCGTCACCAAGTGGAATGAGGGCACCAGCTATCCGATCCAGTCCGGCCACGGCTGCCTGGGCTGCAGCGAGAACGGCTTCTGGGACAACGGCCCCTTCTATCGGCACTTGCCTTCCTTCCCGGGGTTCGGCATTGAGTCCACAGCCGACAGCGTCGGGGTGGCCCTCGGCGCCGTGGCGGCAGTGGGGGTGGCAGCCCATGCGGTTTCCACGAACATCCGGAAACGGAAGCTGATTCACGAACAAGTGGCCGAGGCCGTCAAGGACACGCCCAATAGCGAGAAGGTGGACTGATGAGCAACCGCATCGTCATTGATCCCGTCACCCGCATCGAGGGTCACCTCCGCATCGAGGCGGTGGTGGAAAACGGCGTCGTGAAGGACGCCTTCAGCGCCGGCACCATGGTTCGCGGCATCGAGAAGATCTTGAAGGGCCGTGATCCCCGCGATGCCTGGGCTTTCACCGAGCGCGTCTGCGGTGTGTGCACCACGGTGCATGCCCTGGCCAGCTGCCGCAGCGTCGAGGACGCCCTCGGCATCTCCGTGCCGAAGAATGCCGAGCTGGTTCGCAACCTGATGTTCTGCGCCCAGTACGTGCAGGATCACGTCGTGCACTTCTACCACCTGCACGCCCTCGACTGGGTGGACGTGGTGAGCATGCTGAAGGCCGATCCCGTGGCCACCTCGAAGCTGGCTCAGTCCCTCTCGCCTTGGCCCAAGTCGAACCCCGGCCACTTCGCCGCCGTTCAGAAGCGCCTCAAGGGCTTCGTGGAAAGCGGTCAGCTGGGCATCTTCGCCAACGGCTACTGGGGCCACAAGGCCTACAAACTACCGCCTGAAGTGAACCTCCTGGCGGTGTCCCACTACCTCGACGCCTTGGAGTGGCAGAAGGAGCTGGTGAAGATCCACGCCATCTTCGGTGGCAAGAACCCCCACCCGAACTACCTGGTGGGCGGGGTGCCCTGTTCCTTCAACCTGGAAGAGGTCAACGCCATCAACACCGAGCGCCTGACCCACGTGGGCAGCCTCATCAAGGATGCCATCGACTTCGTGGAGCAGGTCTACGTCCCGGACCTGCTGGCCATTGCGAGCTTCTACAAGGATTGGGGCGCCATCGGCGGCGGCCTGCAGAACTACCTCGCCTACGGCGATCTGCCCACCCGCGGGTACAACGACCCGTCCTCCTTCCTCCTGCCCCGGGGCGCGATCCTGAACCGGAACCTCAATGAGATCCACGAGGTGAACGGCAAGGACTCCAACGAGATCAAGGAATACGTCACCCACTCCTGGTACCAGTACAGCGGCGGCGACGCCGTGGGGCTGCACCCCTTCAAGGGCGAGACCGAGTTCAACTACACCGGGCCCAAGCCGCCCTATGAGCACCTCAATGTGGACGGGAAATACTCCTGGATCAAGACTCCGCGGTGGAAGGGCCACGCCATGGAAGTGGGCCCCCTGTCCCGCATGCTGGTGGCCTACGCCAAGGGCAACACCGACGTGAAGGAACTGGTCGGCGGCGTGCTGAAGAAGCTCGATGTGCCTATTACCGCGCTGTTCTCCACCCTGGGCCGCACCGCCGCCCGTGGTGTGGAGACCCAGGTGGTCGCCCACTGGATGAAGGGGTTCTACGACGAGCTGATCACCAACCTGAAGAATGGCGAGACCAAGACCTTCACCCGCTACCGGTGGGATCCCGACACCTGGCCGGCCAGCGCCGAGGGCGTGGGCATGACCGAGGCGCCGCGCGGTGCGCTGGCCCATTGGATCAGCATCAAGGATCGCGCCATCGACAACTACCAGCTGGTGGTGCCGAGTACCTGGAATGCCTCGCCCCGGGATGACAAGGGCCAACGCTCCGCTTATGAGGAGGCTCTCATCGGCACCCCTGTGGCCAATGTGGAACAGCCGGTGGAGATCCTCCGGACCGTGCATTCCTTCGATCCCTGCATCGCCTGTGCCGTCCACCTCTACGATCCCGATGGAAAGCCGGTCCACCAAGTCCAGTTCTACTGAGGGGAGGTGCCCATGCCGTCGCGACACTTGTATCGCCGCATCTACGTCTGGGAGCTCCCGGTCCGGGCCTTCCATTGGATCAACGCGTTGGCCATCACGGTCCTGGGTGTGACCGGCGCCATGATCGGCAAGCCCTTCTCCGTGACCTACGCCCAGGAAGCCTCCTTCCAGTACTGGTACGGCACCGTTCGATTCATCCACTTCACGGCCGGCTATGTCTTCCTGTTCAACATGCTGGTGCGGACCTACTGGGGCTTCGTGGGCAACCGCTTTGCGGCCTGGGACAAGTTCATCCCCACCACCAAGGCGGCCTTTCAGGAAATCGTTCAGGTCCTGAAGATCGACATCCTCCAGGTGCGTGGCACGGGTGCCATCCACATCGGGCACAACCGTCTGGCCGGACTGATCTACTTCATCACGGCCTTCATCTTCGGGTTCCAGGCCCTCACCGGCTTCGCGCTGTACGCCTCCATGAGCCACTCCGTGTTCGGCAAGATGGCGGCCTGGGTGATCCCGCTCATGGGCGGTGAAATGGCCGTGCGCCAATGGCACCACGCGATGCTCTGGTTCTATGTCCTATTCACTCTGGTCCACGTCTATCTGGTCTTCTACCACGACTACGTGGAAGGTCGGGGCACCACGTCCTCCATGGTCGGCGGCTGGAAATTCGAGCGGGACGACCTGCTTGACCGTTGACCGATCGTCGCTCCCCATCCTGGTTTTGGGTATTGGCAACATCCTTCTCGGGGATGAGGGGGTGGGAGTCGCCGTCATCAACCATCTGCTGGGCGAAGGTGGGATTCCCGCGGGTGTGGACCTGCTGGATGGTGGCACCGGCAGCCTGGTGTTGCTTGAACCCATGCGCGAAGCCCGCCGGATGATCCTGGTGGATGCCACGGCGGACGGTTCCCCCCCGGGCACCATCCAGCGGCTCGTACCTCGCTTTTCCTCGGATTTCCCGCCCAGTCTCACCGCCCACGACATCGGCCTGCGGGACCTGCTGGACAGTTTCTACCTGCTGGGCGAAACCCCGGAAGTGGTGCTCTACGCCATTTCCATCCCCTTCCCACAAGAGATCGGCCTGGGTCTGAGTGCCGAAGTTGCGGCCGCCGTGCCCGTGGTGGCCGAGCGGATCCGCCGGGATTTCGGAACGGCCTGACCCGGTGTCCAGGATCAGTTGCATAATCCCCTCATGACCACGGACCCCTTCGCCCTCGCCTGCCCCCGTCCCCTTCGCCATGGGACGGTCCAGATGGCCCACGGTGGGGGAGGGCGCCTCATGAAGGAGCTCATCGAAGGGCTCTTCCAGCCCATCCTCGGCGCGGACCCGGCGGGGCTGCATGACAGTGCCATGGTGCAGGCTGGCGGGGTGCGTCTGGCCTTCACCACCGACGGTTTCGTCGTCCATCCGCGTCGGTTTCCCGGCGGCGACCTGGGTGAGTTGGCGGTGTACGGAACCGTGAACGATCTGGCCATGGCGGGAGCAAAGCCCCTGGCGCTGTCCACGGCCTTCATCCTGGAGGAGGGCCTGCCCTTCGAGGAACTCGCCACCCTGGTGGCTTCGATGAAGGCGGCGGCCGACCGCTGCGGGGTGCGTCTGGCCACTGGGGATACCAAGGTGGTGGACCGTGGCAAGGCCGATGGTGTATTCATCACCACGGCGGGCGTGGGCCTGATTCCGGAAGGTGTGGAGGTCCATCCTGGACGCGTGCGGTCCGGTGACGCGATCCTCGTCAGCGGGGATCTCGGGCGCCATGGCATCGCCGTCATGTCCGTTCGCGAAGGCCTGGCTTTCGAGACGCCGATCCTCAGTGATTGTGGGCCGGTCCACCATCTGGCGGCCGCCCTGATCGGTGCGGGGTTGGACATCCATTGCCTGCGCGACCCGACCCGCGGTGGACTGGCCTCGGTCCTCAACGAGATCGCCACGGCCGCAGGCTTGGCCATCGAGTCAGAGGAGGGGGCAATCCCCGTGGAAGAGGCTGTGGCCGCCGCCTGCGAGATCCTCGGGCTGGACCCGTTCTACGTGGCCTGCGAGGGTCGCATGGTGGTGTTCTTGCCGAAGTCGGAAGCAGAGCAAGCCCTGGCCATTCTTCGGGCCATACCGGAAGGGAAGGGTGCCGCCATCATCGGCCGTGTGGTCGAAGGGCCCGCTGGACGCGTGCACATCAAGACATCGCTCGGCACCTCGCGCCTGTTGGATCTGCTCAGTGGTGAGCAACTGCCGAGGATCTGCTAGTGCGCCTCGCCTGAAACACCCGGATCAATTGAAGTGATGGCGAGGCGCACTTCCATCGGGGCACAGCCCCTCTGGCGCCCTGGCGCGCCAGGGCTGTCACCCCACTGGGGGCACTGCCGTGCCCCCAGACCCCTGCCACGTGGTACCCATGAGCGAACTGAATGAGCCAGCTATATCGCGCGGGCACCACTAGAGAACCATTCCAGCGCCGCTCGCCACCCCGTGAACAGCACCGGACGCTCGAGCGAGATGAGGGCCCAGCAGGCTTCCCCGGGGTCTGCGGTGGGGCCATGCAGGTGGCCAGGGTGTTGGGCCAGCCAGTCGCCGGCGCGCAGGTGGGCAGGGCCATCCTGCAGGGCGCCACAGAGGATCAGCGCACACTCAAGCCCCTGGTGATCGTGGAGGGGGCTGGTGCGACCGCCCGGCAGGCAGACCAGGTTCAGGCTGGCGCCGGTGATTGGATCTTCCTGGAGGATCGCGACCTGGGCACCGCCGAGTCCATGTCTGATCCAGCGCCAGTGGGTATCCGGCGGCAGGTGAGGGCGCAGGGCTTCCACGGGATCCCCGGCAAGCGTGATGGCGAGGTCGCCGCCCCGCGCCTCTCGACAGGGCTCACAGTGGCCGAGGTGAACCCGCAGCAGGAGCGACTGGAGCGGATCCCCGCCAGGCTCCAGGGCGGACCATGCCTCCGGCTCAGGATGGTGTTGGGGACCCAGGGGGATGCGGCCTTCCCGGAGGGCAGCCAGCGCCCCGGACAGGGCCTGTTCAGCCAGGGGGGTGGGCTCATCGCCCCAGGCCTGACGGAGCAGGGCTGGGGTTCGTTCGAAGGAGTCGAGGAACGTCTGACAGGGGGGGCAGAGCAAAAGGTGGAGTTTCAAGCCAAGCCAGTCCAGGGGTCCGAGGACGCCTTCCTCATAGGCGGTCAGCAGATTCGTGACGCGCTCGCAGCTGGGGATCAGAAAGGTCATCGCCCCTCCGGGTTGGGGGCGAATTCGGGGAGCATGGCGCGCAGCGCAAGACGGGCACGGTGGACGCGCTGGCGCACCAGCTCGCGGGTGATGCCCAGGTGGCGGGCTATTTCGTCCGTGTTCCAGCCCTCGAGGTCACGAAGGACGAAGACGGCCCGCTGGTCGTCCGACAGGCGATCGAGGCCCATGCGGACTTTGGCCTTCAGCTCATCCTGTTCGACCTTCATCAGCGCCTCCGCGTCCTCGCTCCAATCGAGAATCGTGTCCACGTTCATGTGATGCCCCTCGTCCCCGAAACGTGGCATCAGATCCTCGATGGCATCCTCGCGGCGCCGG
>JANYAZ010000033.1 GCA_025361045.1 Geothrix sp. | reverse complement strand
CGCGAAACGACCCTCGACGGCCCCGGTGCGGGAGGAGGGGTCCGGCCGGGCATGGATGAAGGCCAGCATGCTCAGGCTGTCCATCTGCCAGGCCTCGGCCCGGCTGGCGTTGAGGGCCTGGGCACGGGCCTGGAGCAGGCGACCGGATTCCCGGATCTGCACGTTGATCCACCAGCCCACCTGGATGCAGAGCACCAGGGAGACCGCCAGGAAGATGATGCGCTGGAGCGAGAAGGTCGGGGCGTGGTTCGCCATGTCCCTATCTTGGGGCAAACCGACTTCGAAGGGTACGGGCCCCTTGGCAGCACGAACAGGCCGGGCCATCCTGGAGGTCCATGCCCAACTCGAACCAATCCTCCGGCCCCAAGCCAATCACGCCCCCCACCAAGGCCAGCTCCGGGCCCAAGCCGGTGGCCGGGGTTCAGCCCCAGCGCCCCCAGGGCGCGGAGATGCTGGCCGAACTCATGCAGACCCAGCGCCAGCTGACCCAGGCCATGCATGAGACTCGGGACCTCAGGGCCAAGCTTGGTCGCCGTTCGCACCAGATGCAGGTCCTCCAGCAGGTGTCCGAGATCCTGGCCGCGACTTCCAAGGGCGGCCAGGTGGTCAGCGTGGTGCTCGATGTGCTGGCCCAGGAGTTCCACTGCCTGAGGGCCGTGGTCTGGACCCTCGAGGACGGCGGCGTCGGCTACGTGCCCAAGGAGGGGACCGGCCTGGCGAGGGCGGATTGGTCGGCCCTGCGTCTGCCTGCTCCCAACCCCTTTCCGGGGACGCCGCTGGTGCTCTTCCAGAGCCAGTGGCTGGATCCCACCTGCGATGGGCAGTCCCTGGGCTCCTTGCGGGGGACCGATGGTGTCCAACTTTATTTCATTCCCTTCGAGCACCAGCTGCTGCTGCTCGGTTTCGCCATCCTGGCCCTGCCCGCCGACCGCCACTGGGAGGAGGAGGACCTCGACTCCGTCACCATTCTTCAGCGTCAGGCCGCCATCTCGCTCTACAACGCCTGGCTCTTCCGCGATTTGTCCGAACAGCGGGACGCGCTGCAGCGGCAGGCCCTCGAACTGGAGCGCGTCAACGATGCGTTGCGGGAAGCTGATCAATTGAAGAGCGAGTTCCTGGCCCTCACCAGCCACGAACTCCGCACCCCCCTCACGGGCATCCTGGGGTTCACGCGGCTCGTCATGGAAGGCCTGTACGACGATGCCGAAGAGATGCGCTCCATGCTCCAGGACAGCTACACTTCTGGCCAGCACCTGCTGGGGCTGCTCAATGACATCCTCGACCTCGCCAAGATCGAGTCCGGCAAGCTCGAAGTCCATCCCGAAGCTTTCAGCCTGTCGATCCTGCTGGAGGAAGTGAAACCCATCGCCGAGGCCTATCCCCGCAAGCCCGACGTGGAACTGTTCTGGCCCGACATGACCGATTGCCCGGATGTAGTGGTCGATCCGAGTCGACTGAAGCAGGTGCTGTTGAACCTGCTGTCCAACGCGCTCAAGTTCACCAAGGAAGGCAGTGTCGCCGTCCAGGTGGAACGCCACCCAGGTTTCATCACCTTGCTGGTCGTGGACACGGGCATTGGCGTGAGCCACGAAGCCCAGACCCGACTCTTCCAGAAATTCGCCCAGGCTGAAGGTGGCCACAGCCGGGAGTTCGGCGGCACCGGGCTTGGCCTCGTCATCTGCAAGCATCTGATGGAAATGATGGGCGGCACCATCAGCCTGTTTAGTGATGGCCTCGGCAAGGGCAGCAGCCTGCGGATCACGATGCCGATCGCCTGAGGCAGGTTCAGCCCTTGGGGCTTGCCGGAGCTGTTTTCTCCGCAGGCTTGAGCAACTCGTCGAGCACCTTCCTGAAGGTGTCGAAAGATTCGGCCCCGAGGAAGACCTTGGCTGCCCTGAGCACGCTGCCGTCCTCGCTCAGTATGCCGATGAGGAAGGCGGGCGTTCCGTTGATCCGCATGTTGTTGGCGAGCCGCGCACTGCGCTGGATGGCCTCGATGTAGCTGTCGCTGGAGATGCAGGCCTTGAAGGCCGACTCGTCGAGGCCCAGGTCCTTGGTGAACTGGGTGAGCCCCGGTCCATCGAAGGGTTTCTGGTCCTTGAACAGGCGGTCGTGGGCCTCCCAGAAGCGATCCTGGTCGCCGGCACAACGCGCCATGCGCGCCTTGAACAGCGCGTTCGGGTGCTCTGTTCCCGGTAGGTCGCGGAAGAAATACTTCACCGAGCCAGCCTGGATGTAGGCGTGGTCGATGAGCGGGTAGATCTCCTTGGCATAGGTGGCGCAGTAGGTGCAGTCGAAGTCCGAGTACTCGAGGATCGCCACCCGGGCCAGGGGACTCCCCTTGAAGGGTTCGCCGTAGACGTTGAGGCTGACCATGGGCGGCGGCAGCCGCGCTGCGGGTGTCTCTGCCCTGGCGGCACGCTCCAGGAGCAGGGCCTTGAGTTCAGCCAGATCCTTCTGGATCTGCTCCTGGCCCCGCCGAAGCTCGTCGACCTGGGCCTGCAGGCTGCGGGGCTGGGCGGTCCTTCCCTGGGCGGCCAGGGGGGAACCCAGGCCGGCGAGCGTGAGGGCCCCGACGAGCACGGTGGTGGAATAGTAGCGGTTCATGACGAGGCACCCCGGAAAGGACTTGGCTGGCGGAATGGGCTAATGGCTGAATCAGGATAGTCGAATCGAAATGCCTGACATCTTTGTGATTAATCTTTAATAAAATTTCTATGAATATTGATGTAAATGACTTCGAGGGTGACATTAACAATAATTAACATGTTGCGGGGTCATATTTCACCGCTAGACTCCACAGCATCTCATCGCTCTTTCAGCGGACCCCAACAGAACTTCTCCGAACGGCCCTCGAGGCTTCCCGGTAGGTTCTGCCCGGCGCGTCCATTCCAGATTCTTCGGCTCGCCTGGAGTGGGTGTTCAGGTCCGCAGCCAAGCCGGTTTCCCTTCCCGGAGCTCCGCCAGGAACTCCGTCCATCCCCCCCACCCCTCTTTTCAAGGAGCACCATGATGACCTTCACCCGTCTTCAGCTCACCGCACTCCTTCTGGCTGGCCTGGCTGCTCCCGCCGCCTTTGCCCAGGAAGGGCGCAGCTCGCACTTCAGCGAGACCGGCAGCGAAATCATCCACCACCGGATGAACGGAGGCGAGCACGCAAGCGTCTACGCCGCGCCCACGGTCGGTTCCACGTCCGCCCTCAGTTCCCGCTCGAAGCTCACCAACCACGGTGGCCAGGTCATCACCACGCCTACGGCCTACATCATCTGGTACGGCAACTGGGCCCAGAGCAACGGGACGGACACCGCCGCCGGGCAGGCCATCGTCACCGATTTCTTCAAGGCCATCGGCGGCTCCCCCTACTACAAGATGAATTCCACCTACACCGGCTCCGGCATCACGGGCAACGTGGTCTACGGTGGCGCCACCTCTGTGGCCTATCCTTACGGCGCGAGCCTGTCGGATGCCAACATCCAGACCGTCGTGTCCAACGCCATCACCAGCGCGGCCCTTCCGAATGATGCCAATGGCCTCTACTTCGTGCTGACCTCCTCGGACGTGACCGCGTCCTCGGGCTTCTGCACCCAGTACTGCGGCTGGCATTCCTGGGGCACCATCAACGGCTCCAACCACCGCTTCGCCTTCATCGGCAATGCGGCCCGTTGCATCACCTCCTGCGCGTCCCAGAGCATCGGCCCCAACGGCAATGCCGGTGTGGATGGCATGGTCTCCGTGCTGGCCCACGAGCTCGAAGAAGCCGCCACGGATCCCGATGGGAACACCTGGTATGCCCGCACCGGTTACGAGAATGGCGATGACTGCGCCTGGACCTTCGGGACCAGCACCCTCGGTTCCAACGGGGCCTACTACAACGTGACCCTGGGCTCCCGCAACTTCCTCATCCAGCGCAACGTGAAGTTCGTCGGCAGCAGCCAGTACTGCCTGATGCAGTAGATCGATTCAACCGAAGGAAAGGCCACCGGCGGGCCCCGTGCCCGCCGGCGGTCTGTTCAGGCGAAAACGAGGTCGCCATCGGGCGGCTACAATGATCGTTTTCGCGGAGCCTCTATGTCCTATGTCCGCCGCGCGGAATTCCTGCCCTTCACCCGCCCCATGGTCGGTGAAGAGGAGATCGCGGAGATCATCGACACCATCCACAGCGGCTGGATCACCACGGGGCCGAAGTCGGCGGCCTTTGAAGAGAAGCTGAAGGCCTACAACGGCGTGCCCCATTGCCTGGCCATGAACAGCGCCACCACGGCTCAGGAGATCACCATGCAGGTGCTCAACCTGCAGCCTGGCGACGAAGTGATCACCACCTCGTTGACCTGGGTGAGCACCCTCAGCACCGTGGTGCTGCAGGGCGGCGTGCCGGTACTGGTGGACATCGATCCGGTGACGCTGAACATCGACCCTGCCAAGCTCGAAGCGGCCATCACCCCCCGCACCAAGGGCATCATCCCCGTGCACCTCACGGGCCTGCCCTGTCCCATGGACGCCATCTGGGCCATCGCCGAAAAGCACGGGCTCTGGGTCATCGAGGACGCGGCCCAGGCCATGGGCGCCCACCACAAGGGCACCAAGATCGGCGGCAATCCCCGCTCGATCATGAGCGTCTACAGCTTCCACCCGAACAAGAACATGACCACCGGCGAGGGCGGCGCCATCGCCTTCTTCAACGCCGAGTACGAAAGCCGCATCAAGCGCCTGCGCTTCCACGGCATCGACCGCGACGCATGGAAGCGCTTCGCCAAGGAAGGCAGCCCCCACACAGAGGTCTACGAGCCTGCCCGCAAGGCCAACTTCATGGACCTACAGGCGGCCATGGGCCTGCACCAGATCGATAAGCTGGACGGCTTCAATACCCGGCGGGGCGTGCTCTTCCACCGCTACCTCGACCTGATGCAGGATATCGACGAGGTGACGCTGCCCTGGCCCGGCGACGCCGACCACGGCCACTGCTTCCACCTCTTCGTGCTGCGCCTCCACCCGGAGAAGGCGGGCCTGGACCGCGATGCCTTTGTCTCGGCCCTCAAAGAAGAGAACATCGGCACCGGCATCCACTACCGCCCGGCGCACGTCCATCCCTGGTACCGGGACTTCTATGCGGCGAATCCTTCCCACTTGCCCAAGGATGGCCTGCCCCACAGCGAATGGAGCGGCGAGCGGCTCATGAGCCTGCCGCTCTGGCCGGGCCTCACCGAAGCGGACCAGGATCAGGTGGTGGCGGCCATCCGGCAGGTGATCGCCCAGGCAAGGACCGGGAAACAGGTACAGGTCTGATCGACATTTACCCTGCCGAGGCTAGGATCCGATAGGGCTTTTAGAGCCAGGACTCCGCCGTGTCCGTGTTAGCACTCATTTTCCTCTCCATGATGCTGCAGATCGCGGCCGCTGCGGTGGGAGTGCGCATCAACCGGGTCACTGGTCGTTCCATGGCTTGGCTGCTCATGGCCTCGGCCTTGGTGCTCATGGCCCTGCGGCGGCTCTTTCTCCTGGTGGAGTACAGCCAGAAGGGGTTTCCCGCCTACCTGCTGCCCAACGAGATCCTTGGCCTGGTGATCTCCGCCCTGCTTCTGGCGGGCATGATCCAGATCCACCGGATGCTGCAGGGCAAATCCAATCAGACCTCTCGACTGGAGGAAGCCCGGGCCCTGGCTTTGGCGGAGCGGGACAAGCTGTCGGCGGTGCTGGCCGCCACCCCGATTCCCACCTGGATCACGGAGGATGTCTCCGGCACGGTCATCCGGGGCAACCCTGCGGCTGCCGCGCTTCTCCGCATGCCGCAGCAGGCGAATGTCTCCAAATCGGCACCCTTGGGTGAAGCCCCCGACCATTTCGAGCTGGTGCAGGAGGGGCGGATCCTGCGCCCGGAAGAAATGCCCATGCAGCAGGCGGCCATGCGTGGAGAGGAGATCCGGGATCGGCGCCTGGATCTTGTCTTCGGCGATGGGGAAGTTCGTCACCTGTCCGCTTCCGCCACGCCGCTCCGCGACAAGGACGGCCGCATCCATGGCGCGGTCTGCAGCATGGTGGACGTCACCGAGATCCGCCGGGCCGAGGAGGCCCTGGCCAAGGCCCAGAAGATGGAGAGCCTCGGCATGCTGGCGGGGGGACTGGCCCACGACTTCAACAACATTTTCCAATCCATGGTGGTGAACCTGGAGATGGCCCAGGCGGCCGTGGCGGAGGATTCCCGCGGGCAGATCTACCTGCAGCGGCTGAAGACCGGCCTGGACCGGGCCTCCAGGCTTAGCCGGGACATCCTCCACTGTTCCGGTGGTGATCTGCGCCGCCCTGAGATCCTGGAGCTGGCTCCACTCATCACCGAGGCCCTGGATCGGACTGGTCTGGCCGTGGTCCGGGACCTCGCCAAGGATCTGCCGCGGGTCATGGTGGACGCCATCCTCATTGGCCGGGTGGTGGAAGGCCTCATCACCAACGCTCTGGAAGCCAACTCGGCCCAGGGCATCATCCGCGCCAGGACCTTCGTGCGGGCGGTGACGCCCACCGAACTCGGCACCGGCTTTTGGCCTGACCCTGTGGAGCCTGGGATCTACGTCGTGCTGGAGGTTGCCGACCAGGGCCACGGCATCGATGCGGCCTCTCTTCCGAAGATTTTCGATCCTTTCTTCTCCACCCGGGACGTGGGTCGCGGCCTGGGGCTCGCGGCGGCGCTGGGCATCGTCCGAGGGCACCGGGGGGGCATCCAGGTCGAGAGCATTCCCGGGGTTGGGAGCGTGTTCCGCGTTCACCTGCCTTCCCCCGAGGGCCAGGTGCCTGTGCAGGTCACTCCGGTGGAAGGCTCACGGGCCCGCAACCTGGTGCTGCTGGCCGACGATGAAGAGGAACTCCGGTCGGTCCTGGCCGAGATGCTGGAGGACTGGTTCGGGCTGGAGGTGGTGACGGCCTCGGATGGTCTTGAGGCCCTCGAGGCCTTCAACCAGCGGCCCGAAGTCTTCGATCTGGTGATCCTGGACGCCACCATGCCCAGAATGGGTGGCGTCGAGGCCTTCCAGTCCATGCGGCAGACGCGGGCTGACATCCCTGGCATCCTCTGCAGCGGTTACGCCCTGACCGCCTCAGGGGAGCAGGCCATCGCCCAGGGCTTCGCGGATTTCCTCAAGAAGCCGTTCACCAGCGCAGAGCTGGAAGCCATGATCGACCGGGTGATGGGCGCGCGGCTGAAACCGTGACTCACGCCAGCCGTTCGTGGGGCAGGGTCGGCAGGGGCGCATAGACCGTCGCCAGGGGATCGTACATGTAGAGGTTCCCCACCTTTCCTGTGTAGGCGCAGGCAAACTGCTGGATCTGATCGGCGAAGCGGGTCAGCTCGTCCCGATCGCGGAACATGGGTCCCCACATCGGATTGAACACCGCCTCCACGGCGCTGGTAAGCCCCGCCAGCTCCAGGCGCTGCAGCTCTGCGCGCCGCTGAAGGGCTTCGGCGCTGGTGGCGAGCTGGGCCGCTTCCTGATCCAGCGCCACCGTGGCATCCGAACTCAACCGGGGGCCCAGCACATGGCGCCGGACGCGGTTCCGCTTCCACTGATCCATGAGGACCGAGGCCCGCCGCAGGGTTCGTCGCCGGGCGGTCTCCAGCCGCAGCAGCTCCCGCAGGTCATCCGCCTTCGCCTCCAGGAGCCGCAGCTCCCGCTCCAGCTCGGGGACCAGCAACAGCGTGCGCCAGGAGGCGCTCTTCTTGGAGCGCAGGACATCGCCGTAGATGTGATCGCCGACGTACAGGATCTGTTCGCCCTGGGCATCCAGCATGAACTCCAGCCAGGCGGCGTGGCCGCCGCTGTAGCAGCGAGGCTGGCCATCCAGGGACTGCGACTCTGGGGTCTCGAGGAAGAAGTCGGGTTTGCGGCTGCTCACCACCACCAGATCGAAGTAGTCCGTCCAGCGCAGGCGCGCCTCGTCCTGGCCGTCCAGCAGGTGACCCATGACGCCATTCGTGAAGGTCCAATCACTGTTGGTGAGGAGGAAGAGCTTCTTCCCGGCGCGTTTCAGGCGGTCCAGGGCCAAAGCCAGCAGGGGGTCCTGAGGGATGAAAAAATCCCGGTGCTCCAGGATCTCGGCCTTCATCTCGCCATTGCGATGGGCCGTGTCGATGGCCCACCGCACGTCCTGGAAGAGCTCGAGGTAGTTCTCGGCCTTCAGCAGGCCGCGATCCAGGCCATCCACCATCTGGGCATAGAGGTGGCTCTCGGGGATCTCGAACAGGGTGTCGATGTTGCGGAACCCCTTGGCCGCGGTGGACAGCCGACGGCGGCCATAGACCGCCTCCAGCTCCAGGCGTTCCATGGCCCGGCTGCCATGGCTGGCCCGCACCACCTGGCGCTCGCGGTTGAGCTTGAGCAGGTTGCCCCGCAGGCCATCCAGCACCAGGCCGCGTACGGCGAAGGCCGGATCATAGGCCATCTCCAGCAGCCAGGGCGAGTAGCCCCGGTCCCGCACCAGGATCCGGGCCGCCTTCTTGAAGGCCAACTCATCAATCTCCGGTGAGCGGTAGCGGGCCAGGGTGTGATCCATGTCGAAGCCGATGGCCCGGATCTCCCCCATGGGCAGGGTGCGCAGGGCGTAGAGCTTGTGCGCCGGGGGCAGACGGTCCTCGCCCTCGGTCAAGGGCGGTACGGAGAGGAAAGCAGAGTCCCAGGCGGTCATGGCAGGAGTGTACTTCAGCTGACAGCGCCCTGGCGGCCAGGGCATGGGTAGGCGAAGGGGCGTGTCTAGCCACAGAGTAAGGCAGGGCTAAGGAGAAGAGCCTATTAGCCACCGGTGGTTCATACGCTTTTTTGTTTCATCCCTAAAACCATCGGTGGCGCAGAAGGGCAACGTAATCCAATAACAGAGGCCCTTGGCGGTCAGCCAAGCGCGCGGTGGATTCCTCCCGCAAGGTCAGTCCGGTTCCGTCCCGATGCCGTGCGTGATGCTCTGGTGCCCGAACACCTCGAAGGCCAGCCGGCGGAAGCGCTCACTGTGGCCCCAGTTCGCCTCGCGGTCCATCCAGAGCTTGTAATGAATGAGTTCGTGCTCGAGGATGCGCCGCTGGACTTCCTCCGGCGCGTGGCAGTTCATGCCGCACACCTGCTGCGGCCAGGGCCAGTCCCGCCGCCGCAGCAGCGGGATGCTGAGGCGGATCTCCGGGTGCCACTTGCCCCGCGAGTCCTTCTCCACGACGAACAGCCCCGCGCAGCGCAGCATCCGCGAGGACCAGACCACCGGCGGCGGAGCGATCTCCCACCCCGCCGCGCGGAGGATGGCCTGGGCCTTGTGGCGGAGGGTGAAGGTCATGCCACTAGTGTGCGGCAGACCAGCACCCACCGAGGGCAAAGACCCGCTCCGGACAGCACAGTTACGCCATGCAGCAACCTGCTACTTGCGGGGCTTCTCCAGGGCTTTGCTGTGCTTGAAGGAGCCCATGAGCAGGTTGGGGCCCTGTTCGGCGATGCCGGCTTCCAGGGTTTCGGCGCCCAGGTAGAACTGGCGGCTCATGTAGACCAGCTGGGGCCCGCCCAGCTCCGGCAGGCTGCGCAGGACGGCGAAGACCAGGTGCACCAGGGCATCGAGGGTCTGGTACTGAACGGCGGCGCTGCGGTCCAGCAGCAGGTGCTCTTCGTGCCGGTTCGAGGGGCGGGAGTAGAAGATGATCCGGCCGTCGAAGGAGATGTGGGATCCATCCGTGGCGATGGCGAGGACCTTGCCCTTGTCCGTGACATCGAACTGGAAGGCCGTGCCCTTCTTGAAGGCCGTCATCAGGCTCTGGAACTTGGGGTGCTGAAGGTAGGAGGACCCATAGTTGATCTTCTTCGCGGCGGGCCGCAGCTCGCCTGCGGTGGGGCCGTACATCATGTGGTTGTAGCGCAGGGCCTCGAGGCGTTCCTCGGGCGACTGGCGCTTTTCCTTGACCTTCTTGGGCTTTCCGGGCGTTGCGGTCATCGCGGTTCCTTGTCACTCATGGTTGCCGGGGACAGTGTCGCATGAAGCCACGGCCCTGCTGAATCGTCAGCGCTTGGGCAGGTACAGGATGATGACCTTGGCGGGGCTGCCGGGCTTGGGCAGTGGCAGGGACCAGATCTTGCCGGCGAATTCCTGGGAGTTGAGGGTGATGTGCAACTGCTCGGTCACGTTGGCCACCCTCAGGTCGAAGGGGACGGCACGGGTCTGGAAGCTGGTGAAATCTCCGGCCCGCTGGATCGCGAAGGGTTTCTGCTCCGCACCCGGGCCCGGGTCCAAAGGCTGGATGACCAGTTCGTACGCGGAGTCGGAACTCTGCCGTTCCAGGAACCGGATGGTGAGGTGCCCCTCGGTGGCGTGGTCGAGCGACAGCAGAATGCCCAGCCCGCCCTTCTTGTCGATGGTGCTGACCAGTACCTCCCGGGCCTTGTCCCAATCGGACACGGGCGCCTGGACTAGACCCGGCACCAGAAGGGGAAGGAATGGCAGCATGCGGACCTCGCGGTGAATCGGTGGAAACGATCAGAACTCAAAGGTGGGCCCGCTGAGGGTCTGCGCATCGAGGATCTGCCCCTGGCCGTCGAGGGTGACGAGCCCCTGGGTCTGGCGGGGGGTCAGCTGACTGAGCTGCTGGAGGGCCTGGCCGCGGAGGTCGGCATTCCCGCCTTCCGCACTCTCGAAGAACACGGCGCCCACGCGGTAGGTCTGCCGGGTTTCCGGCAGGAGGTGCAGGTCCCGCAGCTGGCGCTCGTCCACGGGACTGGGGGCGTTCGTCATGAGGCACCGGGCCTGGGACGTCTTGGGGAAGGCGATGACCTCGCGGATGTTCTCCTCGCCCGCCAGCAGCATCACGAGGCGGTCCAGGCCCAGGGCCAGGCCGCCGTGGGGCGGCGCACCGAAGGCCAGGGCATCCAGCAGGTAGCCGAACTTGGCCCGGGCCTGCGCTTCGCTGATGCCGATGGTGCGGAAGATGAGGCTCTGGGTCTCGGCGTCGTGGATGCGGATGCTGCCACCGCCCAGCTCGTAGCCGTTGAGCACCAGGTCGTAGGCCACGGCCCGGCAGGCGCCGGGGTTGGACTGCAGCAGGTCCAGGTCGTCCGGATGGGGGCTGGTGAAGGGGTGGTGGCAGGCCACGAAGCGCTGGTCCTCCCCGTCCCACTGGAGGAGAGGGAAATCCACCACCCACAAAAACGCGAAAGCGTTTTTGTCATGGAAAAGGCTGGAAAGGGCAGGGTCCTTTTCCTTTTTCGCGAGGTCAGCGGAGAGTTTCAGGCGGAGGTCTCCAAGGACGCGGCTGGTCTGCGCATCGGTGCCCACGGCGAAGATGGCGAGGCCCTCTCCCTTTACGCGAAAGTGGTCCTTCAGGGCCGCTTCCGCGCCTGCATCCAGGAACTTCTTGAAGCTGCTGGAGAGCCCTTCCTTGCCCCACTTGGCGTAGGGCAGTCCGCCCGCGCCCAGCTGCTTGGCCGTTTCCTGCAGCTCATCGAGCTGCTTGCGGCTGGTCGCCCCGGCGGCCTCGCCGGGCAGGAAGAGGCCGCGCACCCGGCGCTGGCCCTGGGAGTCGGCGGCGGAGCGGAACAGGTTGAACTCGCTGCCGGCGAACAGGCGCGTCACGTCCTGGATCTTGACCTTGCAGCGGAGGTCGGGCTTGTCGGAGCCGTACCACTCCATGGCATCCCGGTAGGTCAGGCGCGGGAAGGGGGCGACGGCCTGCTGGCCCACCAGGGGGCAGAGCTCCACCATCAGGCCCTCGATGAGCGCCTGGATATCCTCCTGGCGCACGAAGCTCATCTCGATGTCGATCTGGGTGAACTCGGGCTGGCGGTCGGCGCGCAGATCCTCGTCCCGGAAGCAGCGGCAGATCTGGATGTA
>JANYAZ010000007.1 GCA_025361045.1 Geothrix sp. | reverse complement strand
GGTGGCCTAAGTGCTTTGTTGTCTGGCTCCGGAGGAGGGATTTGAACCCCCGACCTAGTGATTAACAGTCACCCGCTCTGACCCCTGAGCTACTCCGGAAGGGCGAATGACCATTCTACCGGATGGGGGCTGGGTTTCAAGCTTATGGAACCGGGACCTGTGATCCTGGTTGCTAAGCGCGCTGAAGCTCCATGAGCACCTGGCGGGCGGCGGCTTTCAGGGTCTCAATGACGCCCGTGCCCTTGTTGGCCACGGCCTCGATCATGGGCTCGTTCCGGAACCGGAGGAGGCGCTCCATTTCGGGGATCTGGGCCGCCGAAGGCATGTCCCGCTTGTTCAGTTGGAGGACGTAGGGGATGGAACGGATGTCGAACCCGTTCTCCTTGAGGTTGGTGGCCAGGTTGGCGATGGATTCGATGTTGGCTTCCATGCGGGCCCGCTGGCTGTCGGCCACGAAGATGATGCCATCACAACCACGGAGGATGAGCTTCCGGCTGGCGTCGTAGAAGACCTGACCAGGAACCGTGTAGAGATGGAACCGCACCTTGAAGCCCTTGACCGTCCCCATGTCGAGGGGCAGGAAGTCGAAGAACAGGGTGCGATCCGTCTCGGTGGCGAGGCTGACGAGCTTGCCCCTCTTTTCGGGATTGGCCTGCTCGAAGATCCACTGGATGTTCGTGGTCTTCCCGCAAAGGCCCGGCCCGTAATAGACGATCTTGCAGTTGATCTCGCGAGACGCGTAGTTGATGAAGGTCATGGCGCGTCCCGGGGCTCAGTCGCCGAAGAGGCGATCAATGTCTTCATCGGTGATTTCCGAGAAGGGGCTTTCGAAGCGGCTGCCGCCGTCCGATTCCTTCTGGGCGCGCAATTCAACCTGCTCGAAGATGTCCTGGAGTTCCTTGCTGACCTTCTTCACCCGCAGTCGCACCAGGGCAAGGCTGGAGTTCTGGTCGAAGATCACCACCAGGATCCCGCGCTTGCCCACGATGGAGATGTGGAGGTTGTCCTTCTCCCCTTCGTGGAAAAGCAGGCTGAATTCCTTCTCCCCGATGAGTTTGGCCAGCCCATCCGTGGCGGCCACGTTGCCGGCCGTCAAGGAAGCCAGGCTGGTGGCATCGATGCTCTTCACGTCCCCGGCCGCAGCGATCTGCTGACCATTCTTGTCCACCAGGAAGACCACCTTGGCGGAAGCATCCTTCTCGAGGCGGCCAATGATCTCCTGGAGGAGTTTGTATTCCTCCTCGTACAACATGAGATCAAGCTTCGCCACGACCGCCTCCGGGGGACTGATAATGGGAGGATACCGCACTTTTCAGCAGGGTCCGGCCCCCCTGCCGCCCTGGGCCACGGCCACAGAGGCCGACAGGCCCAGCCTGGTGGCGCCGGCGCGGACCATCTGGAGTGCCCCATCATAGGTTCGGATGCCACCGGAAGCCTTCACCCCCACGCCGGGTCCCACCGTGCGGCGCATGAGGGCCACATCCGCCTCGGTGGCGCCACCGGTGGAGAAGCCGGTGGAGGTCTTCACGAAATCCAGCCCAGCGTCCCGTGCCAATTCACAAGCCCGCACCTTTTCGGGATCGTTCAGCAGGCAGGTCTCGAGGATGACCTTCAGGATGGCGGGGGCGGGCACCGCGGAACGCAGCGCATCGAGATCCCGGCGGACGGCATCCCAGTCACCGGACTTGGCCGCCCCGATGGCCAGCACCATATCCACTTCCTGAGCGCCGGCGGTCAGAGCGAGGCCGGCTTCATGGGCCTTGGCTCGGCTCGCGGAAGCCCCCAGGGGAAACCCCACCACCGTGCAGATGCGCACAGGACTGCCCTTCAGCAACAGGGCCGCCAGCGGTACCCAGTAGGGATTCACGCAGACAGACGCAAAGCCGTGGGCCCTCGCCTCGGTACAAAGGATCTCCACCTGGGTGCCCGTGGCTTCGGCCTTGAGGAGGGTGTGATCGATGAGGGGGGACAAGTCCCAGGGACCTTTCTCAGCAGCAATCTGTGCGAAAGCCCTGTGATGCAGGCCTTTAGAATCTCGGAAGAGGCCGTGACCTTCCACACAACCCAGCAGTTGGGTGATGCCCTCTGGGGGGCCGGCCGGAACGCGTGCGCGGATCTCTGCGGTGAGGTCGAGCAGGGGATCG
Organism: Geothrix sp.; assembly: GCA_025361045.1. Taxonomy (GTDB): domain Bacteria; phylum Acidobacteriota; class Holophagae; order Holophagales; family Holophagaceae; genus Geothrix. The sequence continues at coordinate 8,944 of JANYAZ010000007.1, read as the reverse complement.
ATCATGAATCCATCATGGCCTGCCTGGGGGCCACCGGAAAGCCACACATGAAAAAGCGGGCCGGAGCCCGCTTTTCTCAGAACCGGAGCCGGTTCGGCTCAGGCCATCTTAGCCACGAACGGCAGCAACAGCAGTCGGCTTGTGCTTCTTCTCTTCCTTCTTGGGCTCAGCCTTCTTCTCTTCCTTCTTGGGCTCAGCCTTCTTCTCGGCCTTCTTCTCTTCGGCGGTCAGGGCCTTCTTGGCCTCTTCCTTCTTGGGCTCAGCCTTCTTGCAGCAATCCTTCTTGCAATCCTTGGGGCAGGCAGCCTTCTCAGCCTTCTTCTCTTCGGCGGTCAGGGCCTTCTTGGCCTCTTCCTTCTTGGGCTCGGCCTTGGCGGCAGCCTTCTTCGCCTTCTTGGCCTTCTTCTCGGCCTTGGGGGCGGCTTCAGCCTTCTTCTCTTCGGCGGTCAGGGCCTTCTTGGCCTCTTCCTTCTTGGCCTCTTCCTTCTTGGCCTCTTCCTTCTTGGGCTCGGCCTTCTTGGGCTCGGCCTTCTTCGTCTCGACCTTCTCAGTCTTCTTCACTTCGGGCTTCTTGGCCTCTTCAGCGAAGACGGGGCTGATCAGAGCGGCGGCGACGAGCAGCGCAGCAAGCTTCTTCATGGGTGTTCTCCCTGGGGTTATCCGGCACGGCCGGAAGTGGAGAGCATTAAGCAGGCTTTACGCCAAAATATAATTCAACCAAATAGGTGGCTTGGATTATTTTGATGGCCACAATATTCGTGGTGTTCTGCAACCTGTAGCAGGCTGCGACGATTTGCACCACAGGAGTCCGCTACTCGCCTTCGTGAAACCCATAGCGCTTGAGTTTCCGGTACAGGGTGGTCCGGTCCACCCCAAGTATTTCGGCGATTCGCTGTTTTTCCTTATGCCGTCCAATCAGAACCTGGATATAGCGCCGTTCCAGTTCGTCCAGGGAGGGCCAGTCTTCGATCAAGGCAGGAATCTCTTCCCCGGCCTCCGGCCTCCGGAGGGCCTTCTTCAACACATCGGCCTGGATCTTGGCCGGCAGGTCGTCCACAGCGATCTCCAAACCCCGGCTCAGCTGCGTGAGATTCTCCACGGCGTTGCTTAATTCGCGCACGTTCCCCGGCCAGGAATAGGCCTCGAGAACCCGCCTGGCCTCGGGATGAAGCTGATAGGTGTGGTCGTCCTTGCGCCCGAACTCCGCCAGGAAGTGTTCGATCAGGGCAGGGATGTCCTCGCGCCGCTCCCGCAGCGGTGGCACGGCCAGTTCCACCACACCGAGCCGGTAGTACAGGTCCTCCCGGAAGGCCCCAGCCTTGACCATCACCTGCAGGTCCCGGTTGGTGGCTGCAATGACCCGGGCGTCCACCTTGATGGTCTTGTTGCCACCCACCCGTCGGATCTCCTGCTCCTGCAGGACCCGGAGCAGCCGCACTTGGAAACTGGGGCTGGTCTCCCCAATCTCGTCGAGAAAGATCGTGCCTCCCGAGGCCTCTTCGAAGAGCCCAGGCTTCTCTCCGATGGCCCCGGTAAAGGAGCCCTTCACGTGGCCGAAGAGTTCGGATTCCAGCAGGGTCTCTGTCAAGGCGCCACAGTTCACCGCCACGAAGGCCCGATCCCGACGGTCGCTGGACAAGTGGATGCTCCGAGCCACCAGCTCCTTGCCTGTGCCGCTCTCGCCCGTGATGAGCACGGTGGCCCGGCTGTTCTGCAGGCTCGCGATGGTCTTGTAGACCGCCATCATCTTGGGGCTCGAGCCGATCATCAGGCTCCGTTTCCCCTTGGGAGAGGCCCCTGGGACCACGCCCTGCCCACTGGATTGACGACGCGCGATCGCGCGGGTCACAAGGGCCTTCAGCTCTTCGTTATTCCAGGGCTTGCTCAGGAAGTCGAACGCGCCCTCGCGGACGGCCTCGATGGCCGTTTCCAGGGTGCCGAATCCCGAGAGAAGGATCGTATCCACTCCCAGCGGCTTCGCCTCCCTCAGCAGATCCAGGCCGTCCTTTTTCGCCTCCAGATTGATGTCGGACAGCAGCAGGTCGAAGGGTTCCTTGTGCAGCAGTTCGATGGCCCTGTCGGGGTGGGTGGCCTTGGCGACCTCCAGCCCCATGGAGCCCAGGAGCTCCTCCAGGAACTCGCAGGTCTCCTTGCTGTCATCCACTACGAGCACACGGGCCATGAATACCTCTTGGGAAACCTTATAGCCTGCGGTTGGCAATCCTTGAATCGCAAGCGTATCCTCCAGAGTATTCCCAGGAGGGTATCCATGAAAGCGCCTGTGCGATTGGCCGTGCTCCTTCTCTGCGCTTCGCTGGCAGCCCTGGCCGGGGACCTGACCCTCACCATGACCGGCAACGGCAAGGGTCACGATGGCGAGCAGACCCAGTACTGGTCGTCTAAGTTCATGCGGAGCAACCACCCCTCCAGCCAGACCGATACCATGGTCGATTTCGAGAAGGGCGTGTCCTACACCATCCTCCACAAGAAGAAGCTCATTCAGCGCATGAGCTGGGATGACTTGGAGGCCTCCATGGAAGCCATGGGCGAGAAGATGAAGGACCTACCCGCCTTCGCACAGAAGCTGATGGGCGGCGGAGATGCCACCGTCACGGCCGAAGAGCAGGGCTCGGAGACCATCCTTGGCCGCAGGTGCAAGAAGTGGAAGGTCACCATGGGGAAGATGGTGATCGAGAGCAGCAATGATCCCTCCCTCAAGCCCCCGATCCCCGCCGGTTCCTACAAGCGCTTTCTCAAGCTCAAGAACGCCCTGGGCCAGATGGGCGGCAACTCGGCTGGGATGCTGAAACTCGGCGAGGAACTGGCCAAGGTCCAGGGCATCGCCCTCCGGTCCCACACGGTCCTGCCCATCGTGGGTGATTTCAGCAGCGTCGCCACCGCCCTCAAGGAAGGTTCCATTCCCGCCGCCACCTTCAACCTGCCCGAGGACTACAAGGTCGAGGACACCGGCAAGAAAATGCGCGAGAGCATGACCAAGGGTCGTTGAACCTCGACTTCTGGAACCCGCTCAGGCACACAGCCCTCCCACGCCAAGGACCCTACGATGACCCAAGCAACCCCTTCCTTCGACGACGGCCTGGATCGGCTGGAGACGTTGGTGCAGCAGCTGGAATCCGGGAACCTCAGCCTGGAGGAGGCCCTTACGCGCTTTGAGGAGGGGGTGCAACTGAGCCAGACCCTCCAGAAGCAGCTGGGCGAGGCCCAGCGAAAAGTCGAAATATTGAAGGCTGGCCTGGGTGGTGAATACCGCGCCGAGCCGCTGGATGAGGCCAAGGGCACCCGATGACCGAGGCCTCTGCCCAGGTGCGTCTCGACCTGGATCGACTCATCCCTCTCCTTGATGCGGCTCTGACGGCTCCCTTCAGACAAGGGGAGGCGACCCGGTTGGGCGAGGCCGTCCGGTATAGCCTCGAGGCCGGCGGCAAGCGCGTGCGGCCCGTGCTCTGTCTACTGGCCTGCGAAGCCGTTGGCGGCACCGCCGAGCAGGCCCTGCCCGGGGCCCTGGCCCTGGAATTTGTCCACACCTACTCACTGATCCATGACGACCTTCCCGCCATGGACGACGATGACCTTCGGCGCGGCCGACCCACCAACCACATGGTCTTCGGCGAAGGCCACGCGATCCTGGCCGGCGATGCCCTGCTGACCGAGGCCTTCGGCGTGCTGGCTTCGGCCGATCTCGACCCCGTGCGCCGGGCAGAGGCCCTGAGGCTGCTGGCCGAGGGGGCCGGCTGGCGGGGCATGGCGGGGGGACAGGCCCTCGACCTGGAGGGAGAGAAGATCGAGGGCTACAATCTGGACCACCTCCGCCTCATCCATCGCCTGAAGACCGGCGCCCTGCTGCGCGCCTCCCTGGAAATCGGCGCGGTCCTGGGTGGTGCGACGCTGGCGGACCGGGCTGCGCTGCGTGCCTACGGTGAGGCCATCGGCCTGGCCTTCCAGATCCAGGACGACATCCTGGATGCCACCGCCACCGAAGCGGATCTGGGCAAGCGGACCGGAAAAGACGCGGGAAAGGGTAAGATCACCTACCCTTCCCTCCTGGGCCTGGACGGTGCCCGCAATGCCCTGAGTGAAGCCACCGAGACCGCCCTATGTCATCTAGCCTCCCTTCCCAATCGGACTTCCTTGGCAGCCTGGGCGCGTTACCTGGCCCAGCGGGGCAGCTAGGTCTCCACGTGACCGCCCCCATCAGTCCCTACCCCCTGCTCGACTCCCTGGCTTCACCTCAGCAGGTGAAGCATTTCTCCCCCGGCCAGTTGGAGCAGCTGGCTGCCGAAGTCCGCGCCTTCCTCATCGCGGCGATCTCGGAAACGGGTGGCCACTTCAGCTCGAACCTCGGCACGGTGGAGCTGACCGTCGCCCTCTTCCACCACTTCGATTTCCTGCAGGACCGCATCGTCTGGGACGTGGGCCATCAGGCCTACCCCCACAAGATCCTCACGGGCCGCAAGAGCCGCTTCCCCACCCTGCGCCAGCACCATGGGCTGTCGGGCTTCCTCAAGCGTGATGAAAGCCCCTACGACCACTTCGGCGCCGGTCATGCCAGTACCAGCATCTCCGCCGCCCTGGGCATGGCCAAGGCCCGCGACCTGCAGAAGCAGGACCACGCCTGCATCGCCGTCATCGGGGACGGCTCCATGACCGCGGGCATGGCCTTCGAGGCCCTCAACCAGGCGGGCTACCTGGTGACGAAGAACTTCCTGGTGATCCTCAACGACAACGACATGAGCATCAACCCCAACGTGGGTTCACTACAGGGCTACCTGAACCAGATCATGTCGGGCCAGTACTACCACCGCTGGCGCGACCGCATCGAGCACGCCATCAAAGCCATCCCCCTCGAAGGCCTCAGCAAGGGCGTGGCCAAGGCCGCCAAGTGGAGCGAAGAGAGTTTCAAGCGGCTCATGATCCCCGGGCTGCTCTTCGAGGACCTGGGCTTCCGCTACATGGGCCCGGTCAATGGCCACGATGTGCACGCCACCTCAAGGGCCCTCGCCGAGGCCAAGGTGAAAATGAAGGATGGTCCCGTCCTGCTGCACGTGCAGACCAAGAAGGGCTACGGGTACGAACCGGCCGTGCAGGATCCCCTGAAGTGGCATGGCGTCACCGCCTTCGACGCAGAGGCCGGCGAGATCATCAAGGGCGTGGTGGATCCGACGAAGCCGGCCCCTCCCAGCTACACCACCGTGTTCGGTAAGGCCCTGGTCGAACTGGCGAAGACCGATGAGAAGATCGTTGGCATCACCGCCGCCATGCTCGACGGCACGGGGATGAACCTCTTCCTGAAAGCGTTTCCAGATCGCTGTTTCGATGTGGGCATCGCCGAGCAGCACGCCGTCACCTTCGCCGCCGGGCTCGCCACCCAGGGCATGCGTCCCGTGGTGGCCATCTACAGCACCTTCCTGCAACGCGGCTTTGATCAGGTGGCCCACGACGTCTGCATCCAGGATCTGCCGGTGACCTTCGCCCTGGATCGGGCCGGCATCGTCGGAGCCGACGGTCCCACGCATCATGGCCTGTACGATCTCGCCTACCTGCGCTGCCTTCCCAACATCATCCTCATGGCCCCCAAGGATGAGAACGAACTGCGGCGCATGCTCATGACGGCGCTCTATTGTGGCCACCCCGCCGCGCTCCGCTATCCCCGCGGCAACGGCCTGGGCGTTGTCCTGGAGGATCCCATCACCGCCCTGCCCATCGGGAAAGGTGAATTATTGCGAGAAGGGGAGGATCTCCTGCTTTGCGCCGTGGGCGCCATGGTGGCTCCGGCCCTGGCCCTCGCGGAGACCTTGGCGGAGGAAGGGCTTTCCTGCGCCGTCATCAATGCCCGCTTCATCAAGCCACTCGATGAGGCCCTGATCCACACCTGGGCCCGACGCTGCAAAGGCCTGGTGACCCTGGAGGAAGGTTGCGCTCCCGGCGGATTCAGCGGAGCCGTTGCCGAATCCCTGGCGGATGCCGGGATCCTTCGCCCGTTGCTGCGGTGTGCCGTACCTGACCATCTGGTCCACCATGGCGATCCCAAACGGCTGCTGGAAGATGAGGGGCTTAGCCCCAAGATGCTGTTGCGACGGATTCAGCAGTTTTCCAGCCAATTCTAAGTAAAAACTTGCGGAGGACCCGGGGATTTCCTATGGTTGGAATCTACCCACCATTGGTGACTGCTCGCCCCGAGGATTTTCGTGAGGAATCGCTGTATCCGCTTATCCCTTCTGAGCGTCATGGTCGGCCTGTCCGTGCTACCCCTGCGCGCCCAGGCCTGGGATGCCGCCAGCCAGGCCCGCAGCTGGGCCAAGCAGGACAAGGACGATTCCTTCACCTTCTTTGATCCCTCCGCCCGGATGCTTCGCACCTGGATGCGCGATGGTGGTGTCATCGGCAGCGTGCCCGCGGGGAAATCCGACGAGCCCCCCGAACGCTGGGTGATGGACCCGCGCAACAACGCCTGGATCGCACGGGGCACCAGCGTCACCCAGATCGACAAGACCGGCCACGTCATCCTCACTTTGAAGGTTCCGGCCGAGGTGGGAGACGTCTGCTGGGATGGCAAGGGCTTCGTGATGTCCTTCAGGGCGGTCGAGCCCTACTTGGAAAAGCGGGACTTCAAGGGTGCTCTGCTCTGGTCCTTCGGCGCCAAACCCATCAAGGGGGATGGCCCAACACCCCAGAACCGGCGTCCGATCGTCCTGGACGATTCGGGGAACGTGCTGATGGCGGACGGGAACACTTTGAATCTGGCCATCTTTGATGGAACCACGGGCAGGAAGATCGGCGAGACCAGCCTGAACCTTGCTCCCGGCCAACCGGCACCGGTCCTTGAAGGCCCCTCGGTGGAGCGTGGCCCCCTGGCGATCTGGCCAGGCAAGGGCGTGGTCTTCGCTGCGATCAAGGCCTCCCAGGTTCCAGCGGCCCTGCGACCCCCGCTCCAGGGACTGGCCCTGGCCCGGCTTGATTTCGCCCAGGCCCGCTTGGAGTTCCTCCCCACGGGGTTGGACGAGTTTCACATTCTGGTGGGGGTCCTGGATTCTGATGCGGTCTTCGTCAACCCCAAGGGTGGGCTGATGCTGGTGAAGGTGAAGTAGCCCGTTCCCCTCAACGCGCCAGGTTCAGGACCCGTTCCCGATCAAGAAAGGGAACCGTTCGCCAGGTGTTCGTGGGCGCGGGATTCAGCGTTGGACGGCTCAGCACGTAGTCGAGGATGAGATTCCGCTGCGAAGCCCGGGTGACCAGGTCGGGCGCGCCCGTGTACCCGATGGCGGCCATGTAGCCGCCACCGCCACGCAATCGGTAGGTCGTGATCGCCAGGGTGAAGCTCTGCTCTGGCTTCACTGGCTGTCCCAGGTAGCTGAGACTCCGGACGCGGCCACCTGCCGGCTTCCCCAGGTCCAGGGCGTAGCTCACGCCATCCACCATGTCGTAGTTGTAGAAGGGGACTTCGCGATTGTAGAGCTCGGGCTGCCAACTCAGCAGGTAGTGTCGCGCGCCGTGCTCCAGGTAGCGTTTCAGCTGGTCCCCCGTGATGCGGATCTTGGCGACCTGGCTTTCATAGGGGGCGAGGGCGTAGAACTGGCGCACGCTCGTCGGCCCTTTGGGGATGAACAACCTCGGCCCTGGGCTCGCCGCAGCGGACAGCTGGGCCCCGGTTGCCTGTCGCTGCACCTGGTGGATGAGTTGCATGAGCGGCGTGTCCTCCATCCGTGACCAGCGGCTGTCCAGATCCACCAGCAGGTTCGTGGCGGCCGTATCCAGGTACCGATCCGTGGCACTACGCAGGTCTGCGGTCAGGCGCAGGACTTCAGGATCGCTGGGGGTCGCATCGTCCGGCTTCACCAGCCGTCCCGACGTCGCCATCACCCGCCACCGGCCCTTCTCCTGGCGCAGATCCAGGTCCAGTACGGCTAGGCTGCGGCCGAACGGTTGGGCCTGCAGGATGGGGATGCCCTTGTGCTCCATCTGGATCGCCTGATGGGAGTGGCCGATGAAGATCGCATCGAAACCAGGTACCTGATCCGCCAGTCGGAGGGCGGCGTTCTCATCCCCTTCCCGGCCATCGACGGCACCGAGACCCGAATGCAGCAAGGCGATCACCAGGTCGGCCTTCTCCTGCTCCCGGAGACGAGGGACCAGTTTTCGCGCAGAAGAGACGATGTCCTGGAAGGTGAGCCCGGCATAGTGATCGGGCTCCACCATCCCAGGGACCCCGGGCGTGGTGAAGCCCACCAGGGCCACCCGAACGCCCGCCACCACCACCATGGCGTAGGGCTGGAAGCCCGTGCCACCCTTGTCTTCCAGGGTGTTGGCCGACAGCAAGGGGAACTTCGCCTGCTTCACCACGTCGCGGAGAACCTCGAGTCCGAAATCGTAATCGTGGTTCCCCACGGCCATGGCCGAATAGCCCAGCGCGTTCATGATGGCGACGCTGGGTTCGGGCAGGTCTCGACGCAGCACGTTGCGAACGTAATTGAGCGGCTCGCCCTGGAGCGTGTCCCCGCAATCCACCAGGATCGTGTTCGGGTTCAGGGCCTGCTGGCGGCGGATCAGGGTTGTGACCTTTGCCCAGCCTTGGTTCATCGGTTGGAGGCTGAAGGCATCCTCGGCCAGCACGTGGCCGTGCATGTCCGTGGTGCCAAGGATCTGAATCCGGGCGTCTTGAGCCTGCAGGCCCAAGGTGATCATCAGAATCCAGAACCAATGACGCATGCAGACTCCAGGGTGTTCCCATCAACCCAGGGTTGGATGGGGCCGACTTCAAGGGTAAACTTTCCCTTCACCCAAGGATGCCCCCTCTTTCGGAGCCCCCCATGCAAGAAGTCCAGATCAAGGCCCCCAAGCACGAATTCACGCTGCTTTGCGACGACATCCGCCAGGAAATGGGCGGCAAGACCTCGCTGATGGGCCTGTACGACCACCACATCGTGGT
>JANYAZ010000257.1 GCA_025361045.1 Geothrix sp. | reverse complement strand
TGCGCTTCGGCCAAGGCCAATCCGTCCCGGGTGGAGGTGCCCCGCCCGATCTCGTCCAGGATCACCAGGCTGACGGCGGTGGTCTGATTGAGGATGCGCACGGTCTCGGTCATCTCCACCATGAAGGTGGACTGGCCCTTGGCCAGCTGGTCCGAAGCGCCGATGCGGGTAAAGATCCGGTCCACCAGGCCGAAGCGCATAAGCTCCGCGGGCACGAAGGAACCGGTCTGCGCCAGCACCACCAGCAGGGCCGCCGTGCGCAGGAAGGTGGACTTGCCGCCCATGTTGGGACCCGTCACGACGGCCATGGGCTGGGCGGCGCTGAATTGCAGGTCGTTGGGGATGCACTCGCGGCCCAGCCGGGCCTCCAGCATGGGGTGGCGGGCCGCCGCCAGCACCAGCTCCCGCTCCTCGCCCAGCTCCGGTCGCGTCCAGCTCGACAGCCGCGCCCGTTCTGCGAAGGCGGCCAGCACATCCAGCGCCGCCACGGCCCGGGCCAGGCGGATCAGATCCGCGCGGTGCTCCAGCACCAGGGTCAACAGGCGCTGGAACTGAGTCGCCTCCAGCTTGGCCTGGTCACTCTCCGCACTGAGCAGCCGCTGTTCGAAGGCCACCAGCTTTTCGGTGGTGAAACGCTCGGCGTTGGCCAGGGTCTGCTTGCGGAGGAAGTGCGCTGGCACCGCGCCCAGGTTCGATCTCGTGATCTCGAAGTAGTACCCGAACACGCGGTTGTACTTGATCTTCAGGCTGTTGATGCCCGAGGCGGCGCGCTCCTCCTCCTCAAGCTCAAGCATCACTTGCTTCGCGTCCCGGGCCAGCCGACGGACGGCGTCCAGGTCGGTGTCCACGCCCTCACGGATGACGCCGCCCTTTTCCAGATCCAGGGGTGGCGCCTCGGCCAGGCAGCGCTGGAGTTCTGCCAGCAGAGGCGTGCAGAGCGGTGTATCGCCCGGCCACAGGCCCAGGTCCGCCACTTCGGAGGCCCAGCCTTCGTCCTGGATGCGCGCGGGCAGCTTCTGGAGCACGGCCAGACCTTCGCGCAGCTGGGCCAGCTCCGGCGGCGTGGCCAGGCCCAGGGCCACGCGACCCAGCAGGCGGTCCAGATCCGGCACCTGGGCCAGCAGCGTCTGAATGGGCGTGCGGCGGCGATCCTCGGTCAGCCAGGCCACCTGGGACCAGCGGCGTTCGAGTGTGGTGCGATCTCGCAGCGGCTGTTCCAGCCAGGCCTTCAACAGGCGAGAGCCCATCCGGGTGCGGCACTGGTCCAGCAGGGCGAGCAGGGATCCAGCCCGTCCGCCCTCCATGCCGTTCGCGAGGACTTCGAGGTGGCGTGCACTGGTGGCGTCGAGCAATGGCCCAGAGGCGCCCAACTCCAGGGACACGCCTTGCAGGTGCGCCGGCCGGCCTTTCTGGGTGGCCTCCACATGATCCAGCAGGGCCGCCAGGGCGCCGAGGGCGGCAGGGTAGGGATCGAGCCCGACGCCTTCGAGGTGCTGCCAGCCGAAGAAGGCCAGCACCTGCTGCTTGGCGCGGGAGGCTTCGAAGCGCCAGGCCGGAAGGCGTGTGCGGGCCGCTTCGAGATCGCCCACGTCGGCGGCACCTTCGGCGAGGATCAGCTCCTGGGGCCCGAGGCGCTCCAGGGTGGCATGCAGGGCTTCCTCGCCTTCCCCCGGCAGCACGCGCAGGGCGCCGGAAGCCAGCTGCAGCAGAGCCAGGCCCCAGGTGTTGCCGGTTCGATGCAACGCGCACAGCCAGCGAGCATCGTCGTCCAGCCAGGTACCCGGCGTGATGATGCGCCGGATGGCCCGGGGCAGCAGGCCCTTCACCTCCTCGGCCTTGGCCGTGGGCTCGGCGATGGCCGCGGAGTAGCCCGCCGCCAGCAGCTTGGGCAAATACGATTCCAGGGCGAAGTGGGGCACCCCGCACATGGGCGTCTCGGACTCGGAACCCTTGCCGCGCAGCGTGAGCGCGATCTCCAGCACCGGCGCCGCTCGCACCGCGTCCTCGCCCAGGATCTCGTAGAAGTCCCCCATCCGCGTCAGCAGCACGGCTTCGCCCGCCTCGCGCTTGAGGCCGGCGATCTGCTGCAACATGGGAGTGGACATGGGCTTCCAGGGGTTCGGGTGGAGCGGAGCCTTCGATCTTCCCACAGGGCCGCCGTTGCCGCGAAGATGGAGCCATGGATTGCGTGGACTGCATCGTCGTAGGAGCCGGAGTGGTGGGGCTGGCCCTCGCCCGGGAGCTGGCGATCCGGGGCCTGGAGGTGGTAGTACTCGAAGCCGAGGACCGCATCGGCACGGGCATCAGCTCCCGCAACAGCGAGGTCATCCACGCAGGGATCTACTACCCAGCGGGCTCGCTGAAGGCCCGCACCTGCGTGGCGGGCAACCGGGCCCTCTACGCCTATTGCGCCCAGCACCACGTGGACCACCGCCGCTGCGGCAAGCTCATCGTGGCCACGGACGCCACCCAAGTTGAAGCCCTTCGCCAGCTCCGAAGCCGCGCCGAAGCCAATGGCGTGGGGGATCTCCAGTGGTTGAGCGCCGAAGAGGCCCGGCACCTGGAGCCGCTCATCCACTGCACAGCGGCCCTGCTGTCCCCGAGCACCGGCATCATCGACAGCCACGGCCTCATGCGCTCCCTATGCCTGGAGGCGGAAACCGCGGGAGCAATGGTGGTGTTGAAGAGCCCCGTACTCGATGGTCGAGTGACACCGCAAGGGCTTGAGGTACGGATCGGAGGTGATGAGCCGATGACCCTCCTGGCCCGGAGGGTGTTCAACGCCGCAGGCCTGGGGGCCATTTCCCTGGCCCGGGCCTTCGAGGGGGCGCGTCCCTCGAGCCTGCCGCCCCTACCCCGCCGGTTCGCCAAGGGCAACTACTTCAGCCTGACCGGCGCCGCGCCCTTCTCGCGGCTGGTCTATCCCATCCCGCCCCTCGGCGCCCTGGGCGTCCACCTCACCCTGGACCTGGCCGGCCAGGCCCGCTTCGGGCCGGACGTGGAATGGATCGACCGGGAGGAGTACGACGTGGATCCCTACCGCGCCGACAGCTTCTGCGCCGAGGTCCGCAAGTACTGGCCAGGGCTGCCGGACGGTTCGCTGCAGCCGGCCTACGCGGGCATCCGCCCCAAGCTCCACGGCCCGGGTGAACCTGCACCGGACTTCCTCATCCAGCGTGAGGATGCCCATGGCCTGCCGGGCCTGGTGAACCTGCTGGGCATCGAATCCCCGGGACTCACGGCCTGCCTGGCGCTGGCGGAAGAAGTTGCGGGCTAGGAGGCTGCCCCCACTCCCGTGCCTTTCCGCATCCGCAACACCAGGTCCGATTGAGGCGTCGGGATGGCCAGTTCGTCGTAGAACTCGCCCCGATCGATCAGATCTCCCAGCACGGCCAGAGCCACCGCCAGCATGGGATGGGTACCGGCAACCCACAGGGGGCCCAGACAACCCACACCCAGGCGCAGGGTGGAAAGCCAGGGCCGGATGGGCGTCCCGATCTCAGCGAAGTGGTTTTTCCGATGCAGATACAAGCCCGCCTTCAGCAGGCTCATGATCAGGGCCAGGACCGGGTTCCGGGCCAGCAGGCCCAGCAGGAACAACCCGTTGAAGAGTGTGTGGGCGCTGTGCAGGTTCCAGGGCACGGTCTTTAAGGCCACGCGGTAGAGGCGGTCGATGACGAAGAGGGCCAGGAATCCGGCCATCGCCGCGAGGATTCCCAAGGCTGGCTGGTAGAACGTCGCCAGCACGCCGAGACCCAGGAAGAGGGACACGGCGGCCACCTCCCGGGAAAGCCAGCTGGTGCGGAGGTGGCGCAGGGCCCGCCAGGCACGCAGGGGGCGACCCAGGTGCGCCGTGCTCAGCGCCAGCACCAGTGCGCCAAGGCTCAGGAAGGTCCACCCTTCGACCGGCGGGCCGCCCAGCAACGAGGCGCCCATCCAGGCCGCGAGCCCGCTGATCACCGTGGTGAAGAGCAGCAGCGTCCACTCGCCCCGCAGGGTGACCTTCGAATGCGGCACCACCAGCCAGGCGTTCAGGAAGGCCCGCAGCGACGCCTCCGGCGGTCGGTGCCCGAGGCTGGGTGGTTCCGGGCGGCAGAGGGGGGCGATGCGGATGGCGGGGGCCGTTCCCGAGGGCGGCAGCCCGGGAACCCCGACCAGAGGGCGATCCTCCTCAAGGGCAGAGACGCCCAGGGCCTCCATGGGGCAGCGGGCCACACAGGCGGGCTCCAGGCCCTGAGCGGCGCGCTCCGGGCACAGCGTGCATTTCTCGATGGTGCCGAGGGCCTCATTGAATTTCGGCGCATCGTGGGGACAAGCCCAGGTGCAGTAGCGGCAGCCCATGCAACGGTCCGCATGAATGATCACGGCGCCGGTCTGGGGGTCCTTGGTATAGGCGTCCGCCGGGCAGTGCTCCAGACAGGCGGGTGCTTCGCAGTGGTGGCAGGCGAAGGACAGGTGGAAGACCGGCAGGTCGGGATGGGCGAAGGCGTTGTAGGTGTGCACGGTGCGCCAGGGCCGGGACTGGACGGCCCGGTTCTCCATCCAGCAGGCCACCACGCAGGCCTGGCACCCGGTGCAGCGATTGGGATCGAAGGTGAACTGGGTCGCTGTCATGCCCGCTCCACCTCGACCAGGTTGTCGTGGAACCCCGCGCCATGACCCAGGTCCGTTTCACGCCCCAGGGAGAGCAGGTTCACCGACCCGCCATCCTCGGCGCCGAATCCGTTGAAGGCGGCCACGGCCCCTGGCCGCATGCCCAGACTGATGCGCAGGGGCATCACCAGGCTCCCGCGGTCGTTGAAGATCCGCACCCGCTCCCCATCCTTCAAGCCTCGGGCATGGGCATCCTCGGGGCCCATCTCCAGGGTGGGGCCAGGCATGAGCTGGCGGATCACCTGCAGGGGCAAAAACTGGCTGTGGATCGAGTTCTTGGTGTTGGGGGTGAGGAGGTGCAGCGGATGCTTCCCGCCTCCGGCGGCCTGGCTCTCCACCGGCGGATGGTAGTCGGGGAGGGCATCGACCCCCCAGCGGGCCACGGCCTCGTCGCTGAGCAGCTCCACCTTGCCGGAAGGGGTGGTGAAGCGATGGTCGGCGAAGGCCACCTCCTCGGCTCCTGGTGCCAGTACGGGTCCTTGTCGCAGGTGTTCGAGGTTGAGGCCGTGCGGCGCCAAGCGGGCCTCCAGCCAGGCCTCCACTCCGGCATCGCCAGGCTCGGGCAGGCACTCGGCCAACTGGTCCGGCGTCAGGCCCAGGCGGAGGCCCAGGGCGCGGTAGACCTCGGTCTCCGGCCGCACTTCGCCAGGAGGTTCCATCACCTTCTGCCGGATCTGCAGGTAGGCGTGCCAGTAGGCGCCGATGACGTCGGTCTGCTCGAAGAGGCTCTTGCTGGGGAGGATCAGGTGGGCCTCCCGGGCCGTGTCCGTGAGCCGCTCATCCACCACCACGAGGAAGTCCAGGCTCCGCAGGGCAGCCAATACGGCGGGGGTATCGGGATTCTGCGTGGCGGGATTGCCCCGCTCCACCCAGCCCACCTTGAGCGGCGGATCCTGCTGGGCGGCCATGTCCACCCCCAGGCGGGCGGTGCTCACCGACACGCGCACCACGCCATCGGGCTGCTCGGGCGGATAGAAGTCCAGGGGATCCTTCAGGTGCCCGAAGATCTGGGTGGCGAGGTTGGCGTAGATCCAACCGGCGCCAGGCTTGCCGAGGTTCCCCGTGAGGGGCAGCAGGGCCTGGATGGCCCGCATGGTCTGGCCGCCGTTGGTGTAGCGCTGCATGCCGAAGCCCGCGCAGATGCTCATGGGGGCCACCTGTCCCATGAGGTCGGCCAGCTCCAGGATCTGCCCTTCCGGGACCCCACACACCTTGGCCGTACGTACCGGAGTCCAACTCTTCACGAGCTTGGCGAAGGGTTCGTACCCCTGGACGTGGTCCCGGATGAAGGGCAGATCCACATGGCCCGCCTCGATGAGCAGATGGGCAAGGCCCAGCGCCAGGGCCCCGTCGGTGCCCGGCCTGGGCTGGACCAGCATATGGGCCCGATCCGAAGTGGGCGTGCGGCGCGGATCGATCACGACGAGCACCGCCCCCTGGTCCAGGGCCTGGTGGACGAACCTCATCTGGTGAAGGTTCGTCTCTGAAGCGTTCTTGCCCCACATCACGATGAGGCGGGCCTCGGCGATGTCCCAGGGGGCGCTCTGGCGGTTATCGCCGAAGGTGAGGCGCGTGGCCTCCAACCCTGCGGGCCAGCAGAGATCCCCGTACGTGGTGGTGCAGCCGCCGAACTGCCGCCAGAAAGCCAGCCCGCAGCTGTTGAGCAGGCCCTTGGTGCCGCTGGCCGAGTAGTAGAAGACGGACCGGGGGCCGTGCTGGCGCCGGGCGGTCTCAAGCTGCTGGGCGATGAGATCGAGGGCTTCGTCCCAAGTCACACGCTCGAAGGCCCCGGCGGCGGTCCGCTTCATGGGGTGCAGGATCCGCTCGGGACTGGTGACCCGCTCCAGGTAGCTGAGCCCCTTGAGGCAGGCCCCCTCGGAGGTGGCCGGGTTGCCCTCGTGGGGATCCATGGCTGTGACCTGGCCGTGCTCCACCGTGACCCGCATGGCGCAGGTGCTGTAGCAGTTCCGGGGACAGGCGGTGGTGTGGACGGTCATGGCACTACCAGGATAGGGAGGGGGACAGGGTCGGCCCGCTGTCCCGCCGGGGCTTGTGATCAAGGTCCGCTCGGCGGCCCGGGGCCGCTAACCTGGGGCATGTCTGCATCCGAAGCACCAGGTCCCGCCACCGCCCCGCCGGCCGCCACGCCGCCCGAGATCGCGCTCTGCCTGGAACTGGGCCGGGCCTTCCAGGCTTTCGGAATTCCCGCCCACCGCTTCGAGGACGCCCTGGCGCGGATCTCGGAGCGGCTGGGCCTGGAGGGCCAGTTCTTCGCCCTGCCCACGGCCTTCTTCGC
>JANYAZ010000238.1 GCA_025361045.1 Geothrix sp. | reverse complement strand
GACCTTCTCGCGTTCCTGGCGCACCAGCTCGTTGGGGCTGATCTTCGACCGGCCTTGGGCGACCCAGGTGCCATAGGTGCCGTTGGCGTAGAAGTGGTAGACCTCGAAGCCCGGGGACAGCTTCTCCAGAATGGCCACGTGGCTCACCAGCTTCTTGGCCTCGGCCTCGGGCACACCCTTCTTCTTCAGGAAGCGCATGGCCATGCCGTAGTGGCTGTCATTCATCTTCGCCAGGTCGGGCTTGGGCAGGTCGGCCTTGAGCTTGGCGAGCTTGGTGTTGAGATCCTTGATTTCCTTGTCCTTGTCCAGCACTTCCTGGAGCAGGGCCTGGTAGGAGCTGTTCTTTTCGTTCTTGATGCGTTCTTCCAGTGCCTTCTTCTGGTCGTCGGTGAGTTGGAGGGTCTCGGCGTTGGGCTTGATGTCGTTGACGCCGGCTTGGGCCAGCTTTTTCTGCTGATCGGTTCCGGCCTGGTTCAGCTGCTGGTTGGCCTTGTCGGCCTCGGCGGCTTTCTGGGTCAGCTCGCGGATCTGGGGGTCCTCACGCTTGCAGGCGGTGGAGACCATCAGGATGGATGCGGCCATCAGGGCCAAGGCCAGGGTCGAACGTCGGAAAGGGTTCATGGGTTCCTCCACTATGGGGGGCGGTATGGGGGTGCTTCGAAGACGGGGAACTTCTCACCTTAGTCCTCAAGGCTAGGGCAAGGCAAGGATTCACGCGTCATCCGAAAGGTGTATGCGCCTTCAGTGCTGCGATATAGTCATTGTTTCCTCCAGGCGTGCGTTTGGAGGTGATCAGAGGAGTGCGGCATGGCCACCCAGGGGCGACACCTGTTCACATCTGAGAGTGTCACCGAAGGACACCCTGACAAGATGGCGGACCAGATCTCCGACGCCGTGCTCGACGCGGCCCTCAAGGACGATCCCCGCAGCCGCGTGGCCTGCGAGACCCTGCTGACCACGGGCCTGGTGCTGGTGGCCGGTGAGATCACCACCGAGACCTACATCCCCGTCGCCGCCCTCGTGCGCGATGTGGTCAAGGACATCGGCTATGACCACCACATCAAGGGCTTCGACTACGCCACCTGCGCGGTGATGGTGACCATTGACCAGCAGAGCCCCGACATCGCCATGGGCGTGGACACCGGCGGCGCCGGCGATCAGGGTCTGATGTTCGGCTATGCATGCAGCGATACCCCGGAGCTGATGCCGGCTCCCATCCAGTACAGCCACCTGCTGACCCGCAAGCTCTCCGAGGTCCGCAAGAATGGTCAACTCCCTTGGCTGCGGCCCGATGGGAAGTCCCAGGTCACGGTGGAGTTCGATGGCGACAAGGTCCGCCGCATCCACACGGTCGTGATCTCCACCCAGCACGACGAGCACGTCACCCAGAACACGATCCGCGACAGCATCCTCCAGGACGTGATCAAGGCTTCGCTGCCTGCGGAGCTCCTGGACGCGCAGACCGTATACCACGTGAACCCCACCGGCCGCTTCGTGGTGGGCGGGCCCATGGGCGACACGGGCCTCACGGGCCGCAAGATCATTGTCGATACCTACGGCGGTAGCGGCCACCACGGTGGCGGCGCCTTCTCCGGCAAGGACCCCAGCAAGGTCGATCGCAGTGCTGCCTACATGGGGCGCTACATCGCCAAGAACATCGTCGCCGCTGGATTGGCCAGTCGCTGCGAGATCCAGTTGGCCTACGCCATCGGCGTGGCCGAGCCCGTGTCCATTGCGGTGGACACCTTCGGCACCGGTCAGGTGTCGGATGATGTGATCGTCCGGGCCGTCCGGGAGATCTTCAGCTGCACGCCCAAGGCCATGATCGAGGCCCTGGACCTGCGCAAGCCCATCTACCGCGCCACGGCGGCCTACGGCCACTTCGGCCGCCCCGAGTTCAGCTGGGAGAAGACGGATAGGGTCGAGGCGCTGACGAAGGCGGCGAAGTAAGTCTTCAGTCTTCAGTCTTCAGTCTAAAAATGGATGCGGCCCTTCGGGGCCGCTTCGATTTTTTCCTTTGGGCCGCTCAAATGGATCGGCGCCGAACTTATACCGGTTCGCATTCAATCGTTAAGGATTCACCACGGAGGCACGGAGGACACAGAGAGGCCCGTCCGAACGAGCTTCGCTTGGCCAACGGTTGCGGGCGGACGGCCACGCGATCGCGCGGATCCCGCCCGCAACAGCTGGCGGGGCCGCTTGCGGCCCCTGGGCGCGTCGCGCCCGCGAAGCTG
>JANYAZ010000303.1 GCA_025361045.1 Geothrix sp. | reverse complement strand
ACAGCGCACCATCTCTTCCAGGCTCGCCCGGTCATCCGCTTGAAGTTCGATCCTGCCCGAGTGAAATCCCATAGCCGCCTCCAAGTATTGGATGCGGCCATGAGGTCAATAGATACATCTATTTTAGGCGAACTACACTAGCGGCTGGTGGTTCAACCCACGATAAGCCCGAGGATTTCGGGTTCATGTACACACACAGCTTCGTCGATCCGGATGGCCATGGGTGGGGAGTGCTCCACATGGTGTCTCAGCCTGAACCTTAGTCCTTTCCCTCAATCAAGCATGGTGACCCTGCGGTCTAACCCCTCGGGCCCCGCTAGACAGCATTCGTTAGCCCATGGAAGGAGCCCCTCATGCTTAAGGTTTTTGTGGCCGAACATCAGGCCCAGGCGCACCTCGTAGAGGAGCTCCTTCGTTCAAATGGCATCGAGGCCCACGTGGTGGGTGAATCTCTCCTCAACACGATTCCCGGATCTTCGGTCATTCCCGGCACTGCCCCAGAAGTGTGGATATTGAACGTCGATCAAGCCGGGCCTGCTTTGGAGCTCATTGGGAAATTCACCTCGGGTTCACCTCTTCCTGGATCCTCCGGCCCTTCCTGGCCCTGTCCAAAGTGCAGTGAAATCCTCGAATCACAGTTCTCGGAGTGCTGGAAATGCGGCGCCGAAAAACCTGGCCCCACCTCGGCGGTCTAACCCGCCGCCCAGGGCGGAGCCGGTTACCTTCTTCCCTTGGACTGATTCGACCTTTCCGCCTCCCCTCATTGCCTGTCTGAGGATCCGCTGACGCCATGGACCGTTCCTCCCGCAATCGGCTGACCGAAAAACAGCTTGGTTCATTCGCCGGAGGCACGCTGTTCGAGGCCATCGCCAGGGCGGTTTGCCGGGCCGGTTGCCTGCCCCGGAAGGAACTGTACGAAGCCTGGGAAGTGGCCCGCAGGGTCCGGCGGCGGTTCAGAGGGGGGCGGGTCGTGGATCTGGCCTGCGGTCACGGCCTGCTGGCCCAGATCCTCCTTCTGTTGGACGATGGCTCCCCCGAGGCGCTGGCCGTCGATCAGCGCCTGCCCAAAAGTGCCGCGACCCTGGCCGCTTCGTTGGGCCAGGCGTGGCCGCGGTTGCGGGACCGGGTCCTTTTTCTCGAGGCGGATCTGAGAGACGTACCGCTGGATCGCGGGGACCTGGTCGTCTCGGCCCATGCCTGCGGGGGGCTGACCGATCTGATCCTGGAGCGGGCGGTGGCGGTGGGGGCCCGCGTGGCGCTATTACCCTGCTGCCACGATCTCAAGCAGGGGGATCTCGGTGGTCTGGAGGGGTGGCTCGAGGGTCCCCTGGCCATGGATGCCACCCGGGTGGCCCGCCTGCGCTCGCAGGGGTACCGGGTGTTCACCCAGGTGATCCCGGGGGACATCACGCCGAAAAACAGGCTGCTCATGGCCGAAGCGGCGACTTCCCCATGACCACGCCACCCATCCTGGATTCGATCCTCACCTGTCCGGCCTGTGGGCAAGCCAAGCTGGAAACCATGCCCACCGATGCCTGTCAGTGGTTCTACACCTGCGGCCACTGCGGGGTGATGCTCACGCCCAAGGCCGGTGATTGCTGTGTCTTCTGTTCCTATGGTTCGGTGCCCTGTCCTCCGATCCAGCTCCAGGGAAAGGCTGGCGGCTCCTGTTGCGGCCACGCCTGACGTCCCGTTCGGCACCACCCTTCATCCCACCCGCTTTCGAGGAGGGTTAACCAGGCAGCGGGCCTGGGACGGACCCTGACCAGGGTCAAGTTTTCCCGCGCCCACTCCGATCTGATTAAGCTGTTTTTGGGAAACTATGGCGACGGCGGCCGGAAAACCCCGGCCGAGGTCCCCTGGCACTTCCTGCGAGGAGACGGGCATGTCGAAGCACATCGTGTTCTGCGCGGATGGAACCTGGAATACGCCCACTGAGGACCAGAACCAGGACCAGACGCCGGATCCCACCAACGTCTACAAACTGTTCACGGCCCTGGCAGGCACCCTGACGCCCCCGTCCCTGCTGCTGGCCGATGAGCAGGAGAAGGAGCTGGTGGAAGCGGGCCTCACCACCCAGGTGGCCAAGTACATTCACGGCGTGGGAGACTCCCGCAACCCGATCATCAAGCTCATGGGCGGCGCCTTCGGGGCGGGCATCATCTCGCGGGTCGTCCGGGGCTACACCTTCATCTCCCGCAACTACCAGCCGGGGGACGGCATCACCATCGTGGGCTTCAGCCGCGGAGCCTACACGGCGCGGGCCCTGGCGGGGCTCATCGCCAACCAGGGCCTGCTGAACACGCCCATCACCAGCGACAAGGCCTTCGCCTACCGCTGCGGGGCCGAGGCCTGGTACCGCTACCGGAAGGCCACGATCAAGAACCCCTTCAGCCTGGCCCACCTCAGCGAGATCGTGGCGGACCTGCCAGCCTTCCTGTCGCAGGGTTCCCTCAAGGACTCGGACTTCGTGCCGGTGGATGCGATCACCGCGGTGGGCGTGTTCGATACGGTGGGCGCCATGGGCTTCCCCGACTACGCTGCAGGCGGGCAGCGGGTGGATGCCTTCAAGTTCGCCGACACGCAGCTGAGCGCCAAGGTGCAGCACGGTTTCCACGCCGTGGCCCTGGACGAGCGGCGCTGCGACTTCGTGCCCACGCTCTGGGATCCGGCGGAGCGCATCGTCCAGGTGCTGTTTCCCGGTGCGCATGGCGATGTGGGCGGCGGCTACCCCACGGCCAACCGGGAAAGCGGTCTGTCGGACCTGACCCTGACGTGGCTGCTGGCGCAACTGGGGACCGTGGGCGTGCGTTTCGCGGCGGACGCGGCGGCGGCCCTGCAGCCCGATGCCGGGGGCGTGGCCCATCAGCCCTGGGCGCACCTGCCCTGGACCCTGCCCGGCGTGGCCCTGGGGCCCCGCCAGTTCCCCAAGGACGTGGCGGTGGATCCCGCCATCTCCCAGCGAGTGGCGGCGGGGGCCGTGGTGGCCGAACCCGGCACCGGGCCCGCCCCCTACAATCCGACCAACCTGCCGGCCTAGGGGTAACTACCAAAAGAACAGGCAGCGATGATCGTCGGCGGGGTGCACTTCTCTCAGCCAACACATGCGTTGGCTGAGATCTATGGTCATCGGGGCATGGCCCCTCTGGCGCCTGACCGCGCGTTGCGAGCTCTGGCTGGCACCCTTCTGGGGGCGCTGCCCGTGCCCCCACCCAGACCCCTGCGACGTGGTGCCCACCGGCATCCGTTTGTTACTGGTCTTTCGGATGGGCACCACTAGGCTCGCGGGTGGCCTGCAGGGAGGCCTTGGCGGCCTCCATGCGGGTGATGGCCGCGGGGCCCTTGCGCAGGGCCAGGGCCACGGCGAGCACATCCACGATGGCGAGGTGCACCAGCCGCGACACCATGGGTGCGTAGACTTCGGGGTTCTCCTGCACGTCGGCGGGCAGGAGGAGGTCGGCCGCCTGGGCCAGGGGCGAGCCCGTGCGGGTGAGGGCGATGAGGGTGGCTCCGGAGCGCCGGGCCAAGGCCACGGCTTCGAGCAGGGCCCGGGTGCGACCTGAATTCGAGATGGCCAGCACCACGGCATCGCGGGGCAGCAGCACGGCGGCCACGCGCTGCATCTGCGAGTCGGTGCAGGCCAGGGTGGGTGTGCCCAGCCGGAAGAGCTTCATCTGGGCGTCCTGGGCGGTGACACCGGAGTTGCCCAGGCCATAGCACTCGATGCGGCTGGCCCGATCCAGGGCCGTCACGGCCTGTTCCAGCACCTCGGGCCGCAGGGCATCGCGGCCCCGGGCCAGGCCGGTCAAGGCACTGTCGAAGACCTTGCCGATGAGGTGCGCCAAGTCGTCCCCCGGGGCGAGCTGCGCATGCACGAAGGGGATGCCCGCCCCCAGGTCGCCCGCCAGCTTGAGCTTGAAGCCGGGCAGCCCGGAGCACTGCAGCCGACGGCAGAAGCGGATCACCGTGGGCTGGCTCACGGCCGACCAGAGGGCCAGCTGCGAGATGGGCGCCGAGACCACTTCCACGGGCCGCTGCAGCACCAGCTCGGCCACCCGTCGCTCGGAGGGCGGCAGATCGGGCAGCAGCGCTTGGATGCGGGACAGGAGCGACATGCCTAGGGGGCCCAGAAGATCGAGACCGGCACGGCGGTCTGACGGAGGATGGCGCGGACGGGCAGGTCGGCCTCGGGTCCGTCACCCAGGGCGCGCTCGAGGATGGCCCGCTTCTCGGGTCCCGAGATCATCAGCACGACGTCGCGGCTGTTCAGCAAGGCCGCCAGGGACAGGCTCAGGCGGGCGTGGGGGGCGCGGGTGGGATGCACCGCCAGGGCCGCGGCCTGGGTGCGCAGGCCCTCACCCAGCTCGGCGGCATCCGGAAACAGCGAGGCAATGTGGCCATCCTCACCCATGCCCAGGATCACCTCACTGAAGGGACGGGGCAGGGCGTCGAGGGCTTCGCACAGGGCGGGCACGGCGCCCTCGGGGGCCGCGTCACCGGTCCAGAGGGGCCGCAGGTGGGCCTTGGCCGCGCGGCCCTTCAACAGGTGGGTGCGCACCAGGGCCTCGTTGCTGTCGGCATGATCAGGAGGTACCCAGCGTTCGTCGGCCAGGGTGACCGTCACGCGGCTCCAGGCCAGGGGCTGGGCGGACAGGGCCTGGAAGAACGGGACCGGGCTCCGGCCCCCGGAGACCACCAGGACGGCCCGCTCCTGCTGGGCGAGATCCGCCTTCAGGCGCTTCGCCACATGCTGGGCCAGGGCGGCGGTGAGCCGGGGCGCATCGGCGTATTCCTGGAGCAGGCACATGGCTCAGTCCTCCTCATTCCAGGAGAGGCCATCGCGCGAGAGCAGGGCGCTGGAGGCCGCAGGGCCCCAGCTGCCGGCGGTGTAGGCCTTCGGGCGGTCTTCGTTGGCGGCCCAGCTGGCGAGGATGGGTTCCACCCAGCACCAGGCGGCCTCCTGTTCGTCGCGGCGGACGAAGAGGGTGAGCCGGCCGCGGATGGCATCCAGCAGCAGGCGCTCGTAGGCCTCGAGGCGGCGGGCGCGGAAGGATTCCTCGAAGTCGAGGTTGAGGTTCACCGGGTGCAGGACCATGGCGTCGCCGGGCTGCTTGGCCACCAGGTAGAGCCGCATGCTTTCGTCGGGCTGCATGCGGATGATGAGCCGGTTGGCGCGACCCCCGTGGGCGGCCTCGTCGAAGATGGGGTGGGGCACCGGGCGGAAGTTGATGACGATCTCCGCCAGCTTGTCGGGCATGCGCTTGCCGGTGCGGAGGAAGAAGGGCACCCCGGCCCAGCGCCAGGTATCGATCTCGGCCTTCACGGCCACGAAGGTCTCGGTGCGGCTGTCCGCCGCCACGCCGGTTTCCTCCGCGTAGCCCTCCACGGGTTTGCCGCCCGCAGCCCCGGCCTTGTACTGGCCGCGCACGGTCTTGGTGGCGACGTCGGCGGGGGTGAAGGGCTTGAGGGAGCGCAGCACCTTGAGCTTTTCGTCGCGCACGGCGTCGGGATCGCTGCCCGTGGGCGGCTCCATGGCCACGATGCAGAGCAGCTGCAGCAGGTGGTTCTGCAGCATGTCCCGCAGGGCGCCGGTGTGTTCGTAGAAGTCGCCGCGGCCCTCGACACCCAGCTGCTCGGCCACGGTGATCTGCACGTCCTGCACCCACTCGCGGCGCCAGAGGGGCTCGAAGAGCACGTTGCCGAAGCGCAGGGCCAGCAGGTTCTGCACGGGCTCCTTGCCCAGGTAGTGGTCGATGCGGAAGATCTGGCGCTCGGTGAAGTGCTCGCCCACGGCGTCATTGATCGCGCGGGAGGACTCCAGGTCATGGCCCAGGGGCTTCTCCACCATCACGCGGGACTGCTCCGTGACGAGCCCCGCCGCGCCCAGGTTGGCGGAGATGGGGGCGAAGCAATCCGGGGAGGTGGAGTAGTAGAAGACGCGGACGCGGTCCGGGTGCTGGCCCAGGGCGGCGGCCAGGGCCCCGTAGGCGGCGGGATCCTTCACATCCATGGGGAAGTAGCTGACACAGGCGGCAAACGCCTGCCAGGTGGCGGCGTCGAAGTCCGCTCCCAGAAAGGGCCGACAGGTGGCTTCGGCCAGGGCCAGGAAGGCTTCCCGCGTCATGTCCTTGCGGGCGGCCGCGAGGAGGCGCGAGCCGGCACTCACCGTGCCCGCCTTCACCTGCTGATAGATGGCGGGGAGCAGCTTGCGCATGGCCAGATCCCCGGTCCCACCGAACAGCACCAGATCCACATCAGGCAGGGTCTTCATGAACGCTCCGGGTGTAGCAATACTACAATATTGTTCATTGGAATCGTTTACAGAGGTAATATTATTACATATTCCCGGCTCCCCCGGGCCCCCGAAGGAACCGTCATGGCTTTGAATCCCCACCTGGCTGCCCTCACGGACCGGATCCGGCACCGCAGCCGGCCGAGCCGGGAGGCCTATCTGGCCTTGATCCGCGAGGCCGCTTCGGCCACGCCCAATCGCAGTCACCTGTCCTGCGCGAACCAGGCCCACACCTTTGCCGCCGCCGGTCCCGACAAGGCCGCCCTGCGCGCAGGCCAGGCGCCCAACCTGGGCCTGGTGACGGCCTACAACGACATGCTCTCGGCCCACCAGCCCCTGGGCGACTATCCGGCCTGGATCAAGGAAGCCGCCCGCTCGGTGGGTGCCACGGCCCAGGTGGCCGGGGGCGTGCCCGCCATGTGCGATGGCATCACCCAGGGCCAGCCCGGCATGGAGCTGTCGCTGTTCTCCCGCGATGTGATCGCCATGGCCACGGCGGTGGCGCTATCCCACAACGTCTTCGACGCGGCGCTCTGCCTGGGCGTCTGCGACAAGATCGTGCCGGGTCTGCTCATCGGCGCCCTGCAGTTCGGCCACCTGCCCGTGCTCTTCGTGCCCGGTGGCCCCATGGTCACGGGCATCCCCAACGACGAGAAGGCCAAGGTGCGCCAGCGGTTTGCCGCGGGCGAGATCAGCGAAGCCGGGCTGCTGGAGGCCGAGGCGAAGTCCTACTCCGCGCCGGGGACCTGCACCTTCTACGGCACCGCCAACAGCAACCAGATGCTGATGGAGGTCATGGGCCTGCACCTGCCGGGCACGGCCTTCGTACCCGCGGGCAGCCCGCTGCGGGAGGCGCTGACCCGCCACGCCGCCGTGCGCGCGATAGCCCTGGTGGCGGGCGGCTCCGAGTACACGCCCCTGGGCCTGGTCATCGACGAGCGCACCATTGTCAACGGGCTGGTGGGCCTGCTGGCCACGGGCGGCTCCACCAACCACACCCTGCACCTGGTGGCCATCGCCCGGGCCGCGGGGATCCTCATCGACTGGAGCGACTTCGACACCTTGTCGGCCCAGGTGCCCCTGCTGGCCCGGGTCTATCCCAACGGCTCGGCAGACGTGAACGCCTTCCATCAGGCGGGCGGCATGGGCTTCCTCATCCGGGAGCTGCTGGACGCGGGCCTGCTGCATCCCGACGTGCTCACGGTGGCCGGCCCCGGCCTGCGCCCCTACACCCAGGCGCCGACGCTGGGGCCCGAAGGCCTGGTCTGGCGGGACGCCCCCGCCGTCAGCGGCGACGAAAGCATCCTGCGCCCGGCGGTCCGGCCCTTTTCCCACAACGGCGGCCTGCGGCTGCTCACGGGCAACCTGGGTCGCTCCATCATCAAGACGTCGTCGGTGAAACCGGAGCACCGCCGCATCCTGGCCCCGGCGCGGGTCTTCGATAGCCAGGAGGCCCTGCAACAGGCCTACCGGGCGGGCGATCTGAACCGCGACTTCGTGGCCGTGGTGCGCTTCCAGGGGCCCCGGGCCAACGGCATGCCCGAGCTGCACCAGCTCACACCACCGCTTGCGAACCTGCAGGACCAGGGCTTCCACGTGGCCCTGGTGACCGACGGCCGCATGTCTGGTGCCTCGGGCAAGGTGCCCGCCGCCATCCACGCCTCGCCCGAGGCCCTGGTGGGTGGCCCCCTGGCCAAGATCAAGGATGGCGACCTCATCGAGCTGGATGCGGAGCGCGGCGCCCTGGAGGTCCGTGTGGATCCCGCCGAGTGGGCCGTCCGACCCCTGGCCCTGCCGTCCAGCACGAGCCATGAGCGGGGCCTGGGCCGGGAGCTCTTCGGCCTCTTCCGCACCCACGCCACGACCGCCGAGGCGGGGGCTACCTCCTTTGGCGCCAGCTTCGATCGGACCCACCCATGAGCGCCCCCGCCTCCCTGGAGCAGATCCTCCGCGCCTCGCCGGTGATGCCGGTCATCGCCCTGGACCGGCTGGACCAGGCCCTGCCCTTGGCCGAAGCCCTGCTGGAAGGAGGCATCCCCACCCTGGAGATCACGCTGCGCACGCCGGTGGCCCTGGAAGCCATCCGCCGGATCGCCAAGGCCTTCCCCCAGGCCCATGTGGGTGCGGGGACGGTCACCACGCCCGAGGCCCTGCGCCAGGTGGCCGATGCCGGGGCTGCCTTCGCCGTGAGCCCGGGCCTGACCCGCCCCCTGGCGGAAGCCGCCGCCACGGGCACCCTGCCCCTGCTGCCGGGCGTGATGACGCCCGCGGAAGTCATGACGGCCATGGATGCGGGCTTCCGCTTCCTGAAGCTCTTCCCGGCGGAGCAAGCCGGGGGCATCTCCATGCTCAAGGCCCTGGCGGGACCCTTCAAGGACCTGCGCTTCTGCCCCACGGGTGGCGTCACACCGGAGTCGGCCCCCGCCTACCTGGCCCAGCCCAACGTGATCTGCGTGGGTGGCTCCTGGCTCACGCCGAGGGCCCTGCTGGAGGCCAGCGACTGGCCCGCCATCCGGGCATTGGCGCGTGAAGCTTCAGCCCTAAGGCGCTAAAGTGAGCATTGCTGCATTTTTCCCAGCGATCCCTCAAGGAGCAGACCCATGGCCATCAAGGTAGGCATCAACGGTTTCGGCCGCATCGGACGCATGGTGTTCCGGGCGGCGGTGCAGAACTTCCAGGACATCGAGATCGTGGGCATCAATGATCTGCTCGAGCCCGACTACCTGGCCTACATGCTGACCTACGACTCGGTGCACGGTCGCTTCAAGGGCACCGTGGCGGTGGAGGGCAACACCCTCATCGTCAACGGCCAGAAGATCCGCCTCACGGCCATCAAGGATCCCGCCGAGCTGAAGTGGAACGAGATCGGGGCCGACGTGATCATCGAGTGCACGGGCCTCTTCCTCACCCAGGAGACCTGCCAGAAGCACCTCACCGCCGGCGCCAAGAAGGTCATCCAGAGCGCCCCCAGCAAGGACGACACGCCCATGTTCGTGTTCGGCGTGAACGACAAGACCTACGCCGGCCAGACCATCATCAGCAACGCCAGCTGCACCACCAACTGCCTGGCCCCCGTGGCCAAGGTGCTAAACGACGCTTTCGGCATCAAGCGCGGCCTCATGACCACCGTGCACGCCGCCACCGCCACCCAGAAGACCGTGGACGGCCCCAGCAACAAGGACTGGCGCGGCGGCCGCGGCATCCTCGAGAACATCATCCCCAGCAGCACCGGCGCGGCCAAGGCCGTGGGCAAGGTCATCCCCGAGCTGAACAAGAAGCTCACCGGCATGGCCTTCCGCGTGCCCACCTCCGATGTGTCCGTGGTGGATCTCACGGTGGAACTGAACAAGGAAACGACCTACGAAGCCATCTGCGCCGCCATGAAGGCCGCCTCCGAAGGCCCCATGAAGGGCGTGCTGGGCTACACCGATCAGAAGGTGGTTTCCACCGACTTCCGCGGCGAGAGCTGCACCTCCGTCTTCGACGCCGAGGCCGGCATGGCGCTCGATGGCACCTTTGTGAAGGTGGTCAGCTGGTACGACAACGAGTGGGGCTACTCCAGCAAGGTGCTGGAGATGGTGCGCGTCATCTCGAAGTAGAAGGAAATCATTAACCGCAGATGACACAGATGGCCGCAGATGGATTGACTCCTTTCTCTGCGCCATCTGTGTCATCTGCGGTTTAAATGTCTTTTCACCAGACGGGCTCGGTGATCCGTTCGGATTTGGGTGCGCGCCATGTTCAAGCCTCTCGTGTTGTTGATCACCCTGGCCCTGGCGCCTGTGTCCATGGGGGCCCAGATGGCCCCAGCGGCCGGGATTCCGGCGGACCTGCCCACGGGCGAGCGCTGGCTGAAGCACTTCAAGGAAGACCTGCTGCCTTTCTGGAATGTGCCGGATGCCTGGGGCGTGCCCCGGGGCGATTTCCCCACCTTTCGCGGCAATGATGGCAAGGCCGTGGACTGGGCAAAGCCGCCGGTGGAGCTGGCGGAGGCACCGGGCTGGATCAAGGAGACCTTCGGCCGCGACTACGTGCGCATGAAGTCCCGCCAGACCTACTTCTACGGCGTGGCCTACCACCTCACCGGCGATCCGAAGATGCTGGAACTGGCCCGGGATGGTGCGGCCTTCATCCGCAAGCGGGCCCTGGATCCCAAGACCGGCAGTTCAGTCTCCTACTGGGAGAGGGGCGTGCCGAAGCCGGAGCTGCTGGCCCGGACGACGCAGGACCTGGCCTACGCCCAGCTGGGGCTGGCCATGTACTACTACCTGACCCGCGATGAGTCCACACTGCGGGACATCAAGAAGCTGAAACGGCACATCTTCACGCAGTACTGGAATCCCCAGTGGCAGGCCCTGCGCTGGGTAAAGAAGGAAGGCCCCGAGGGCGAGCACCTGCGCCAGGAGCTGGTGGCCCAGCTCGATCAGATCAATGCCTACATGCTGCTGCTCACGCCCATCCTGCCCGAGCCAGACCGCAAGACATGGACCGCCGATCTGCAGCGGCTGGCCCAAACCATGGTGCGCGACTACCACGACGCGGACCGGCATCTGTTCTGGGGCACCATCCACGACCCCGTGCAGAAGAAGCTGGGGTCCCGGCACACGGACTTCGGCCACAGCGCCAAGGCCTACTGGATGCTGGAGCGCATCGGGCATCTCACCAAGGATCAGGCCCTGATCGATCTCGCCACCACTGGCGCCAGGGCGGTGCTGAAGCAGGCCTACCTGCCGGACTCCGGGACCTGGGGCTCGCGGCTCCACCCGGATGGCAGCGTTGGCACCGGCAAGGAGTGGTGGATCTACGCCGAGCTGGATCAGCTGGCAGCCACACTGGCGCTGACGGATCCGGCCCAGGCCCTGCCCCTCCCCCGCACGGCAGATTTCTGGTTCAAGCGCATGGTGGACCCGGTGAATCACGAGGTGTGGGGCGGTACTGGCGGTGCCCCGGACTTCGAGGTCTGGGACGGGCCCAAGATCCACCAGTGGAAGAGCGGCTACCACTCCGCCGAGCACGCCCTGGTGGGCTACCTCACGGCCCAGGCCCTGCACAGCCAGCCCGCCACCCTCTACTTCGCGCCCAGGTCCGCCAAGGCCGCACTGAGGCCCTACTTCTTCGAAGGCACCGCCACCAGCCGCACCAGCCTGCCGCTGCCAGGATTCACGGGACGGCGGAAGATCGAGGTCACCTTCATGGGACTGAGATAGCCCGGACGGAGAGGCTTATGAAAGCGGAGGTATGTGGAGGAGCAGAGAAAACCTGAGAAAAACGGGGTTTGGTTCTCTTCTCCGCTCTTCTCCGCTCCTCCGCCAACCTCCGCTTATTGAAGCTTTTCTTGGTTCAATACGAACCGCCTACTTCCGGATGATGGCCGAGGTGAGGGCGGGGAGGGTGACAGTACTGTTCCCGCTGGTGGTGATGACCGTGACCGCGGAACCTGCCGGCAGGGGGATCGGCGTCAGGCCCGCCTGGGTACCGTCCGCCAGCAGGGACGCCGTGCTGAGATCTGCGTTCGTGGTGAAGGACTGGGGGGTGATGCCCGCGTTGTGGAACACGTAGTAGGCCGTGCCGTTTGTGGCCACGCACTTGTAGCCAAAGGCCAGGGTGTTGGCGCCGACACCGACGGGATCGATCTGGAAGATGTTGGCGGCACGGGTGGCGTCCGGCAGGCGGAAGGCGTTGGTGCTCTTCCGGATGGCGGTGAGGCCCTGCACATAGCTGTAGAGCTGGTAGCCATTCTGGGTGGTGGCGTAGTTGGTGAAGCCGCCGGCAATGGGATCGCTCGAATAGACGGTGGACCACTTCACCTGGTTGATGGCGTCGGAGGCGTTGTAGGAGTTGTCCACGAAGAAACGCAACGAGATTGGGCTGGACTTGGTGTTGGGGTAGGCGCCGGTGGTCTCCTTGGTGCGGAACATCTCATCCCCGGCGTGGATGAAGGCCAGGCCCTGGGAGGTGAGCAGCACGGCGTAGCCCACCTTGGCCCGCTTCAACATCTCCGCGTTGGCGGTGGCGTTGTTCGCGGCATTGGTGGCCAGGGCCAGCACGTCGTAGAGGCAGAGGTTGTCGTGGCAGGTCAGGTAGCTCACCACATTGTTGGTGGAACCTGGATTGAAGCCGCTGGTGGGTACGCCTGCGACGTTGGAGAAGAGGCTGGTGGGGCTCTGGCCGGCACCCGACAGGAAGGCCGTCGCGCCATCATTGGGATAGCCGTTCTTGAAGATTTGCCGGTAGCTGTCGGAGAACATGGCGATGTTCTGGCCGGTGAAGGCGGTCGAGTGAACCTGGTCCGCTCCGCTGGTGGCGACGCCGTTGTAGTCGGTGGCGACCCCACTGTAGAAGCCGTTCCAGCCTTCGCCCAGGAAGAGCGTGTTCGGGTTGAGGGCCTTGGCGGCGTTGTAGGCCGACAGGACCGTCTGGGTGTCCAGCACGCCCATGAGGTCGAAGCGGAACCCATCCACCTTGTATTCACCCACCCAGTGGGCAATGGAATCCACGATGAGCTTCCGAACCATCTTGGCATCGGACCGGACGTCCTGGCTGCCAGCACCGTTGTTGCTGGAGCTGCGGTAGAAGTAGCCCTGGATGCCCGAGTCGCCCAGCACGTTGTTGTTGGCCGTGTGGTTGTAGACCACGTCGAGGATGACGCCCATGCCCTGCTTGTGGATCTCGTTGATCAGGGTCTTCAGCTCGTTGATGCGGGCGTTGGGATCCAACGGGTTGGCGGAATACATCCCGGAGGGCGTGAAGTAGTTCTGCGGGTCGTAGCCCCAGTTGTAGTTGGCGCCGGAGGTCTGGGCGGGGTTCATCTCCAGGCTGCGGATCTTGGTCTGGTCATAGGTGTAGTTGGCAAGAGGACAGAGCAGCTGGACATGGGTGACGCCCAGTTTCTGGATGTGGGGCAGCATGGCCACGAGCCCCTTGTAGGTGCCCCAGGTGGTGCCACTCGCGAAGGTGCCGAGACCTCGATCCACGGTCAGATCCCGGATGCCTGCCTCATAGACGATGGCGTCCCGGTTGGAGATGTAGGCGTAGGGGGCTGGGGTCGTCCCGTCCGGGGCCTTCAGCTTGGAGCCGTCGAAATAGTAGGAGGTGCCGGCGTTGACCCAGGGGGTATCTGGCTGGGTGGCCGCCGTGGTCAGATCCACGATGGCCCCCTTGCCGATGCTGTCCCCGGAGATGGTCGCGCCGCCGTTGGGGATGTGGACCCACTGCGCCATGGACTTCGCGTAGGGATCCAGCACGTACTCGCTGCCGACCTTGTAGACGTAGAAATTCTGGGTGGGGAGGGGGATCGATCCGGTGCTCCAGATGCCGCCAGTGCCCCGGGTCATGGCCTTCGTGGTCGCCGGACTGTTTAGGGCGTCGTTCCAGTTCCCGTAAAGGCTGAGGGTGACCGAGGTGGCGTTGGCGTTCCAGTAGTTGAAGGTGACATTACTCCCGCTGACCAGGGCACCCAGCTGGTTGTTGGGGACCTTGTAGTAGGCGGAATCCGGCGCGGGCGTCGCATTGGGATCAGCGTCCAGGGCCGCGGCGCTTGGCGTCGACGAGCTGGAGCCACCGCCGCCACCACCGCCACAGCCGAGGAGCAGCACCAGTCCGGAGGCGAAGAGGGAAGCAAGGATGCGGGTCATGGGGACCTCCGGGTCAGATCAGCGGAAAACCTAGCGGGTGGGACGCTTGTACATCCGGCTGTAGTACTCGTCGAGCATGCGCTGGACGCCGAAGGCATCGCGGGTGCTCTGGATGGAGGCGATCATCATGTTCACCCAGGCGTCATGGCGGTCGTAGTAGGTGGGCAGCACTTCCTCGGCCAGCACCTTCTTGAAGGCCTTGAAGTCGTGCTTATCCAGCACGGCCTCGTCGTCGCTCTCGAAGCCATCGCCGAATTGCCAGCCGTTGACGCCGTGATCGCAGGCCTCGGGCCACCAGCCATCCAGGATGGAGAGGTTCAGCACGCCGTTCATGGCGGCCTTCATGCCCGAGGTGCCGGAGGCTTCCTTCGGTCGCCGAGGATTGTTGAGCCACACGTCCGAACCGCGGGTGAGCATGCGGCCGATCTCCATGTCGTAGTTCTCGAGGAAGACCACGCTGTTGGGGTAGCGTTTCGTCATCTCCAGGATGTTCTCGACGATCATCTTGCCGTTGTCATCCAGGGGGTGGGCCTTGCCGGAAAAAACGATCTGGAGTCTTCCAGACTTGAGCAGGGGTTCGATGAACTTGCGGTCGGTGAAGATGAAGTTGGAGCGCTTGTAGGGCGCGGCCCGGCGGGAGAAGCCGATGAGCAGTTGTTCGGCGTCCAGTTTCACACCGGTGCGTCCCTCCACAAACGCGATGAGCTTCTTCTTGTTGTCCAGGTGCGCCTTCCAGAGCGCCTCCCTGGCCTTTTTCGAGCCGTCACAGGCGGCCGCCAGGTCGAGCATGCGCGGGTCCACCCAGGTGGGGCGGTGGATGGCGTTGGTGATGCCGATGATCTCGCAGCGGCCCTCGACCTTCTTCCACATGCCGTTGGCGGTGACGCGGTGCAGGTCGGCCACGGCGTTGGCGATGCGGGACATCCGCAGCGCCCCCACGGTCATGTTGAAGGGGCTGCCGCCCAGCTGCCTGAGCTGCGCCTTGGTGAGGCCCAGATTGGCGCCCATGTAGCGGAAGCGGTCAA
Source organism: Geothrix sp. (assembly GCA_025361045.1). Taxonomy (GTDB): domain Bacteria; phylum Acidobacteriota; class Holophagae; order Holophagales; family Holophagaceae; genus Geothrix. Next base: position 205 of record JANYAZ010000303.1, on the reverse strand, counting down.
TGGGGTGGGATTCGTTGCCCTGCACGATGGGCGTGTGGGTGGTGAAGACCACCTCTTCGCGCGTCTTGGCCAGAGCCGTCTCGAAGGTGGCGCCCTTGGCCATGCGCTGGTGGATGAGCTCGAACCCGGCGAACAGGGCGTGACCCTCATTGAAGTGGTAGACGTCGGGCTTGATGCGCAGGGCCTGCAGGGCCCGCACGCCGCC